>DATGHG010000099.1:0-19666 GCA_035308185.1 Thermoanaerobaculia bacterium | reverse complement strand
GCTGGGCCGCGGCGAAGGCCGCCGGGAGCGTCGCGACGGCGATGCCGCGGGGGCGGGCGGCGGGGGCGAGGCGGCAACCGCCCTGGCCGGCACGCGCCTGGCGCAGCCGGCGGTCTTCGCGCTCGAGCTGGCGCTGGCGCGGCTGTGGCGGAGCTGGGGCGTGGTGCCGCGGGCGATGATCGGCTACAGCCTGGGCGAGCTCACGGCGGCCTGCGCCGCCGGCGTCATGGAGCCCGCGGACGCCGCCGCGGTGGTGGCGGCGCGGGCGCGGCTGATCGACGACCTGCCGCGCGGGGCGATGCTGGCGGTGGCGCTCGACGAGGCCGCCGCCGCGCCGCTGCTGGCCGAGGTCGGCGGCGGGCTGGCCCTCGCCTCGGTGCACGGACCGCAGCTGGCGGTCCTCGCCGGCCCCGAGGCGGCGGTGGCGGCGGCCGAAACGCGGCTCGCCGCGGCCGGCGTGGTGTCGCGGCGCCTGCAGACCACGCACGCCTTTCATTCGCCGATGATGGCGGCGGCGGCGCCGGGCCTGGCCGCCGCCCTGCGGGGCGTTCGGCTGCGGCCGCCGGCGGTGCCTTTCGTCTCCAACCTCACCGGCACCTGGATCACCGCCGCCGAGGCCACCGACCCGGAGTACTGGGTGCGCCAGATGTGCCAGACCGTGCGCCTCGCCGCCGGCCTCGGCGAGCTGCTGGCCGAGGCCGGCCAGGTGCTGCTCGAGGTGGGGCCCGGCCAGGCGCTGTCGACCACCGCGCTACAGCATCCGGCGTGCGGCGACGGTCACCTGGTGGTCGCCTCGATGCGCGATCCCCGCGAGCGGCGGTCCGATCACGCCTGGCTGCTGCAGGCCCTGGGGCGTCTGTGGCTGGGGGGAGTGCGCATCGATTGGGCGGCCCGCGCGGCGCCCGAGCGGCGGCGCAAGGCGGCGCTGCCGTCCTATCCGTTCCAGCGCCGGCGCTATTGGGTCGATGCCGGCGCGCCAGCGGCGCCGGCGCGGGCCGCCGCCACCGGCGGCGCCGCGGCCTTGGCGGGCAAGCCGGTCCGGCGCCCCGATCCCGGCGACTGGCTCTACGTCCCGTCGTGGCGGCGGACGCTGCCGCCGCGGCCGGCCGCCGCGACGGCGGCGGCGGCGCCGCGCGATCGCCGCTGGCTGATCTTCGCCGACTCCTGGGGGGTCGGCACCGCCCTCGCGGCGCGGCTCGCGGCCGCCGGCCAGGAGGCGTCGCTGGTCTGGCCGGGGCGGCGGCGCGGCGACGGCGAGGACCACGACCGCGGCGGCCACGCGCTCGACCCGCGGCAGCCGGGCGATTACGCCGCCCTGCTCGCGGAGCTCGCGGCGCGCGACCGCCTGCCCGGCCATATCGTCCACCTCTGGGGCCTGCGGACGGATGCCGAGCTGGCCGGCGCGGTGGCCGCCGAGGAGCTGCGCGACCTCGGCTGCCTGAGCCTGATCTGGCTGGCGCAGGCCCTCGGTCGCCTGCCGGCGCTGCCGCCGCTGCGCCTGGCGGTGGCCGCCAGCGGCCTGCACTCCGTGCTCGGCGACGAGGTGGTCAGCCCCGACGCGGCGACGCTCGCCGGTCCCTGCCTGGTCATCCCGCGCGAGCTGCCCGAGGTGAGCTGCCGCAGCATCGACCTGCGCCTGGCCGAGCCGGGCGACGAGCCGTGCCGGGTGCTGGCGGAGCAGCTCCATCAGGAGCTCGCCGGCGAGCTCGAGGCGGGCGAGCTGGCGGCCCTGGGCGGCGCCCCGGTGGTCGCCTATCGCGGCACCCACCGCTGGGTGCGCGAGCTGCTGTCGACCGGGCCCCGCAGCCGGCCCGGCCTGCCCGCCTGCCTGCGGCGCCGCGGCGTCTACCTGGTGACCGGCGGGCTCGGCGGCATGGGACTCGCCTTCGCCGGCTGGCTGGCACGCACCCTGGGCGCCCGGCTGGCGCTGCTGCAGCGGTCGCCGCTGCCGCCGCGGGAGAGCTGGGACGGCTGGCTCGCCGAGCACGGCCGCGACGACGCGGTGAGCCGCAAGCTCCTCGCCCTGCTCGACTGCGAGGCGGCCGGGGGCGAGGTGCTGGTGCTCCGCGCCGACGTCGCCAACGCCGCCGAGGTGGAGCGCGCGGTCGCCGCGGCGCGGGCGCGCTTCGGCCGCATCGACGGCGTGTTCCATACCGCCGGCGTGCCCGGCGGCGGCCTCATCCAGGGCCAGGAGGCCGGCCGCATCGCCGCCGTCTTCGCACCCAAGGCGGACGGTGCCCGCAACCTGGAGCGGGCGCTGGCCGGCGAGGACCTCGACTGCTTCGTGCTCTGCTCGTCGCTGCTGTCGCTGGTCGGCCTGCCCGACCGCGTCGAGTACAGCGCCGCCAACGCCTTCCTCGACGCCTTCGCGCAGGCGCGCGCCGGCCGCGGCAGGACGCTGACGGTGGCGATCCATTGGGACAGCTGGTACGGCACCGCCATGGGGCTCTCGCCGCAGGCGGTCGCCGAGGGCGTGCCCAACTGGATGTCGCCGGAGGAGGGCGTGGAGGTGCTGCGGCAGGCCCTGGCCCTCGGCGTCCCGGAGGTGGTGGTCTCGACGCTCGACCCGGCGTGGCTGCGGGCCGGCGAGGAGGACGCGGCGGGCGGCGCCGTCGCACCGGCGGCGCACCCCGGCCGCGCGCACTCGCGGCCGCAGCTGGCGACGCCCTACGCGCCGCCCCGCAACGCCGTCGAGCGGGTGCTGGCCGAGATCTGGGGCGAGGTGCTGGGCATCGATCAGATCGGCATCCACGACCGCTTCCTGGAGCTGGGGGGCGACTCGATCCTCAGCCTGCAGGTGATCGCCAGGGCGCGGCGGGCCGACCTCCACCTGAGCCTGGCCCAGGTCTACGAGCAGCCGACGGTGGCGCAGCTGGCGGCGGTGGCCGGCAGCGCGGTGGCGGCCACCGCGGAGCAGGGCGAGGTCACCGGTCCGGCGCCGCTCACCCCCGTCCAGAGCTGGTTCTTCTCCCAGCCGCTGCGCACCGCTCGCCACTGGAACCAGTCGCTGCTGCTCGCCTGGCGCGGGGCGCCGCCGCCGGGCCTGCTGGCGGCGGCGGTGGAGCGCCTGGTGCGCCACCACGACGCCCTGCGCCTGCGCTTCCCGCCGCCCGCTGCCGGCGGCCGGCAGCAGGTCGGCGCCGCCGCGGCCCCCGCCGGCGGCCGCGAATGGGTGCAGCTCGACCTCTCGGCGCTGCCGGCGCCGGCGCGGGAGCGGGCTCAGGCCGCGGCGGCGGCGGCGCTGCAGGCGAGCCTCGACCTCGGCGCCGGGCCGGTGTTCCGCGCCGCCCTGCTGGTCCGCGGCGCCGGCTGCCCTCCCCGCCTGCTGCTGGTGGCCCATCACCTGGTGATGGATGCGGTCTCGTGGCGCATCCTGGTCGAGGACCTGGAAACCGCCTGCGCCCAGCTGGCGCGCGGCGCGGCGGTGCGGCTGCCGCCCAAGACCACCTCCTACCAGGAGTGGGCGCGGCGCCTGTCGGAGCTGGCCCGCTCGGAGCGGCTGACCGGCGAGCTGGCGGTCTGGCTGGCGCCGGCGCGGTCCGGCGCGCCGGCGATCCCGGTCGACCTGCCGGGCGGCGCCAACCTCGTGGCCTCGCGGCGCGCCGTGGCGGTCAGCTCCTCGCCGGACGAGACCGCGGCGTTGCGCCTCGAAGTGACCCGGCACTTCCAGGCCGACATGACCGCGGTCCTGCTCAGCGCCCTGGCGGCCGCCTGCGCGCGCTGCTTCGGCCAGCCGGCGCTGCTGGTCGACGTCGAGGGGCACGGCCGCGAGCCGCTCTTCGACGGCGTCGACCTGTCGCGCACCGTCGGTTGGTTCACCACGCTGTACCCGGTCCTGCTCGACGTCGAGGGGACGCTCGGCGATCCCGGCGAGACCCTGCGCGCCGTCGCCGAACGCCTCGGCGCGCTGCCGGTCACCGGCGGCAGGGGCACGGGATACGGCCTGCTGCGCTATCTCGGCGGCGACGAGGAGGTGCGGCGGCGGCTCGCCGCGCTGCCCCAGGCCGACGTGGTCTTCGTCTACCTCGGCCAGATCGGCGGCGCCGGGGCCCAGGACGGCGGTCCGGCGGCGGCGGCGCCCGCCGCGGCGCTGGCGGAGGCGCCGGAGCCGGCGGGCCCGCAGCACGCCCCGCGGGATCCCCGCGGCCACCTGCTCGAGGTCAGCGCGGCGATCGCCGGCGGCCGGCTCGAGACCAGCTTCGGCTACAGCGCCGGGCTGCACCACGAGGCGACCATCGCCGGGCTCGCGGCGGCCTTCGCCGCCGAGCTGCAAGCGCTGGTCGAGGAGTGCCGGCGGCAGGCCGCCGCCAGCCTGCCGCCGCCGCGCTTCCCGCAGGCCGCCATGAGTCCGGCCGAGCTCGACGTGCTGGTCGCGCAGCTCGAGGCGCCGGAGGGCTGAGGCGGTCATGGATCCCTCGCGGATCGAGGACATCTACCCGCTGTCGCCGTCGCAGCAGGGCATCCTCTTCCACGCCCTGCTGGCGCCGGGCGACGACGTCTACCAGCGCCAGGTCTGCTACGAGATCACCGCCGCGCTGGATGCCGCGGCCTTCGTCCAGGCCTGGCAGGCGGTCGTGGACCGCCATGCCGCCCTGCGCACGGCCTTCGTCTGGGAGGGGCGGGACGATCCCCGGCAGGTGGTGTTTCGCCAGGTGAAGCTGCCGGTCGAGCGGCTCGACTGGACCGGCCTGCCGGCCGGTGAGCGGGACGCCCGCCTGGCCGAGCTGCTGGCCGCCGACCGCGCCCGCCCGCTGCGGCTGTCCAAGGCGCCGCTGGCGCACCTGCTGCTGGTGGCGCTCGCGCCCGAGCGCTGGTGGTGCGTCTGGACCTATCACCACCTGCTGCTCGACGGCTGGTCCCTGGCCCAGATCCGCCAGGAGGTGGCGACGCTCTACGCGGCGGCGCGGCAGGGGCGGCCGGCGCGGCTGCCGCCGTGCCGGCAGTTCGGCGACTACATCGCCTGGCTGGGCCGCCAGGATCGGGCGGCATCCGAGGCGTTCTGGCGCCGCGAGCTGGCCGGCGCCGGGCCGCCGGCGCCGCTGGGGATCGGCCGCGCCGCGGACCCGGCGGCGGCCGGCGCCGCGGACGGCGCCGCTGGGGAGCCGGTGGACGGCGCCACCGCGGAGCCGGCGCACGGCGAGCTCGACCACGGCCTGCCGGCCAGCCTCACCGCGGCGCTGCGCGCCCGGCTGTCGCGGCACGGCCTCACCTTCTCCTCCCTGCTCTACGGCGCCTGGGCGCTGCTGCTGCACCACTGCGGCGGCGCCGACGACGTGATCTTCGGCGCCGTCTTCTCGGGCCGGCCGGCGAGCCTGCCGGGGGTGGAGGCGATCGTCGGCATGATGATCAACACCCTGCCGCTGCGGGTGCGCATCCACCGCGGCCTGCCGCTGCTCGACCTGTTGCGCGAGGTGCAGCGGCGGCGCATCGAGCTGCACGGCCACGAGCACAGCTCGCTGGCCGAGGTGCAGCGGTGGAGCGAGGCGCCCGGCGGCGGCGCGCTGTTCGACAGCCTGGTGATCGTCGAGAACTTCCCCGGGCAGCCGCCCGCCGCCGGCGGCGGCGCCGCCGCGCCCGGCCTCGCCATCGCCGGCGTCAGCTCGATCGAGGCCACCCACTACCCCCTCACCCTGCTCGCCGACCCGGAGGGCGGCCTGCACCTGCGCCTGGCGTTCGACGCCCGCCGCTTCGACGCGCTCGCCATGCGGCGCCTGCTGCGGCAGTTCGCGACCCTGCTCGCGGCCAGCGGCGCCGGCCTCGAACGGCCGGCCGGCGAGCTGGACCCGCTCAGCGCGGCGGAGCGGCGGCAGCTGCTGGCCGAGTGGAACGACACCGCCGCCGCCGCGCCGCCCGCCCTCACCACCGACCGCCTGTTCCGGCGGCAGGCCGCGCTCACCCCCGACGCCGCCGCGGTGAGCGACGACCGCGACGCCTGGTCCTACGCCGAGCTGGGCCGGCGCGCCGGCCGCCTGGCGCGGCGCCTGCGCGCCATGGGCGCCGGACCCGAGACGCTGGTCGGGGTCCATGCCGAGAGCTCGCCCGAGCTGGTGGCGGGACTGCTCGCCGTGTTCGCCGCCGGCGCCGCCTACGTCCCGCTCGACCCCGAGTATCCGCCCGCCCGCCTGCGCACCATGATCGCGGACTCCCGCCTGCGCCTGCTGCTCACCCAGCGGCGACTGCTCGGGTCGCTGCCGGTGGCGGGGCTGCCGGTGCTGCTGCTGGACGACGTTCGGGAGGCGGGCGAGGCGGACGAAGCGGACGAGGCCGACGACGGCGCCGCTCCGCCGCTCTCCGCCGCCGAGCCGGACGGGCTGGCTTACGTGATCTACACCTCCGGCTCGACCGGCAACCCGAAAGGGGTGCAGGTGGCGCACCGCGCGCTGGCCAATTTCCTCTGGGCGATGCGCGCGCGGCTCGACGCCGGGCCGGGCAGGCGCCTGGGCGCGGTCACCTCGACGTCGTTCGACATCGCCGGCCTCGAGCTGTTCCTGCCGCTGATCGCCGGCGGCGAGGTGCGGCTGGCCGGCCGCGAGACGGTGCGCGACGGCGAGCGGCTGCTCGGCTGGCTGCGCGGCGGACGGATCGACCTGATGCAGGCCACTCCCGCCACCTGGCGGCTGCTGCTCGAAGCGGGATGGGGGCAGGCCTGCGCCGAGGGCGGCTGGCGCCTCGAAACGCTGTGCGGCGGCGAGGCGCTGGCGGCGGACCTGGCGCGGCGGCTGGCGGCCGGCGGCGGCCCGGTCTGGAACCTCTACGGACCCACCGAGACCACGATCTGGTCGGCGGTGCGCCGCGGCGGCGCGGAGCGCGGCGGCTGGGTGCCGCTCGGCCGCCCGCTCGACAACACCGAGCTCTATTGCCTGGGCGGCGAGCTGCGGCTGCTGCCGCTGGGCGCCGCCGGCGAGCTCTACATCGGCGGCGCCGGCCTCGCCCGCGGCTACCTCGGGCGGCCGGAGCTCACCGCCGAGCGCTTCGTGCCCGATCCCCACGGCGCCCGGCCCGGAGGCCGGCTCTACCGCACCGGCGACCTGGTCCGCCTGCTGCCCGACGGCGAGGTCGAGTTCCTCGGCCGCTGCGATCACCAGGTCAAGGTCAGGGGCTTCCGCATCGAGCTCGGCGAGATCGAGGCGGCGCTGCGCGCCTGCGACGGGGTGCGCGAAGCGGTGGTGACCCGCCGCGAGGAGTCCGGCGACGGCCGCCTGGTGGCCTACCTGGTCGTCGATGCCGCCGCGCCGCCGGCGGACGCGGAGCTGCGCGCACGGCTGCGGCAGCGGCTGCCGGAATGGATGTTGCCGGCGGCGCTGGTCCATCTCGCGGCGCTGCCGCTCACCGCCAACGGCAAGGTGGACCGCCGGGCGCTGCCGGCGCCGGCTACCGCCCGGGAGGACGCCGCGCCGCCGGCCGCGCCGGCGCCGGCGGCGGGCCCGGCGGAGCTGCAACGCGCCGAGCTGGAGCGGGCGATCGCCGCGATCTGGTGCGAGGTGCTCGGCGTCGAGCGGGTGCGGCCGGGCGATCACTTCTTCGACCTCGGCGGCCACTCGCTGCTGATGATGCGGGCGCACCGCCGGTTGCGCGAGCGGCTGGGCCGGGAGGTCGCGCTGGTCGACCTGTTCCGCTTCCCGACGGTGGGCGCGCTCGCCCGCTTCCTGGTGCCGCCGGCGGCCGCCGCCGCGGCGGCGCCAGCCCCGGCAGCGGCGCCGGCCCGCCACGCCGGCCCGCCGCCGCCGGCGATCGCCGTCATCGGCATGGCCGGCCGCTTCCCGGGCGCGCGCGACGTCGACCAGCTGTGGACCAACCTGCGCGACGGCGTCTGCGGCATCTCCTGCTTCGACGACGAGGAGCTGCTGGCGGCGGGGGTCGACCCGGCGCTGCTCGCCGACCCGCGCTACGTCAGGGCCAAGGGCACGCTCGCCGACGGCGAGAGCTTCGACGCCGCCTTCTTCGGTTTCGTGCGCCACGACGCCGAGCTGCTCGACCCGCAGCACCGGCTGTTCCTCGAATGCGCCTGGGAGGCCCTGGAAAGCAGCGGCCACGCTCCCGGCACCTTTGCGGGCCGCACCGGCGTCTACGCCGGCGCCAGCATGAACACCTACTGGCCGTACCTGCCGGTGGCGAGCTTCGCCGCCGGCTACCAGGCGATGATCGCCAACGACAAGGACTTCCTACCCACCAGGGTGTCCTACAAGCTCGACCTGCGGGGGCCGAGCGTCGGCGTGCAGACCGCCTGCTCGACCTCGCTGGTGGCGGTCCACATGGCCTGCCAGAGCCTGCGCTGGGGCGAGTGCGACATGGCGCTGGCGGGCGGCGTGTCGCTGTCGTTCCCCAGGGTGGCCGGCTACCTCTACAGCGAAGGCATGATCGCCTCGCCGGACGGGCGCTGCCGGCCGTTCGACGAGCGGGCCGCCGGCACCGTCTCGGGCGAGGGCGTCGGCGCGGTGGTGCTGCGGCGCCTGGCCGACGCCGTCGCCGCCGGCGATCCCATCCTGGCGGTCATCCACGGCTCGGCGATCAACAACGACGGCGCCGACAAGGTGAGCTACGCCGCGCCCAGCGTTTCGGGACAGGCCGAGGTGATCGCGGCGGCGCTCGACATGGCAGGGTTCCCCGCCGCGTCGGTGGGCTACGTCGAGGCCCACGGCACCGGCACGCCGCTGGGCGATCCGATCGAGGTGGCGGCCCTGTCCCAGGTCTATGCCGCGCGCTCGCCGCGGCGCGGCTACTGCGCCCTGGGCTCGATCAAGGCGAGCATCGGCCACCTCGACGCGGCGGCGGGCATCGCCGGCCTGATCAAGACGGTGCTCTGCCTGCGCCACGGCGCGCTGCCGCCGACCCTGCACTTCACCCGGCCCAACCCGCAGATCGACTTCGCCGCGAGCGCCTTCTACGTCAACGCCGAGCTGCGCGCCTGGCGCCGCGAGGGCGGGCCCCGGCGCGCCGGGGTGAGCTCGTTCGGCATCGGCGGCACCAATGCCCACCTGCTGCTCGAAGAGGCGCCGGCGGCGCCGGCGCCCAGCGCGCCGCCGACCGCGCCCGCGGCCGCCGCGGCCGACCACCTGCTGGTGCTCTCGGCGCGCACCCCGGCGGCGCTCGAAGCGGCAACCGACCGGCTGGCGGACCACCTCCGCGCCCATCCCGGCGTCGATCCGGCGGACGTCGCCTTCACCTTGCAACGCGGCCGCCGCGCCTTCGAGCATCGCCGCATGCTGGTCTGCCGCGACCCGGCCGACGCCGCGGCGGCGCTGGCGGCGCGGGCCGCGGGCCGGGTGCTGACCGGCGCCTGGGAGGGCGGCGACCGCCCGGTGGTGGCGATGTTCCCCGGCCAGGGAGTGCGGCTCGCCGGCGTCGGGCGCGACCTCTACCGGCGCGAGCCGGCGTTCCGCGAGACCCTCGACCTGTGCGCCGAGCTGCTGCGGCCCCATCTCGAGCGCGACCTGCGGTCGCTGCTCTATGCCGACGACCCGGCGGCCGCCGCCGCGGCCGGCCCGCTGGAGACCGCCACGGCCCTGGCGCAGCCGGCGTTGTTCGCCGTCGAATACTCGCTGGCCGCGCTGTGGCACCGCTGGGGCGTGCGGCCGCAGGCATGCCTCGGGCATTCGCTGGGGGAGTACGTGGCGGCCTGCCTGGCCGGCGTCTTCACCCTCGAGGACGCGCTCGCCCTGGTGGCGGCGCGCGGCCGCTTGATGCAGCAGTCGCCGCCGGGCGCCATGCTCGACGTGGCGCTCGGCGAGGACGAGCTGGCGCCGCTGCTCGCCGCTCTCGACGAGGCGGCCGCCGGCGCGCGCGCCGGGACGGTGGCGGCCGCCGCCGGCCTGGCGATCGCCGCCGTCAACGCCCCGCGACGGACGGTGGTGGCGGGGCCGGCAACGGCGGTCGCGGCGCTCGAGGCGCGCCTGCGCGAGCGGTCGGTGCGGTGCAAGCGGCTGCGCACCGCCCATGCCTTCCACTCGCCGGCCATCGAGCCGGTGCTGGCCCCCTTCCGCGAGCGCTTGCGCGCCGTCCGGCTGGCGCCGCCGCGGCTGCGCTTCGTCTCCGGCGTCACCGGCACCTGGATCCGGCCCGAAGAAGCCACCGACCCGGAATATTGGGTGCGCCAGCTGCGTGAGCCGGTGCGCTTCCTGGCGGGGGTCTCGACGCTGCTCGCGCAGGCCGACGCGGTGCTGGTCGAGCTCGGGCCGGGCGAGACCCTGACCGGCCTGGTGCGGCAGCACGCCGCGGCGGCGGGGCGGCTGGCGATCGCGGTGCTGCCGGCGCGCGCCGGCGGCGGCGCCTGGTCGCCGCTGGCGCCGCTGGGCCGGCTCTGGCTGGCGGGAGTGCCGGTGGATTGGGCCGGGCTCGCCGCGCCGGGACGGCGCCTGCCGCTCCCCACCTACCCGTTCGAGCGCCACCGGTTCAGCCTGGCGGCGCCGCGGGCCCGGGCGCCCAGGCCGCCGCAGGCGGTGCCGGCCGGCGCCGCGACCGGCACCGGCGGCGAGGCCGGCACCGGCGGCACCGGCGGCGAGACCGCCGCCGATCGCCTGGTGCAGCTCCGCGCCGCCGTCTTCGCGGTGGTGCGCAGGGTCTCCGGCCTGAACCCGGAGGAGGCGCCGCCCGGCGCCTCCTTCGTGGAGCTGGGCATCGACTCGCTGCTGCTCATCCAGTTCAGCGAGGCCCTGCAAGCCGAGCTGGGCCTCCGGCTGTCGGTGGCCCAGCTGCTCGAAGAGGTCACCACGCTGGAGGGCGTGGTGGCCTGGATCGCCGCCAGCCTGCCCGCCGCGGAGCCCGCGCCGCCGCTCGGCGCCGCATCGCTCGCCGCCGCGCCACCGTCCACCGCGCCGCCCGCCGCACCGCCCGCCGTGGACAGCGGGATCTCGGCGCCGGAGGTGTTCGTCGCCTTTCAGCCGGTCGAGACCGGCGCGGCCGAGGCGTTGACGGCGGTGCAGCGCCGAGCGCTGGACGAGCTGACGGCGGCCTATTCGGCGCGCACCCGCGAATCCAAGCGTCGCGCCGCGGCGCAGCGGCGGGTGCTGGCCGACAACCGCAACTCGGTCGATTTCCGCCTGCATTGGAAGGAAATGGTCTATCCGGTGATCGGCGAAGGCTCGGCGGGGTCGCGCTTCGCGGACATCGACGGCAACTCCTACGTCGATCTCGCCATGGGCTTCGGCGTCAACCTCTTCGGCCATTCGCCGGAGTTCATCACTGCCGCGCTCACCGAGCAGCTGGCGAAAGGCATCCAGATCGGCCCGCAGTCCGACCTCGCCGGCGAGGTGGCGGAGGGGATCGCCGCGCTCACTGGCATGGACCGGATCACCTTCAGCAACACCGGCACCGAGGCGGTGATGACCGCGCTGCGGGTGGCGCGTGCGGTCACCGGCCGGCAGAAGGTCGCCCTCTTCGCCGGCTCCTATCACGGCTCGTTCGACGGCGTGCTGGCGCGCCCCGGGAGCGCGGACGGCGCGGCGCACGCCCTGCCGCTGGCGCCCGGCGTGCCGCCGCATCTGGTCGAGGATCTGCTGGTGCTGCCCTATGGCGAGGCGGCGGCGCTCGAACGCCTGCGCGCGGTGGGCCGGGAGCTGGCGGCGGTGCTGGTCGAGCCGGTGCAGAGCCGCCGCCCCGACTTCCAGCCGCGGGAGTTCCTGGTCGAGCTGCGGCGCCTGACCCGCGAGCTGGGCGCGGCGCTGATCTTCGACGAGGTGATCACCGGCTTCCGCGTCCACCCCGGCGGCGCCCAGGCCTGGTTCGGCGTCGAAGCGGACCTCGCCACCTACGGCAAGGTGCTCGGCGGCGGCATGCCCATCGGCGTGGTCGCCGGCAGGGGCGGTTACCTCGACGTCATCGACGGCGGCGCCTGGCGGTACGGCGACCTCTCCATTCCGCAGATCGGCAAGACCTTCTTCGCCGGCACCTTCTGCAAGCATCCCCTGGCCATGGCCGCCGCCCGGGCGGTGGTCCGTCGCCTGCGCGACAGCGGGCCCGGGCTGCAACGCTCCCTCAACTCCCGCACCGCGGCCCTGGCGGATCGCCTGAACCCCTGGTTCACGGCGGAGGGCCTGCCGATCCGCATGACCCATTTCGGCTCGCTGTTCCGCTTCGTGCTGCCGGAGCGGCTGCCGTTCGCCTCGTTGTTCTTCTTCCAGCTGGTCCATCGCGGCGTCTTCTGCTGGGAAGGCCGGACCTGCTTCCTGTCGACCGCGCACTCCGCGGCGGACGTCGAGGAGGTGGTGGCGGCGGTCCAGGCGAGCGCACTGGCGCTGCGCGCGGGCGGCTTTCTGCCCGAGGAGCCGCGGCAGCGAGCGCCGGCGCCGCCGCCCGCCGCCGCCGCGCCGCCTGCCGCCGCCCGGCCCCAGGCCGCCGCGGTAGGACCGCAGGCCGTTGCGGTCAGGTCGCAGGCCGCCGCGGTCAGACCCCAGGCCGTTGCGGTCAGGTCGCAGGCCGCCGCGGTCAGACCCCAGGCCGTTGCGGTCAGGTCGCAGGCCGGCGCGGTCAGACCCCAGGCCGTTGCGATCAGACCGCAAGCCGCCGCGGCCAGTCCGCCCGCCGCCGCCGTCACACCGCAGGCCGTCGCCGCGTTCTCCCGCAGCCTGCCGGCCACCGACGGCCAGCGCCAGCTCTGGTTCCTGGCGCAGCTCGACGACAACGCCTCGCGGGCCTACAACGAATCGAAGGCCCTCGAGCTCGGCGGCCTGCTCGACCGCGCGGCGCTGCGCCGCGCGCTGCAATCGGCGCACGACCGTCACGACGCCCTGCGCAGCAGCTTTTCCGCCGACGGCGAGCTGCGGCGGGTGGCGCCGCCGGCGCCCTGGGCGCTGCCCGAGGTGGACCTCGCGGCGCTGGCGCCGGCGCGGCAGGAGGCGGAGGCCGCGCGGCGGCTGCGCCAGGAGGCAGGCCGCTGCTTCGACCTCGGGCGCGGGCCGCTGGTGCGCGCGCTGCTGCTGCGGCACACGCCGCGCCGCCACCGGCTGGCGCTGACCTGCCACCATTCCATCCTCGACGGCCGCTCGCTCGGCATGCTGGTGCGGGAGCTGGCCGCCGGCTATGCCGGCGCCGGCGCGACCGCGGCCGGCGCCAGCCTCCCGGCCGGCGCCAGTTTCCCGGCCGGCGCCAGTTTCTCGGCCGGCGCCAGCTTCCCGGCCGGCGCCAGCTTCCCGGCCGGCGCCAGCTCCCCGGCCGGTGCCAGCTCCCCGGCTGGCGCCAGCTCCCCGGCCGGCGCCAGCTTCCCGGCCGCGCCGGCCGCGCCGGCCGCGCCGGCCGCCCGGCGGGAGCTGCGCCCGACCGCGGCCACCACTGCCACCGCGCCTACCGCGGGCAGCGCGGCCACCGCGGGCACCGCGGCCACCGCAGCCACCGCAGCCACCGCGGCCACCGCAGCCACCGCGGCCACCGCGGGCAGCGCGGCGCGGGCTCTCGCCTACTGGCAGGAGCGGCTCGCCGGCGGCCCGCCGCCGCTCGATCTGCCCTGCGACCGGCCGCGCCCGGCGGTGCACAGCTATCGCGGCGGGCTGCGCACGCGCCGCGCCGCCGGCCTGGCGCCGGCGCTGCGCGAGCTCGGCGGCGGCCACGGCGCGACCCTGTTCATGGCCCTGCTCGCCGGCGTCTGCGCCTGGCTGCACCGCCTCGCCGGGCAGGACGACCTGGTCGTCGGCTTCCCATCGGCGGGTGCCGCCGAGAGCGGCGACAGCGGCGGCGACCTGCTCGGCTACGACCTCAACCTGCTGCCCTTGCGCAGCCAGGTTGGCGCCGACCCGGCGTTCGCCGACCACCTGGCGGCGGTGCGCCGCGCGGTGCTCGCCGGCAACGAGCACCGCGACTTCTCCTTCAACGCGCTGCTCAAGGCGCTCGGCCTGCGCCACGGACTCGGCCGCCTGCCGCTGGTCGCGGCCGCCTTCAACCTCGACCGCGAGCCGGCCGCGGCGCGCTTCGCCGATCTCGCGCTGACGCTGCGGACCAACCCCACCGGCGGCTCCCGCTTCGAGCTCTTCCTGAACGCCGTCGAACGCGGCGGCGACCTGCGGCTCGAATGCGAGCACAGCTCCGACCTCTTCGAGGCGGTCTCGGTGGACCGCTTCCTGGGTCACCTCGAGACGCTGCTGCGCGCCGCCGCGCAGGCGCCGCGGTGCTCGGTCCTCGAGCTGCCGGTGCTCAACCCGGCCGAGCGCCATCAGCTGCTCCGGGCCTGGAACGACACCGCGGCAGGCTACGGCCGGGGCCGCCTCATCCACCACCTGTTCGCCGCCCAGCTGGCGCGCGACCCGGCGGCGCTGGCGGCGACGTGCGCCGGCGAGAGCCTGAGCTATGGCGAGCTCGACCGCCAGGCCAACCAGCTCGCCCACCTGCTGCGGGAGCTCGGCGTGCGGCGGGGAGAGCCGGTCGCCCTCTTCCTGCCCCGCTGCCTGGGCATGGTGGTGGCGGTGCTCGGGGTGCTCAAGGCGGGCGCCGCCTACGTGCCGCTGGCCGGCAGCTTCCCCCCGGCCCGCCGCCGCTGGATCGCCGAGGCGCTCGGCATCCGCTGCCTGGTGACGCACCCGGACCGGCTCGGCGAGCTGCTGGCGCCGGCCGCCGCGATCCCCGGCCTCGAGCACCTGGTCTGCCTCGGCGCCGCGGCGGTCGGCGGCGCCGTGCCTTGCCGGCTGTGGGACGCCGCGGACCTGTCGCGGCAGCCGCCGCACGACCCTCCCGGCGGCGGCGACGCCGGCGACACGGCCTACGTCATCTTCACCTCCGGCTCGACCGGCACGCCGAAAGGGGTGGTGGTGGCGCACCGGCCGGTGGTCAACCTCATCGAATGGGTGAACCGCAGGTTCGCGGTCGGCGCCGGCGACCGCGTCCTGTTCATCACCTCGCTCTCCTTCGACCTCTCGGTGTACGACATCTTCGGACTGCTCGCCGCCGGCGGCGCGATCGAGATCGCGACCGACGACGACCTCGGCGAGCCCGAGCGCCTCTATCGCCTGCTGCGCGGCCGGCCGATCACCTTCTGGGACTCGGCGCCGGCCGCCCTGCAGCAGTTGACGCCGTATTTCACGCCGCTGCCGCCGGCGGCGCCGGAGTCGCGCCTGCGCCTGGTCTTCCTGAGCGGCGATTGGGTGCCGCTGGGCCTGCCGGGCGAGATCCGGCGAGCCTTCCCCGGGGCGCGCGTCGTCGCCCTGGGCGGCGCCACCGAGGCGACGGTCTGGTCCAACTTCCACGTCGTCGACCGCATCGACCCGCGCTGGTCCAGCATCCCCTATGGCAGGCCGATCCAGAACGCCGCCTATCACGTCCTGGACCTGGCGCTCGCGCCCTGCCCGGTGGCGGTGGCCGGCGACCTCTACATCGGCGGCGAATGCCTGGCCGCCGGTTATGCCGCGCCCGACCTGACCGCCGAGAGGTTCCTCCCCGACCCCCACGCCGCGGCGCCGGGATCCCGCCTCTACCGGACCGGCGATCGCGCCCGGCGCTGGCCCGACGGCACGCTCGAGTTCCTGGGCCGGCGCGACACCCAGGTCAAGGTGCGCGGCTTCCGCATCGAGCTGGGCGAGATCGAGGCCACCCTGACGCAGCACCCGGCGGTGCGGCACGCGGTGGCGCTGGTGCGCCGCGACCGAGCGGGGCAGCAGCAGCTGGTGGCCTACGTCGTGCCGCAGCCGCCGGCAGCCGCCGCCGGCGAGCTGTTGCAGTGGCTGGCGCAGCGGCTCAATGCATTCATGGTGCCGGCCGCGATCGTCACCCTGGACGCCCTGCCGGTGACCGCGAACGGCAAGCTGGACCGGGCGGCGCTGCCGGCTCCCACCACCGCGGGCGGCGAGGACGACGGGAGCGGCCGGCGGCCGGCGCCGGTGCCGCCGCGAAACTCCCGGGAGAAGATCCTGGCGGCGATCTGGACCGAGCTGCTGGGGCTCGACAGCGTCGGCGTGCACGACCGTTTCGTCGAGCTGGGAGGCGACTCCATCCTCAGCATCCAGGTCGTCGCCAGGGCCGGCCGCGCCGGCGTTCCCATCACCGCGCGGCAGCTCTACGAGCACCAGACCATCGCGGCGCTCGCCGCCCTCGCGGCCCAGGCCGGAGATGCCGCCGCCGCCGGCGCGGATGCCGGCGCCGAGCAGGGACCGGTCACCGGCGAGGTGCCGCTGACCCCGGCGGCGCTGTGGCTCCTGGCGCAGGAGCTGCCCGACCTGCACCACTTCAACCAGTCGCTGCTGCTCGAAAGCGTCGCCCCCTTCGCACCGGCGGCGGTGGCCGCCGCCGGCGCCGCGGTCGCGGCGCTGATCGCCCACCACGACGCGCTGCGGCTGCGCCTGGAATGGACGGCGGCCGGCTGGCGGCAGTGGATCGCGCCGCTCGCCGCCGCCGGCCCGCCGGAGCCGGAGCGGAGCTGCTTCCACCACTTCGAGCTGGCGGGCCTGCCGGCGGCGGCGCTGTGGCCGGCGGTCGCGGCGGCCGGCGCCGACCTGCGGCGCAGCCTGGACCTGCAAGCCGGCCCGGTGCTGCGCGCGGCGCTGTTCACCGCCGCGCCGCCCCAACCGGCGCGCCTGCTGCTGGTCATCCACCACCTGGCCGTGGACGGGATCTCGTGGCGCATCCTGCTCGACGACCTGGCCGCCGCCTACCGCGCGGCGCTGGCGGGCGCGGCGCCGGCGCTGCCGCCCAAGACCTCCTCGTTCAAGCGCTGGGCCGAGCGGCTGCAAGCGCGGGCGGCGACGCCCGAGACCCGCCACGAGGCCGCCTACTGGCTGACGCGGCCGCCGCGCCTGCCGGAGCTGCCGCGGGACCGCGCCGGCGCCAACCTGGTGGCCAGCCTGCGCCGGGTCGAGGAGTCGCTCAGCGCCGTCGAGACCCGCCAGCTGCTGCAGGCGGTGCCGGCGGCGTACCGCACCAACATCGACGACGTCCTGCTCACCGCCCTCGCCCAGACGTTCGCGGCCTGGACCGGCGGCGACGGCGTGCTGGTCGACCTCGAGGGGCATGGCCGGGAGCAACTGGACCCCGAGCTCGATCTGTCGCGCACCGTCGGCTGGTTCACCGCCATCTATCCGCTCCACCTGCGCGTCGCCGCGGGCGATCCGGGCGCGGCGCTGCGGGCGGTGAAGGAGCAGCTGCGCGCCGTGCCCGGCCGCGGCCTCGGCTACGGCCTGCTGCGCTTCGTCGCGCCCGATGCCGCCACGGCCGCGGCCCTGGCCGAGCTGCCGGCGGCGGCGGTGAGCTTCAACTACCTCGGCCAGGTGGACCAGGCGCTGCGCGCCGGCGCACCGTTCCGCGCCGCCGCCGGCCCTGCCGCGGGCACCGGCGCCGGCGCCGGCGGTGAGCGGGCCGAGAACGTCGAGATCCCGGAGGACGTCGAGGACACCGAGGACACCGAGGACGCCGAGGACGCCGGCGGCGACCGCAGCCCCCGCCAGCCGCGCCGCTACCTGCTCGAGATCAACGCCCACGTCTCCGGGGGGCGCCTGCGGGTCGTCTGGGGCTACAGCGCCGTGGTGCACGACGGCGCCACCGTGGCCGCCCTGGCGCGCGGTTTCGGCGACGCCCTGCGCGCCATCGTCGCGCACTGCCGCTCGCCGCTCGCCGGTGGCTTCACGCCATCCGATTTCCCGCTCGCCCATCTCGACGCCGGCGGCGCCGAGCGGCTGCGCGAGCGGCTCGCCGCGGCCCTCGCCACCACGGCGCCGGCGGCGGCGCGCGCCGTCGAGGATCTCTATCCGCTGTCGCCGCTGCAAGAGAGCATGCTGGTCCACGCGCTGACCGCCCGCGGCTCGCAGGCTGGAGTCGAGCAGCTCTCCTGCCGCCTCGCCGGCGAGCTCGACGTCGGCGCCTTCGCCCGCGCCTGGCAGCGGCTGCTCGGCCGCCACACCAGCCTGCGCACGCTGTTTCTTGCCGAAGGGCTGGAGCGGCCCCTGCAGGTGGTGCGCCGCGGCGTCGCGCCGGCGGTCGCCGTGGAAGACTGGCGCGGGTTGCCGCCGGCGGCGCAGGCGTCGCGCCTGGACCGCCAGCTCCGCCGCGACCGCGAGCGCGGCTTCCGGCTCGACCGCGCGCCGCTGCTGCGCTTCACTCTCATCCGCCGCGGCCCGCGGGCGTGGCAGCTGGTGTGGACCCACCACCACCTGATCCTCGACGGCTGGTGCCGGGCGCGGCTGCTGCAGGAGCTGCTCGCCCTGTACACCGCGTACCATGCCGGCGACGATCCCGCCCTGGCTCCCAGCCCGCCCTTCCGCGACTACGTCGCCTGGCTGGAGCGGCACGACCGCGCCGATGACGAGACCTTCTGGCGGCGCGCCTTCGCCGGCTTCCGCGCCCCCGCGGTCCTGGCGCCCGCGCGGCCGGAGCCGGGGACGGCGACGGCGACGGCCGCTTACGGCCGCGCCGCACGGCGGCTGCCGGCGGCGGCTACCGCCCGCCTGCTCGGTTTCGCCCAGAGCCAGGGCCTGACCGCCGGCACCCTGACGCAGGCGGCCTGGGCGCTGCTGCTCGGCCGCTACGGCGGCGGCGACGAGGCGGTCTACGGCCTGACGGTCTCGGGCCGGCCGCCGGACCTGCCGGGCGTCGAAGAGATGATCGGCATGTTCATCAACAACCTGCCGGTGCCGGTGCGGCTGCCGGCGGGCGAGGAGGTCGCCGCCTGGCTGCGGCGCTTCCAGGACTGGCAGCAGGAGCTGCGCCGCCACGAGCACAGCGCGCCGGCCCTGGTGCACGAATGGAGCGGCCTGCCCCTGGGGCGGCGGCTCTTCGACACCCTGGTGGTCTTCCAGAACTATCCCGTGGCACCGGCAGCCGCGTCGGCACCGGCAGCCGCCGTGGCACCGGCAGCCGCCGCGGCACCGGCAGCCGCCGTGGCACCGGCAGCCGCGTCGGCGCCGGCGCCGCCGCGCCCGGCCGGCGGCCCGGCCGCGCCGGACCTGGACCTGGCGCTCGACTCCTACAGCCTGGAGACCGGCTACCCGCTCACCCTGGTGGTCGATCCCGGCGACGAGCTGACCCTGACGCTCGCCTATCAGCCGCGCCGCCTCGACGCCGCGGCGGCCGAGCGGGCGCTGTCGCACCTCGAGACGCTGCTCTCGGCGCTGGCCGCCTCGGCGGCCGCCGGCGAGGCGCCGCCGCGCCTCGGCGACCTGCCGCTGCTCGCCCCGGCGGAGCGCGCCCAGCTCGGCCGGCAGGCGGGTGCGGTCGCCGACCCGGCGGCAGACCGGCGCCGGATCCCGGCGCGCAACGGCCAGGAGCTGGCGCTGGTGGAGCTGTGGGAGGAGCTGTTCGGCGTCGCTCCCATCGGCGTCCGCGACGACTTCTTCGAGCTCGGCGGTCACTCGCTGCTGGCAGTCCGCATGCTGACCGCCATCCGCGGCCGCTTCGGCTGCGAGCTGCCCCTGTCGGCGCTGTTCGCCGAGCCGACCGTCGAGCACCTCGCCGGCCTGCTGCGGCGCGGCGGCGCGGCGGCGGCCAGGGGACCGCTGCTGGCGCTCAACCGCGGCCCGCGGCCGCCGCTGTTCCTGGTCCACCCTGCCGGCGGCGGCGCGCTGATCTATGTCGAGCTCGCCCGCGGGCTCGGGGCGGACCAGCCCGTCTACTGCCTCGAGATGCCGGAGCAGGAGCCGCCGCGCCGCGTCGAGGAGATGGCCGCCAGGTACCTGCGGCTGGTCAGGGAGGCGCAGCCGCGCGGCCCCTATCGCCTGGGCGGCAGCTCCTTCGGCGGCTACGTGGCGTTCGAGATGGCGCGGCA
>DATGHG010000098.1:0-10049 GCA_035308185.1 Thermoanaerobaculia bacterium | reverse complement strand
CCCGCCGCAGGAATCTGCTACCCTCGTCTCGCGGTTACGACTGGTGGCAACGCCAAGCGGCGGGCCCCCCCTCCCATGAGCACTCTTCACGACCAGGTGTCGCGGCGGCGAACGTTCGCGATCATCTCGCACCCCGACGCCGGCAAGACCACCTTGACCGAGAAGCTGCTGCTGTTCGGCGGCGCCATCCAGCTGGCCGGCGCGGTGAAGGCACGCGGCGACGCCCGCCGCGCGCGCTCGGACTGGATGAAGGTCGAGCAGGAGCGCGGCATCTCGGTGACCGCCTCGGTGATGACCTTCGACTACGCCGGCTGCACCTTCAACCTGCTCGACACCCCCGGCCACGAGGACTTCAGCGAGGACACCTACCGCACGCTCACCGCCGTCGACTCGGCGGTGATGGTGCTCGATGCCGCCAAGGGCATCGAGGCCCAGACCCGCAAGCTGTTCGAGGTCTGCCGCCTGCGCGACGTGCCGATCGTGACTTTCATCAACAAGCTGGACCGCGAGGGGCGCGACCCCCTCGAGCTGATGGACGAGATCGAAAGCACCCTGGCGCTGGCGGTCACGCCCGCCTCGTGGCCGATCGGCATGGGCCAGATCTTCCGCGGCTGCTACGACCTGCTCCACGAGCGGTTGGTGCTGCTCGAGCGCGGCGCCGGCGCCGCCAGCGCCGGCCAGGTGATGCGCGGCCTCGACGACCCGCTGCTCGATCAGCTGCTGCCCGCCGGCGCCGTCGCCAAGCTGCGCGACGACGTCCACATGGCGCGCGCCCTCTGCCCGCCCTTCGACCGCGCCAGCTATCGCGGCGGCCACCTCACCCCGGTCTACTTCGGCAGCGCGCTGCAGAACTTCGGCGTCCGCGAGCTGCTGGCCGGCCTGGTCGAGCTGGCGCCGCCGCCGCGGCCGCAGCCGGCCGAGCCCCGCGCCATCGATCCCGAGGAGGAAGCGGTCACCGGCTTCGTCTTCAAGATCCAGGCGAACATGGACCCCAAGCACCGCGACCGCATCGCCTTCGTCCGCCTCTGCTCGGGCCGCTTCCGGCGCGGCATGAAGCTCCTCCACGTGCGCAGCGGCAAGACCCTGACCATCCACAACCCGCTGCTGTTCCTGGCCCAGGACCGCGAGCTCGCCGAAGAAGCCTGGGCGGGCGACATCATCGGCATCCCCAACCACGGCAACCTGCGCATCGGCGACGCCCTGACCGAGGGCGAGCCGGTGCGCTTCACCGGCATCCCCAGCTTCGCGCCCGAGCTGCTGCGCAAGGTGCGCCCGGAGGACCCGATGCGCGCCAAGCACCTCGGCCGCGCGCTGCTGCACCTGGCCGAGGAGGGCGCCGCCCAGGTCTTTCGCCCCAACTTCGGCACCGACTGGATCGTCGGCGTCGCCGGCGCCCTGCAGTTCGACGTGCTGGCCGACCGCATCCGCACCGAATACGGCATCCCGGTGCATTTCGAGGGCACCTCGCTGTTCACCGCCCGCTGGGTGGAGGCGGCCGACCATCAGTCGTTCAAGCGTTTCGCCAACGCCAACCACGCCAGCATGGCCGAGGACCACGACGGCCTGCCGGTGTTCCTCGCCCGCAACGCCTGGCACCTCAAGACCACCGGCGAGGAGTGGCCGGCGATGCGTTTCCTGAAAACCCGGGAGCAGGTGCAGTGACCACCGCCACAGACATCGCCGCCACCGCCGCCACCACCATCGCCGTCGTCGCCGCCGTCGCCACTGCCGCCAGCATCGACCGCGGCGACCTCGATCCCGAAGGCCTGGAGGCTCCCGAGGCCGGCACCACCGAGGAGGTGCGGCGCCGCCCGCAACGGCCGCGGCGCTACCAGGTGGTGCTCCACAACGACGACTACACCACCATGGAGTTCGTCGTCGCCGTGCTCATGCAGCACTTCCACAAGCCGCCGGCCGAGGCGACCCACATCATGCTGCTGGTGCATCACAAGGGCGCCGGCGTCGCCGGCGTCTACACCCGCGACGTGGCCGAGACCAAGGTCGCCGAGGTCACCGCCGAAGCGCGTGCCGCCGGCATGCCGCTGCTGCTCACCGCCGAACCGCTGCCGCCCGGCGACCCTGGCGACGGCTCCGGCGACTCGGGCGATCCCGGCAACTCGGGCGACCCCGGCGACCCCGGAGATCCACCGCGATGAGGTTGGCGCAGGATCTCGAGATCGCGCTCACCGTGGCGATCACCGAGGCGAGCCGCCTCGGCAACGAGTACGTCGGCCCCGAGCACCTGCTCTATGCCCTGACCTTCGACGATGCCACCGGCAAGGTATTGCGGCATGCCGGCGCCGACCTCGACCTGCTGCGCCGGCGGCTCAACGACCGCTTCGACGAGGAGCGGCGTGACCGCGCCGCCGGCCGCCCGGGGCGCGACGCCCGCCCGCCGCGGCCGCCCCGGGGCTCCGGCGGACCGCGCGAGCCCTCCGAGCCTCGCCTGTCGCTGGGCCTGCGGCGGGCGCTCGAGTGGGCGGGCGCGCACGCCGAGGCGGCAGGCAAGCCCGAGATCCAGGGCGCCGACGTGCTGGTGGCGATGCTCTCCGAGGTGGACTCGCCGGCGGCCGAGGTGCTCGCCGGCCAGGGCGTGACCCGCCTCGACGTGGTGAGCTTCCTGGCCCACGGCATCTCGAAGCTGCACCCCGCCGCCGGAGTCCCCTCTTCCCGGCGCGGCCAGCAGGCGGGCGCCGGGGGCACCGGCGGCGCCGCCGGTGCCCCCCGAGCCGCGGGCGCCCCCGGGGCAGCCGGCGCGGCGCCCGCCCCCGACGGCTTCGAGCCCGAGGACGACGACCGCGGGCAGGCGCCGCGCGATGGCGACCAGGCGCTCGCCGCCTTCACCCAGGACCTCACCGAGCTGGCGCGGCGCGGCGGCATCGATCCCCTGATCGGCCGCGAGACCGAGCTGGCGCGGACGCTTCACATCCTGCGACGGCGGCGCAAGAACAACCCGATCTACGTCGGCGACCCGGGCGTCGGCAAGACCGCCCTGGTCGAGGGTCTGGCGCTGCGCATCTCCCGAGGAGAGGTGCCCGCGGCCTTCCGCGACACCCGCATCTACCGCCTGGACCTCGGCGCGCTGCTCGCCGGCACGCGCTATCGCGGCGACTTCGAGAACCGGCTCAAGGCGGTGCTGGCGGCGCTCGCGGCGCTGCCCGGCCCCATCCTGTTCGTCGACGAGATCCACAACCTGGTCGGCGCCGGCAGCGCCGGGCGCGGCACCATGGACGCCTCGAACCTGCTCAAGCCGGCGTTGCAGCATGGCGGCCTGCGCTGCATCGGGGCGACCACCTGGGAGGAATTCCGCCAGAGCTTCGAGCGCGACCAGGCGCTCGCCCGCCGCTTCCAGAAGGTGGAGCTGATGGAGCCGTCGGTGGAGGAGACGGTGCGCATCTTCGGCGGCCTGCGCAGCCGTTACGAGGAGCATCACGGCGTGCGCTACACCGACGACGGCATCGCCGCCGCGGCCGAGCTCGCCAGCCGCTATCTGCGCGACCGCCGGCTGCCGGACAGCGCCATCGACCTCCTGGACGAGGCCGGCGCGACCGTCTCCCTGGCGACCGGAGCCGCCACCACCGCCGCCGACGCCGCCGCTTCCCCCGCCGGCGCCGCCGTCTCCGCGGCGCCGGCGCTGGTCTCGGTCGCGGAGGTCGAGGCGGTGCTCGCCACCATGGCCCAGATCCCGGCCCGCCGCGTCCGCGGCGACGACCGGGAGCGGCTGCGCGGGCTGCGCGACGAGCTGGCGAAGGCGGTCTTCGGCCAGGACGAGGCGGTCGAGCGGCTGGTGGCCGCCATCCAGGTGGCTCGCGCCGGCCTGCGCGACCGCGACCGCCCGGTCGGCTGCTTCCTGCTCACCGGCCCCACCGGCGTCGGCAAGACCGAGATGGCCCGCCAGCTGGCGCTGGCGCTCGGCATCGGCTTCCTGCGCTTCGACATGAGCGAGTACATGGAGCGCCACACGGTGTCGCGGCTGGTCGGCGCGCCCCCCGGCTACGTCGGCTTCGACCGCGGCGGCCTGCTCACCGAGGCCGTGGCCAAGAGCCCGCATGCGGTGCTGCTGCTCGACGAGGTCGAAAAGGCCCACGAGGACGTCTTCAACCTGCTGCTGCAGATCATGGATCACGGCACGCTCACCGACACCAACGGCAAGCGCAGCGACTTCCGCCACGTCATCCTGCTGATGACCTCGAACCTCGGCGCCCGCGAGATGGCGCGCCGGCCCTTCGGCTTCGCCGCCGGCCCCCCCACCACCGCCGACTCCGCCGGCATCGCCAACATCGCCGGCATCGCCGGCATCGCCAACACCGGGCGCGATGTTCGCGACGGGCGCGACGGGCGCGACGAGCGCGACGGGCGCGACGAGCGTGACGGGCACGGCGGGCGCAACGCCGAGGCCGAGCGGGCCTTCGAGCGCCTGTTCAGCCCCGAGTTCCGCAACCGCCTCGACGCCAGGTTGCAGTTCCGCGCCCTCTCCCGCGAGGTGATGGAGAAGATCGTCGACAAGCTGATCGTCGAGCTCGCCGCCCAGCTCGCGCCCAAGACGGTGCGCCTCGAGCTCACACCCGCCGCCCGCCGGCTGCTCGCGGAGCGCGGCTACGACCCGGCCTTCGGCGCCCGTCCCCTGGCGCGGCTGCTCGACGAGACGGTCAAGCGCCCGCTCACCCAGGAGTTGCTCTTCGGCGCGCTGCAAGCCGGCGGCACGGCGGTCGTCGACGCCACCTCGCCCGCCGCCGCGGGGGTGCCTGGCGAGGCCGCGATCGTGGTGCGCTGCGCGCCGCTACCGGCGGACGAGCTTTGACATCCCGGCTGACATTTTTTTGCTCCCACCCCCGGTGCAGCGACCCGCCCCCGGCCTGGTCACCTGACCGTTAAGCTTTTCCCTGCAATCGTTTGCGCTCAGGGTCCCGGCGCCCTCCCGGGTCGCTGCCGGTGCGGCCCGGGCTGGCCCGCACCATGCATTTTTCCCGAGCAGCCGGAGCAAATCGCGGGAGGGGGATGCCGCGGTGCCGCGGCCGGCGGGCGCCGGCGCCCGGGTGCAGGCCGACAGGCCGCAGAACCCGGGCGCCGGAGGGGCCCGCCGGACAAGCCGTTGGCGACCGCCGGCGAGAGCGGGGGGCAACGCATTGCTGCTGGCGCATAGGCACAAATAGCCCTATACTCATAATTCGCCCCACGTGGCAACGGCCGCCAACGATTCTGGGATCGACCTCGCTGTAGGAGCACGCCGCATGCAGGAGTCTCGCCGCCTCGGACCGCCCATCGCCAGGTTGCATTTGCCGGCCCGCCGTCTTCCGATCGTCGCCACCCTGGCGGCGCTGCGGGTCCTGGTCGCGCTCGCCGTGCTGGCCATCGCCGGCTCGCTCGACCCGCTCGCGGCGTTCGCGGCGGACACCACGGCCTCCGGCGTGGCCCCCGACCTGTCGTTCTTCCCCCTGGCGCACGCGGCGGGTCCCGGCGAGCGCGTCAAGGCGCCGGACCTGGCCAGCGAGGCGGAGCTGGTGCGCTTCGACGCGGAGTTGATACCGGCGCTGCTGCGGGTCCGGCCCGGCGAGCGGGTGCGCATCGCCAGCTGGCCGCTGGCGCCGGGAGTGCGCCAGGACGTGTTGATCACCAGGCACGAGATCTATGCCCCGGGAGCCCGCGTCCTGCGGGTCGATGCCGCCGGCACGCACGAGCTGCCGCGCTCGCCGCTGGTGTTCTTCTGGGGCACCGTGGCAGACGAACCGCTGTCGGGGATCTATCTCGCGGTGGACCCGGCGACGGGCACGATCGAAGCCCTGGACCAGGACGCGGCCGGCGGCCAGCATCAGCTGCGGCCGCTGGTGCCGGGCAAGCCCGGGCTGCACCTGGTGGCCACGCCCGAGGCCTTCCTGGCCGGTCAGGGCGCCCAGCCGAAGCCGAAGTGGACCTGCGGCGAGGACCAGCTGCCGCCGGGGCGGGCCGGTTCGCCCGCCGCGGCCGGCGCCCCGGCGCATCTGCCGCAACTCCCGCAACTCCCGCAACTCCCGCAAGATACCGTGGCGCTCTCCACGCCGCCGATCTCCGTGGCCGGCTCGAGCTTCGCCACCGCCACGGTGGCGATCGACACCGATCACGAGTTCATGTCGCTGAAGTTCTCCGACAACACCACCAACGCGACCAACTACATCGCCTCGCTGTTCGCTCAGATCAACGTGATGTACGAGCGCGACCTGCAGGTCCAGCTGCTGGTGGGCACCACCATCCTGCGCACCGCCTCGGTCGCCGACCCCTACACCCAGCAGCCCAGCAACGGCGTCGCCACCTCCAACCAGCTGTCGGAGTTCTCCAACTACTGGGCCGCCAACGAAGGTGCGGTCACCCGCACCGTCACCACCATGCTCTCGGGCAAGTCGCCCAACCCGGACGAAGCTTCCGGCATCGCCTGGGTGGCCGGCTTGTGCGACAAGAACATCGGCTACAACTTCTCCCAGGTGTTCCTGATCGATTTCCTGGCTGGCGACGCCAGCGTCGTCGGCCATGAGATCGGCCACAACTTCGGCTCGCGTCACACCCACTGCTACACCCCGCCGATCGACGAGTGCTTCAACCTGGAAGCCGGGTGCTGGTCGGGCGCCGAGAGCTGCCCGGCGCCCTCGACGGTCAACGGCATGCCCAACGTCCTGGGCACCATGATGGGCTACTGCCACCTGCTCAGCGGCTGCACGACCTCGATGGTCTTCCATCCGCGGGTGGTGGCGGTGATCAATCCCAACGTCACCGCCGCGCTCGGCGTCTGCATGACCCAGGGTGGCGGCACGGTGCCGGCACCGGGGCCGATCACCGCCATCAGCCCGAACTACGGATCGACCGCCGGCGGTACCACCGTCACCATCTCAGGCAGCAGCTTCCAGACCGGTGACACGGTGACCATCGGCGGAGTGCCGGCGACCGGCGTCAACGTCATCGGCCCGGGAACGCTTACCGCGGTCACCGGCGCCCACGCGACCGGCGTGGTGAACGTGGTGGTCACCGGCGGCAGCGCGTCCAGCACCCTCGCCGCCGGCTTCTTCTACACGCCGCCGCCGGCCCACACCGGCTTCTACACCGTGACGCCCTGCCGGGTGATCGACACTCGCAATGCCAGCGGTCCCCTGGGTGGACCGGCGCTGGCTGCCAATCAGACCCGGGTCTTCGTCATCGCCGGCGCCTGCGGCATTCCCGCCAACGCGGTGGCGGTTTCGGCCAACGTCACCGTGATCCCCACGGCCAGCGGCCTCTTCTCCCTCTATCCGGGCAACGCCATGCCGCTTGGTACCAGCAACGTCCAGTTCGCGAGCGGCAGGGTCCTCGCCGGCAGCGCGGTCCTGACGCTGGCGACCGACGGCAGCGGCTCCTTCGGCATCCAGAACGCCTCCTCCTCGGCGAACCACCTGTTGATCGACGTCAACGGCTACTTCAAATAGCCGTGGACGGCTACTTCAAGTAGCCAGGCCTCCCCTCCCGGCCGGCCATCGCGGCGGCCGCATCCCGACGCTGGCGGTCCTATCGCGGGAACGCAAGACGCCCGCCGCGCACGTCGGCCCGCAGCCGCCCAACGGGCACGCCGATGAGTGCTGAGAACTCCGCGTTGTCGACAAAGCCGTAGCGCTTCCCCTGATGGCCTATGAAGTTCACCATGTGGCTGAAGACGCGGGCGTGCTTAGGCGTCCCTGCTGCCACAATACGAAGCTCGTACTCTCGCTCTCCGACGCGGGATAGAGCAGCAATGTCACCGGATTTGGCCAACCGCGTGTATCTCAGGCGCGCGGTTCCAAGTCGGAAGTCGACGTTGTTCTCTGCTTCGAGAGTCACGCGAGCCTCCGCCGCTATTCCGAGGTCGACGTAGTGGAGGCTGATGAGGCACGAGAACGTCGCCTTGTACCCACGCTGGTTCCGGATGGTGAGTGGCGGGAAGAACCCGACAGAGTCCTTGCTGAGCCAGAAGTACTGCGTGCCTTTGCCAGCGGGCGATCCCCGGGCAGCTTGAATTCGAGCTGTGTCTGAGTGGCCAAGAAGGATAAGGAGAGTGCTCTCCTCCGACTCGTCGAGCACGAGATCGCGCTCGTACTCGTCGTAGAGCAGCTTCCATGCCGGTGTGGTTTGGTTGTCCAAGGTCGGCTGGTAGATGTCCCACGCTTGATCGAGGAGACTGTTGACCGCGTTTGCCCATGAGAAGCCGGCTTGCTTCAACGCCTGGTCTGAGATGAGCACCGACGACTCGACGTTGAGTCCCATGCCGGGACCCGTGAAGTTCCCCGAGCTCACGATCAAACTCTCACCCTTGGTGCGTGATGCACCGTAGCACTTGGCGTGCAGGAGCCGTTTCCGGTTCACGACGTTGACGACGGCACCGACCTTCAGCATCGAGGTGACGAGCTGCTTGCTGGTGAGGCTCTGGCCGGTGCTGCCGGCGAAGAAGGAAATGACCTCCCCGCCCGCACCAATGTGGCGGGCGAAGGTGTCCAAGAACCGCACCGCGCCGTTGTAGTTACCGAATCCCGACAGCACGTAGAGCGTGCCGTCTCCTGGCTTCCCACGCACCCACACCCGTTCGAGCATGTCGACAAGCCCTTTGGGCTCGCCGGTGGCGTACACGTTAGGATGAAGGGTGAAATCAATGGTCATGCGGCACGGAGCGTCAGCAGTTCCTCGCGGCTGATGGCGTTCTTCTGGTGCAGTCCAAAGCGCTGGTAGGTCTGCAGAGCGCCGCGGCGCTCGGAAACGAATCCGGCCGTCTCGCCCAGCGCAGAGAGGAGGTCAGGAGTGTCGATGTCGAACCGGTGCCCCGCGAGCACCGTGTGGTTGTGGCCGATGATAAGAAAGAACGGAGCCTTCGGTCGCAGGAGCGACCTAACCGTCCGGAAGCTGTCGCGCATCCCGACCAGGTAGCGGTACAAGAGAGAGGGTACCGCTTGCCGCCGGAAGCCGTCGCGCGGGCCGACCATTGCAAGAACTTGCCGGCAGAGAGCGGCATGACGTTCCGGGAGGTGCTCGGAGTTCTCGACCATCTTCCTTTGCCAGGTCGTGCGCGGGGAGCCATTGAACTCCCGGCTCCCAATCAGCTCCGCCTGGAGCGAGGCCAGGGTACCAGGGTCAACGAGCCCGAGCCAGACCAGGCTTAGGCGCTGGGTGTCGATGTAGGGAAGTGCCATCGCATAAGGTGGACTCGTTATCGCGGCATTGAACTTCCCCGCAAGGCGCCTGGCTGCCGTGGTCGTCGTAAACGTCCGCATGTCGCCCTGATATGCTCGCACGGTGGTGCTCTGGCCCACCGCGGTGTGGCGTTTCACGACGCGGATATTCGTCGCGAGGGCTTGGGTTTCATCGAGGAATACACCGAACAGGTCGCGCTCTGAAGGCGGGCTCATCCGGCATCGGATGCGCAAATCGCCCGGCTCCTGAAGCGAGAACTCACGAAGGAGGTTGCTGGCGACGATGAGCAGAATGTCGGCGGCGGATGAGTCTCGAGCCAGAATCTGAGTACGCAAAGCTTCCAGCCGTACTAGCATCGCCGTGTCGAACCATCGGAGCAGATACTTGCTACGGGCGCCGGCAACGAGCCGGTCGTGGCACCGTCTCGTCGCCGCTTGGACTGCGGCCTTGGCCTCTGTCACGAGCAAATCCGGGTCGCTTACGAGCGCCTTGGCCTTGGCGTTGGCGATCATCGTCGCTAGGGGATTGATATCAGTTCCCAGAGCGCGGAACCCGGAGTGAGCGCACTCTACGAGAGTCGTACCGCTCCCACAGAAAGGATC
The DNA here is from genome assembly GCA_035308185.1 of Thermoanaerobaculia bacterium. Lineage (GTDB taxonomy): Bacteria > Acidobacteriota > Thermoanaerobaculia > Multivoradales > UBA5704 > JASLEW01. Next base: position 291 of record DATGHG010000098.1, on the reverse strand, counting down.
AAGAACCAGAGCGTTCTTCGGTAAGCCTGCCGCGTTAAGTAGCGCGCGCGCCACTTGCGGGTTGAACTTCCCCTTGTACTCGTGCAACCCATGAACGGAATACCGCGTGCTCTGGCGCCGTGCGCCGCCTGATGTCTCGGACTCGATGAGGTGCTGGATGGTTGGTTGGGGAGGCCGTCGCGGGGTCTCAAAGGCGCTGAAGTAGGTGAGTCGACGTGCCGCATTCGGAGGTCCCGCCGCGTCCACGGTGACGCTCGTGGAGCCTTCGACGATGCGATCAGGCGAAAGGAG
>DATGHG010000097.1:0-13758 GCA_035308185.1 Thermoanaerobaculia bacterium | reverse complement strand
AGGGCGGTGGCGTAGGGAGCGATCACCAGGTCTTCCGAGAGGCCACGTTTCAAGCCCAGCCCGGGAACGCCGAAATTCGAGTACTGATAGGTGAGCTCGAGGTCGCGGGCATTGAAGGCGGACTCCGAGACTCCCCAGGGCACGCGGCGCTCCGCGCCGTACTGGATCTGGCGCCGCACCACCAGGCGGCAGGTCTGGTCCAGCAGGCTGTGCGGCGGCGCGCTCATCATCAGGGCCGGCATCAGGTACTCGAACATCGAGCCGGACCAGGAGACCAGCGCGGCGCCGCGATCCACCGGTGTCAGCGGGCGGCCGAGCCGGAACCAGTGCGCCGCCGGCACGTCCTCCTTGGCGATGGCGATGAAGCTCGCCAGGCGGGCCTCGGAGGCGAGCAGGTCGTAGTAGCTGCCGTCGAGCTCCGCCTCGGCGACGCGGTAGCCGATGGCGAACAGCTTGCGGCCCGGATCGTAGAGGAAGCGGAAATCCATGGCGGTGAACAGCTCGCCGGCGGTGCGCGCCAGCTCGCCCAGCCGGCGCGTCAGGCCGCCGGCGGCGGCGGCGGACCGTTCGAGGTCGGCGTCGAGGGCGCCCGGCAACGGCGGCTCGCCGCCCGGGGGTGCCGCCGCCAGCCCCTCCCTGGCCGCCGCGCAGGCGTCCGGCAGCGCCGCGATCGACGGCACTTCGGCAAGCGGTCCGGCGCCGGCGCCGGCCTGGCGCGCCCATGGCAGCAGCTCCTCGAGGTCGCGGCGATGGCTCGCGACCGTCGCCTGCGCCAGCTCCGTCCAGGCCAGCACCTCGTCCCAGGCCGCGGCATCGGCGCCCTGCCGTTGCTCGCCGACCAGCGCCCGCGCCACGTCCGCCACGGCATGCAGCCTGGCGTCGAGCTCCGCCAGGCGCGCCGCCCACTGTGCCGGCGTCGCCGGCGACGGCGCCAGGGCGGTGGTTACCGCCGCCAGCGCTTCGTCAAGCTGGCGCCGGGTGACCGTCTGGGTGCGCCGGCCGGCGCTGGCCGGCGCCGCGGCATGGATCGCCGCCACGGCGTCGCCGATGCCGGCGAGCGCCTGCCCGTCGAGCGGCGGCCGTTCGGCGAGGCGGCGGCAGGCCTCGGCGAGCACCAGCAGGTCGCCGGCCAGGTTGCCGCTGTCGACCGTCGAGACATAGCGCGGTTCGAGCGGGCGGACCTCCCGGGTGTCGTACCAGTTGTAGAAATGCCCCCGGAAGCGGTCGAGGGCCCGCATCGTCTGCAGGGTCTCGTCGAGGCGCGCGACGCAATCGAGGGTGCCCAGCCAGCCGAAGTCCCGGGCGGCGACGACCGCGAGCAGGTACAACCCGAGATTGGTGGGAGAGGTCCGGTGGGCGACCACCGGCCGCGGCGACTCCTGGAAGTTGTCGGGAGGCAGCGCGTGGTCGTCGGCGCCGACGAAGGTCTCGAAAAACCGCCAGGTGCGGCGGGCGATGAGCCGCAGCTGGCGGACCTCGGCCGCCGGCAGCGGCACCGCTTCGAGCGGCACGGGCGGCAGGCTCAGCCGGCGGGCCAGCGCCGGCGACAGCGCCCACAGCAGCAGCGGCGGCCCCGCCCAGCCCCAGACCGCCCAGGCGCCGGATGCCGGCCAGGCGCCGGCCCGCGCCGTGGCTGAAGCCGCCGCTGCCACCGCGGCCGCGGCCGCCACCGCCACCGCGGCGCCGGCGGCAAGCCCCAGGCCGCCGGCCATGCGCCGGTAGAAGACTCGCGGCTCGAGGCCGAGCCCGCTCTTGGCCTGTGCCGCGGTGACCCACTGCAGCAGGCGGCGGCGGGAGCCGTAGACCCGGAACAGGGTGCGCACGATGGCGTCGCCCATCCGACAGGCCTGGTCGGCGAGGAAAGCGACCCGCAGCACCACCCGCGCCACCGCCAGGACCAGATCGCCGGCGAAGGCGCGCAGGTGGCTGCGCTTGGAGATGCCGCGCCGGCGCGGCACCGCCGAGTAGAGCAGGCCCAGGAACCCGGGGATGGCGATGGTCGCCAGCCAGAACCCGGTCCACAGTGCGGGGGAGGCGCCGGGCAGCGTCCAGGCGCTCAGCAGCAGCAGGTAGCCGGCGGGGGCCGCCAGCGTCCGCCGCAGGTTGTCGAGCATCTTGAAGCGGCTGATCGCCGGGATGCGGGCACGGCCGCGGCCGAGGACCCACGGCAGCAGCTGCCAGTCGCCGCGCGCCCAGCGGTGCTGGCGGGCGGCGGCGGCCTGGTAGTGGGAAGGGAACTCCTCGAGCAGCTCGACGTCGGTGACCAGGCCGGTGCGGGCAAAGAGCCCCTCGAACAGGTCGTGGCTGAGCAGCGTGTTCTCCGGCACCTTGCCGGCCAGGGCGGCGCTGAAGGCATCCACGTCGTAGATCCCCTTGCCGGTGAACGAGCCTTCGCCGAACAGGTCCTGGTAGACGTCGGAGACGGCGGCGGCATAGGGATCGATGCCCGCCGGGCCCGAAAAGATGCGCTGGAACAGCGACCCTTCGCTGGCGGCCGGCAGCGACGGCGTGACGCGCGGCTGCAGGATGCCGTAGCCCTCCACCACCCGGCCGCGGCGCTCGTCGAAGCGCGGCCGGTTGAGCGGGTGGGCCAGGGTGCCGACGAGGCGCCGGGCGACCTCGCGCGGCAGCCGGGTGTCGGCGTCCAGGGTGATCACGAAGCGGATCGAGCCGGGCGCGTAAGGTGGCGCCGCCGCGGCGCTGGGGGCGCCGCCGTTGCCGGCCGCCGCCACACCGGCATCGCCGACGTCGCCGACATCGCCGACGTCGCCAAGGTCGCCCATCGCGCCGGGTTCGCCGGTATCCCCGCCGGCGTTCCCGGCGCCGTCCACGGGCAGGAAGGTGGTCTCGCGGTCGCCGCGCAGCAGGCGATTGAGCTCCTCGAGCTTGCCGCGCTTGCGCTCCCAGCCCAGCCAGCGCCCCTCGCTCGGGTTCCAGACTCGCCGCCGGTGCAGCAGCACGAAGCGCGGCTCGCCGCCGGCGCCGGGGCCGTGGCGGGTGTTGAGGCGCGCGATGCCGGCCCGTGCCGCCGCCAGCAGCTCTTCGTCGCCGGGCACGGTGGCGGCGGCGGCGTCGGTCCAGTCGGAGAGCAGCGCGAAGCGCAGCTCCTCCTCGCTGTTGGCCAGGTAGTGCACCTCGAGACGGGCGATCTGCTCCTCGATCTCGGCGGCAGCGGTCAGCAGGGTCGGCACCGCCACCAGCGTCCGCAGCTCCGGCGGCACGCCGCCGCGCAGCTCGAGCCGCGGCAGGACCCGCGGCCCGTAGCGCTCCATCAACCAGGCGTTGACCAGCTGCACCGCCAGCTCGGAGGCCGGCACCAGCGCCAGCAGGCCGAGCCAAAACAGCAGCGGCGCCGCATTGCCGGCATTGGCGGCGCGCCAGAGCGGCAGCGCCAGTGCCAGCGCGGTGGCGGCCGCGAGGGTGCCGAGGTAGCCGGGGGTCGCCCAGGCGAAGAAGGCCCGCCGCAACCATTGCCGCGGCGGCACGCGGTAGCCGATCTCGCGCTCGAAGGCGCCGCGGCCGCCGGCGATCAGGTAGTAGCCCGGATCCGCCTCGCGGCCGGCAGCGCCGGCGGCTCGGCGCACCGCCCGCCGCGCGATCTCGATCTGCGACAGGCGCGAGCCGTGCGCCAGCTCCTCCACCGCATGGCGGTAGCGGTCGCGGGTCGCGAACTCGGCGGCCAGGTACCCGGGATCGGCAGCCAGCTCCGCGTCCACCAGGCTGACCCGCTCGAAGAACGCCGCCCAGTCGAAGGCCGAGATCAGGCGCATGCTGGTGATCACGTTGCGCACCGTGGCGTTCATCGCCGCCTGGCGCTGGTGCTCGATGGCGACCACCTCGTCGGCGGTGGTGCCCTGGTCCGCCAGGCGGCGGTCCAGCCAGGCGAGGGCGGGGGTCACCTGCGGGTCCCGGTCGCGCAAACGCCCCAGCAGCGCCACGGCGAAGGCGACATCGAGCGGGCCGTCCTCGTAGCGCCGCAGGGGCGCCTCGGGCTGGGCCTCGCGGCCGCCGGCGAGCAGCCGGTCGGCCAGGGCTTCCGCCTGTTCGCGCGCGGCGCGTCCCCGCACCAGCCTCTCGGCCAGGCGCCGCAGGTTCTCGACCAGCACCACGCGCAGCGAGATCGCCACCGCCCAGAGCTCGCCGATGGTCAGCGGCTGCACCCGCTGGTAGGCGCTGACGAAGCGCCGCAGCGCCTCCTCGTCGAACCGGCTGTCGGTATGGGCGACCAGATCGTGGGCGAGCGCGTAGACCCGCGGATAGCCGCGCAGGGGGCCGTCGCCGAGCTTCGGCAGCTGGCGATAGAAGGCCGGCGGCAGATCCTCGCGGATCTCGCGCAGCTGCTCCTCGACGAGGTGGAAGTTGTCGACCAGCCATTCCGCGGCCGGCGTCATCGCGCGCTCCGCGCGGAGCGATTCGGCGATGGCACGGTAGGAGGCCAGCAGCACCCGGCCGTTCTGCCATACCCGGGGCCGCAGCCGGCGGTCCCAGGGCCGCCCGCGGCGCACCCGCTGCGAGCGGGCGAGCGCCGCCGCATGCTGCTCCAGGCGCTCGACGCCCCAGAGCTCGTCGCGGATGGGCTCCTGGACGCCGGCAAAGGACGGCGGCAGGGTCGCGCCCTTGGCCTGGCTCACGAGCTGCGATCGATTCTCGACGAAGGACGTCGGATCCGGGGAAGCGGCATCTCGCCGTAGCCCCCGTGCACGAGGGGTGCCAACAGCGTGCTGCCGATTTGGCCTATGGCAACGCGAGGCAGGGGCACCGGGTCAGAGCAGCCCGGCACGCATCGCCTTGCTCACCGCCGCGGACTTGGTGTGGACTTGCAGCTTCTCGTAGACGTTGCGGATGTAGTTGCGCACGGTGTTGATGCTGATGCCCAGCTGGCCGCCCGCCGTCTGGTAGCTACAGCCTTCGGCCAGCAGCCGCAGCAGCTGCACCTCCTGGGGAGTCAGCGCTTCCTGCAGCGCCACCGGCGGGGCGGTGCGCCGGAACAGCTCCACCACCTTGCGCGCGATCTCGGGGGACATCGGCGCGCCGCCGTCGCGGGCCTCGCGCACCGCTTCGAGCAGCCGCGCCGGCGGCGTGCGCTTGAGCAGGTAGCCGGTGGCGCCGTTGCACAGCGATTCAAAGATCTTGTCCTCGTCTTCGAAGGCGGTGAGCATGAGGACCGCCGCCGCCGGCCAGCGCTCGCGCAGCGCGGCGACGCCCCGCGAGCCGGGCTCCCCCGGCAGCATGATGTCGAGCAGGACCACGTCGGGCGGCTCGCCTCCCCTGGCGGCCTGGACCTGTTCGAGCGAGGCGAAGGCGGCGAGGCAGCGGTACCCCGGCGTGCCGTCCACCAGCAGCCGCAGGCCGTCGCGGGTGCCGCGGTCGTCCTCGATGATAATTACCCGGATAGGGGTTGTCTCAATCATTACCCGAAGAACCCTCGAACATCAAACCGTACCTGTCGAGGCCTACTCAAAGCATCTATCGGATCGCCCCCTCATCCCCTCGATCCCCTTCCCACCCTCTGACCTGCGGGGCATGCCGCGATTGGCGACAACCGGAGCCGCGGCCGGGGGGAAGGGGACGCCCCCTCCCTCCTTCTGCCGGCCGACCATCCCTCCGACCGAACGCTACAGCCTGGAGGCGGTAGCACGCCAGGCATGATCATGCGCCCCGGCCCTCACAGCCGCAGGCTCAGGCGCACGCAGGTGCCGGCGCCCGGCGCCGAGTCCACCGAGAGCTTGGCGCCGAGCTTCGCCGCGCGCTCGCGGATGTTGCGCAGGCCGTGCCCGGAGCGGCCGGCGCCGCCGCCCGCACCGCTGCCGCCGGCAACGAAGCCGACGCCGTCGTCGCGCACCACGGCCACCAGCTCGCCGTCCGTCGCCGCCACCTCGATGCGCACCTCCCTGGCGCGCGCGTGCCGGGCGGCGTTGTGGACCGCCTCCTTGAGCACCAGGTAGAGCTCCCGCTTGGCCTCGGGGCGCAGCGCGATCCCGGCGGCGCCCGCCGGCGATGCGAACGCGACGTTGACGCCGCGCGCTTCGAGCAGGTCGCCGGCGAAGCGCCGGATGCGCGCCAGCAGGCTCTCGAGGTCGTCGCGCCGGGCGTCGATGGCCCAGACGATGTCGCCGGTCATCTCCATCAGCTCGCGCGCCGTCTCGCCGATCTGGTCGACCAGGGTCGCCTCCAGCGCCTCCGGGTCGGCCAGCCGGCGCCGGGCCAGCTCGGAGAGGATCGAGATGCGCGCCAGGCTCGAGCTGAGGTCGTCGTGCAGGTCGGCGGCGATCCTGGTGCGCACCCGCTCGAGCTCCAGCAGCCGCGCCAGCTGCGCGCGATGCAGCGCCCAGGCGAGCAGCACGACCGCCGCGGCGGCGGGGAGCAGGAACCACCAGCGCTGCCAGAGCGGTCGCGGCAGGGTGAACGCGAGGGTGGCGGGGATGGCGCTCGCCACATGGTCGGGCGTCACCGCCCGGAACCGGTAGCGGTAGCTGCCCGGCGCCAGGTCGGCCAGCTGCACCCAGCGCTCGGCCTGCGGCTCGCTCCAGCCCGCCGCCGATCCGTCCAGGCGGTACTGGTAGCGCAGGCCGGCACCGTAGGCGAAGCTGATGCCGGTGAAGCGGACCTCCACGTGGTTGCGGCCGGCGGGCAGCTCGAGGCCCGCCAGGCCGCGCGCCCCCAGCGCCGGCATCGGCGCGGGCACGCCGTTGAGCAGCAGGCCGGTCAGGAAGATCGGCGGCGGCGCCTCGCTGTGGGGGAGGTCCGGCAGGTAGCGGGCCGGGCCGGCGGGAGTGCCGAACCAGAGGCTGCCGTCGGCGGCGCGATAGGCGGCGTTGACGATGCTCGAAGGCAGCCCGTCGGCGGTGGTGAGGGTGAGCACGCGGCCGGTCTGCGGATCCAGCCGGTCGATGCCCTTGCCGTGCCCGAGGTAGATCATGCCGCGCCGGTCCTCGGCCACGCACAGGATGCGGTCGCTCGACAGCCCCTGGGCGCTGCCGTAGACGGTGGCGCGCGGCCGGGCGGCGTCGAGCCCCTCGATCCGCAGCGCGCCGCCGTCGGCGGTGGCCGCCCACAGGCGGTGGCGGCTGTCGATCATCAGGTCGTTGATCGCGCCCGCCGGCACCCCGCCGCTCAGGAAGAGGTCCGCCGTCTCGCCGCGCAGGCGCGCCAGCCCGCCGCCGGAGAAACCGATCCAGAGGCTGCCGAACGGGTCCTCGGCAAACGCCGACGGCGCGCCGCGCCCCAAGCGCTCGATCTCCGGCACGCCGCTGAACCGGCCGCTCCCCGGGTCCCAGCGCGCGATGGTCGTCGCCCGGCCGCCGGCCGCCGGCTCCTGGCTGCCGCGCCCCGAGACCCACAGCCGGCCGCGCGAGTCCGCGAACAGGCGGAACAGCTCCCCGAGATCGTCGGGAGCCCGCCAGAAGGTGCCCGCTGCACGCCGCAGCAGCGCCGGCTGTCCGACCTTCGGGAAACGCCAGATGCCGGCGGCGGCGCCCAACCAGAGATCGCCGCCGGTCTCGGCGGCGAGGATCTGGTGGCGGCCCCGTTCCGGGTAGGCGGCGCGCTCCAGGACCTCCGGCGTCACGTCCGCCAGCTGCTCGCCGTCGAAGGCCAGCAGGGCGGGATGGCCGCGATGGCTGCCCCAGACGTAGAGCCGCGAGCCGCCGGCCTCGAAGAACTCCGCCACCGCGATCCGCGCGGCGGGCGCCGGCGGCCCGAGGCGCTCGGGGAGGCCGGCGGCCGGCGGCACGGCATAGGTCAGGAAGCCGTCATGCGCCATGCGCATGAGGCCGTGCGAGCGGGTGCCCGCCCAGAGGTTGCCGTCGCGATCCTCGGCGAGGCAGGTGATCTCGTCATCCGGCAGGCCGTTGCGCCCGGTGTAGCCGCGGAAGCCGTGACCGTCGAACTCGCTGAGGCCGCCGCCGCCGGCGATCCAGATCCGGCCGTCCCGGGTTTGCAGCATGCCGCCCGACGGATGGGCGCCGCCTGTCGCCGGCGCCGCATGGCGCGGTCCCGCCAACCCGGAGGCGGCGTCGAAGCGGCATACCTCCCCGGGCGCCTCCGGCAGACGCGGCGCCGCCGAGCCCGGCTGGCGGCAGTTGCCGGCGGCGGCGCGTTCGAGCAGCGAGGCTCCGGCCGCCGGCGCCGCGCCCGGGCGTCCCGCCGGCGGCGGGCTCAACCGGCCGTCAGACGGCGTGCTCAGCCGGCCGTCAGACGGCCGGCCGGCCTCGGCGGGGCCGGGCTTGAGCACGTAGACCGCGCTGGTGGTTTCGACCCACAGGCGCTGCTGGGCGTCGAGCAGCAGGGCAGCCACCGCTTCCCACCGCGGCAACGGCAGGATCGGGCAATCGATCCACTGACCGCCGGCGAGCCGGTGCCGGAGACCGGTCCGCTCCCCCACCCAGAGCCCGCCGGCGCCGTCGGGAGCCAGCGCCGTCACCCACGGCACCGGCGCGCCGGATGCCAGCCTCACCTCCTCCGGACCGGCCCCGGCACGCCCTGGCGGCGGCAGGCGGAGGAGCCCGCCGTCCGCCGCGAAGCCCGCCGACCAGACCGCGCCGCCGGCCGCCAGCAGCGCCCCGGTCCGCCGGCGCAGGCGCCCGCTCGCGTCCGGCACCGGCGCGAAGGCCCGCGGCGCCGGGCCGGTGGCCGCCCTGCCTCCGGGTGGCGCGGGCGGGGCGGCGGCGCCGCGCGGCGGACCGCCCGCCGGCGCCGGGCCTGGGTCGAGCCGCGCCAGACCGGCGGTGGTGCCGGCCAGCAGGCCGCCCGCCGCGTCCTCGGCGAGCACGTTGACGTGCGGGCTGGGCAGGCCTTGCAGCGTGTCGTAGCCGGTGAAGCGCGCGCCGTCGAAGCGGCTGAGGCCGTTGTCGGTGGCGATCCAGAGGAAGCCGCGGGAGTCCTGCAGGATGGCGCTGACCTCGTCGCCCGCCAGGCCGTCGTCGACGGTGTAGACCCGCACCGGCAGCCGCTCCGCCGGGGCGTGCGCCGCGGCCGCTGCCGCGCCCGGCAGCTCGGCGGCCGCCGCGAGCTTCAGGGCGAGCGCGCCCACCACCAGGACCGGCATCCAGGTTCGCGACACGGACCTCCCTCGATGGCGCGTGCGCCGCGATTCTATCGCGAGGCGCGGCAGAGGGCGGACGGCGGGGCCGCTACTCGAAGCGCAGCGCGTCGATGGGATCGAGGCGGGCGGCCTTGCCGGCCGGGTAGATGCCGAAGAAGACGCCGACCAGGGTCGAGAAGCCCGCCGCCAGCGCCACCGCCCAGGGCGGCACGTGCGCGGGCGGCAGCTCGGCGGGCACCACCGCGGTGATCAGGGCGCCGAGGCCGTAGCCGAGCCCGAGGCCGATCAGGCCGCCCACCAGCGACAGCGTCACCGCCTCGATCAGGAACTGCATCAGGATGTCGCGCCGGCGCGCGCCCACCGCCTTGCGCAGGCCGATCTCGCGGGTGCGCTCGGTCACCGACACCAGCATGATGTTCATGATGCCGATGCCGCCGACCAGCAGCGAGATCGCCACGATGCCGCCGATCACCGCCGTGAGCCCGGAGAGGAAGGCGGTGACCTGCTTGAGGATCTCGTCCTGGACGATCACCCGGAAGTCGTCGGCGTCGCCCCGGCCGAGGCGATGGCGCCGGCGCAGCACCTGGCGGATGCCGTCGCGCACCTGATCGACCTGGTCGGCGCTCATCGCCTGCAACCGCAGCTGCACCTGGTCGCGGGCCTCGCGCCCGAACAGCTGCACCGCCTGGTCGAAGGGCACGAACGCCAGGTTGTCGAAGTCCTGGCCGAGGGCCTGCCCCTTGCGCTCCATGACGCCGATCACCGTCGCCGGGTAGCTGCCGACGTAGATCTCCTTGCCGATCGGGTCGCGTCCGAGCTCGAGCCCCTCGACCACCTTGGCGCCCACCACCACCACCTTGTGCTGCGCCTCGACGTCGAGCGGCGCGAAGAAGCGCCCGCTCTCGACGCTGAAATTCATCACCTCCTGCCAGCGCGCGCCGGTGCCGATGATGAAGTCGGGCTGGTGCTGCCGGTCCTCGTACTTGACGTCGGCCTTGCCGGCCACCACCGGCGTGATGTCGCGGATGCCGGCCACCTGGTCGCGGATCGCCTGGCCGTCCTCCCAGGTCAGCTTGACCTGGCGCGCCCGCGCCTCCTGCGGCAGCTCCGGGCGCAGCGGGAAGACGATGACGTAGGTCGCGCCCACCCCCTCGAAGATGCCGGTGGCCAGGTGCTGCAACCCCTGCACCACCGACACCACCGCGATCACCGCGGCGACGCCGATGACGATGCCCAGGGTGGTCAGCGCCGAGCGCAGCTTGTTGGCGGCGATCGCCCCCAGCGCCAGGCGCAGGCTTTCGAGCCAGATCACCGGCCGGCGCTCCCGCCGCGGCTATTCAAAGCGCAGCGCCTCGATCGGGTCGAGCCGCGCCGCCTTGCCGGCCGGATAGATGCCGAAGAAGATCCCCACCGCGGCCGAGAAGCCGCAGGACAGGCCGACCGCCCACAGCGGCACGTGGGCGGGCGGCAGGTGTGCCGGCACCACCGCCACCACCAGGACGCCGAGGCCGTAGCCCAGCGCCAACCCGGCGATGCCGCCGGCCAGCGCCAGCGCCACCGCCTCGATCAGGAACTGTAACAGGATGTCGCGCCGCCGCGCCCCCACCGCCTTGCGCACCCCGATCTCGCGGGTGCGCTCGGTGACCGACACCAGCATGACGTTCATGATGCCGATGCCGCCGACCAGCAGCGCGATCGCCACCACCCCGCCGACCACCGCGGTGACCCCGGAGAGAAAGCCGGTGATCTGCTTGAGCAGCTCGTCCTGGACGATGACGCGGAAGTCGTCCGGCCGCCCGGCCGGCAGCTGGTGGCGGTGTCGCAGCAACCGCCGGATGGCGTCGCGCACCGCATCCACCTGCGCCGGCGCCACGGCCTGCAGGTCGAGCTCGACGCGGTCGGTGGCGGCGCGCCCGAACAGCTCCTGGGCGGTGCCGAACGGCAGGAAGACGCGATCGTCGAGGTCGGTGCCGAGGGCCTCGCCCTTGGCTTCCATCACCCCGATGACGGTCACCGGCAGGTTGCCGACGTAGATCTCCTTGCCCAGCGGCTGCCGCCCGAGCTTGAGCTTGTCGGCCACCTTGGGGCCGATCACCGCCACCTTGCGGTGGTTCTCGAGGTCGAGGCGCGAAAGGAACCGGCCGCGGTCGACGGCGTGGTTCATCACCTCCTGGTAGGCCTCGTCGACGCCCATCACGCTCTCCGGCTGATGGCGGCGCTCGCCGTACTTGACCTGGGCGCTGCCGGCGGCGATGCGGGTGAAGTAGCGGATGCCGGACACCTGCTCCCGCACCGCCTGGGCATCCTCGGCGGTGAGCTTGACCTGCTTGGCGATCAGGCCGGGGCCGCGCTGCCGGTCCTGGTTCACCTCGACGTGCACGAAGGCCGCGCCCACGCCCTCGAAGACGTCGGAGGCCAGGTGCTGCAGGCCCTGCACCACCGATACCACCGCCACCACCGCCGCCACGCCGATGACGATGCCCAGGGTGGTGAGCAGCGAGCGCATGCCGTTGGCGCGCAGCGCCGCCAGCGCGATGCGGAGGCTTTCGAGAACGACCACCGCTCCAGCGTCCCCGGCGCGCTACCCGGTGGGACCGGGCGCTTCCCGCGCCGCGGGGGCGGCCCGTTCCGTCGGCGTGTCGGAGAGCACCTTGCCGTCGCGCAGGCTGACGCGCCGCCAGGCGTAACCGGCGATGTCGAGCTCGTGGGTGACCACCACCACCGTGTTGCCGGCGGCGTGCAGCTGGTCGAAGAGCTCCATGATCTCGATCGAGGTGGCCGAATCGAGGTTGCCGGTGGGCTCGTCGGCGAGCAGCAGCGACGGATCGTTGACCAGCGCCCGGGCGATCGCCACCCGCTGCCGCTGGCCGCCCGAGAGCTCGTTGGGGTTGTGGTGCAGGCGGTCGCCCAGGCCCACCCGCTGCAGCGCGCGGCGGGCCCGCTCGCGCCGCTCGCGCCGCGGCAGGCCGGCGTAGATCAGCGGCAGCTCGACGTTGTGCAGCGCGTCGGTGCGCGGCAGCAGGTTGAAGGTCTGGAAGACGAAGCCGATCTCCCGGTTGCGGATGCCGGCGAGCTGCGAATCGTCGAGCTCCTCGACCGCCGTGCCGTTGAGCCGGTAGCTGCCCGAGGTGGGCGTGTCGAGACAGCCCAGCAGGTTCATCAGGGTCGACTTGCCGCTGCCCGAGGCGCCCATGATCGCCACGTACTCGCCGCTCTCGATGCGCAGGTCGATGCCGTTGAGGGCGTGCACCTGTTCGGCCCCCATGTCGTAGATCTTGAAGACCGCCGCCAGGTCGATCAGCGCCGCCATCAGCCGTCTCCCCGGCCGCCGCCGTTGTCGGAGGGCGTGGAGGAGGTGGAGGAGCTCGAGGAGGCGCCGCCGCTGCCGGCGGCGGCGTCGGCCTGGCCTGGCGGGACGACCTGCACCGGGTCGCCGTCCTTGAGGTCGCGCAACGAGCGGTAGGGGCCGGTCACCACCTGGTCGCCCGGCGCCAGGCCGCGGAGCACCTGGACGCGGGTCTCGTCGGAGATGCCGGTCTCCACCTGGCGCTGGCGCGCCTTGCCGCCGGCGACCGCGAAGACCACCTTGACGTCGGTGGCCGCATCCGTGGCCGCCGCGTCGGTGGCCGCCGCGTCGGCGCCGCCGCGCGGGGTGCCGGCCGCCGGCTGCGGCGGCCTCTCCACCACCGCCTGGATCGGCACCACCAGGGTGCCGCGGGCCGCCTGGGTCGCGATCTCGGCGCGCACCGACATGCCGGAGCGCAGCTGCCGGTCGCTGTCGTCGAGCAACAGCTTGACCTTGAAGAAGGTGACGTCCGGTTGGGACGGACGGTTGTAGCCGGAGCTGCCGACCTCGGTCACCTTGCCATGGTAGACGCGCTTCGGCAGCGCGTCCACCTTGAGCACCCCGCGCTGGCCCATCTTCACCTGTACGATCTCGGTCTCGTCGACGTCCACCTCGGCCAGCACCTCGCTCATGTCCGCGATGGTGCCGATCACCGACGCCGGATTGTTCATGGTGCCCGAGACCACCACCTCGCCCTCCTTGGCGGTGAGGGCGATCACCTGGCCGCTGATCGGCGCGTAGATGATGGTCTTGCCGAGGTCGGTCTGCGCGCGCAGCAGATTGGCGCGGTCCTGGCTCACCAGGTCCTCGGCTTCCTCGAGTTGCAGCCGCGCGGAGCGCTCGGAGAGCTGCGCGTTCTCGAGCTGCTCGGTGGTGAAGGAGCCGCCGGCGAACAGCCGCTCGGCGCGTTGCAGCTTGAGCGCGGCGTCGGCGACCGCCACCTCCTGGCGCCGCACGGCGGCCTCGGCGCTGCGCAGCTGTGCCGCCCACTGGTCGCGGTCGGCGACGAAGACGTTCTGCTCGAGCATCAGGAACGGCTTGCCCTTCTCGATCCAGTCGCCCTCGTTGACGAACAGCTTCTCGATCTTGGCGATGACGTGGGCGGAGATGTTGACCTTGACCCGCGGGTCGATCTCGCCGGTCGCCTTGACCACCTGCTGCAGGTCGCGGCGCGCCACCGCCTCGGCGTAGACGCGCGTGCCCTGCTTGGCGCCGCCCGCCCTGAGACTGGCGACCAGCACCGCGGCGAGCACCAGCAGGCCGCCGGCGACGATCAGGATGCGTTTCACGGCAGCTCCTTGCAGCCCGCGCCGCCGGGATCGGCAGGCGCTCCTAACCGGGTGCGATGGCGACGAGCGCGACCTTGACG
>DATGHG010000096.1:0-4354 GCA_035308185.1 Thermoanaerobaculia bacterium | reverse complement strand
AGGGCGGTGGGGATGCCGCTCGCCGAGAGCAGCGGCAGGAAGAGGGCATTGGCGGAGTTGACCACCAGCGCGGCGTCGAAGCCGCGGGCGCCGGCGTGCAGGCAGGAGAGCAGGGTGTGCACGGGGGTGTCGAGGTGCTTGGTGCGCAGGGTCGGCAGCACCACCAGATCGACGCCGCGGTAGCGGTCGAGGCCGCGCGGCGTCGAATGGGAGCGGCAGTAGACGGTGACCCGGAAGCCGCGCGCCAGGAGCCGCACCGACAGCTCTTCCATCAGCGTCTCGTAGCCGCCGTAGCGGGCGGGGATGCCGCGGCTGCCGATCAGCGCCACCGCCGGGCCCGGCGAGCGGCTCACAGCGGCGCTCCCTGGCGGCCGAACCAGGCGTCCAGCTCGGCCGCCGGGCGGGTGCGGCGGCCCTGGATGGCGCGCCGCCGGGCCAGCAGCTCGGCGCGGTGGCGCAGCAGCCAGGCGTAGGCGGCGAGCGACGAGCGCTCGCGCAGCGCCACCCAGGCGAGCGCCCCGAGGTCGCGGCCGAGGGTGGGCAGCAGGGTGCGCGCCAGGTTGCGGCCGGTCTGGTGGTAGATGCGCAGCAGGTAGCGGTTCTTGAGCGAATGGAGATTGACGGCGGGAGGCATCGCGCCGCGCCGGGCGGGCAGGTTGAAGCGCCGGTGCTCGGCGACGGCGGCGGGCTCGTAGAGGATTTCCCAGCCGCGCTCGCGCAGGCGGAAGCAGAGCTCGGCGTCCTCGCGGAACGAGTGGAAGCGCGGGTCGAAGATCTCGCCGTCGACCGCCGCGTCGAGCAGCGCCGCGCGGCGGAAGAGCGAGGCCGCGCCGGTGGCGCCGAAGACCCGATCGGGAAGCGCCCACTGGCCGCGGTCGGGCTCGCCGGAGCCGCGGTCGAGGTGGCGCCAGGCGCTGGTCAGGCGCATGCCGCAGGCATCGAGGAGGCGCGGGGCGCCGGGCGTCTCCGGCCGCACCAGGCGCCCGGCGACCGCCGCGACCCGCAGCTCCGGATGCGCCTCCATGCGCGCCGCCAGGCGCTCGAGGTAGTCGGGCCGCGGGCGGGCGTCGGCGTTTAGGGTCAGGACGTAGGCCGCGCGGGTGGCGGCGATGGCGGCGTTCATGCCGGCGGCGAAGCCGATGTTGGCGGCGTGGCCGGTGGCGGACAGCGGGATGCCGTGCGGCGCCGTGCGCCGCGCCTCGTCGAGGCTGCCGTCGCGGCTGCCGGAATCGACCAGCGCGATCTCGGCCGGCGGCGGATGCAGGGCCGCGATCGCCGCCATGCAGCCCGCCAGGTCCGGCGCCGAGTCGTGGGTGACCAGGCAGATGGCGACCTCAGCTGCCATCGCGCCCTCGCCGGGACCGGGTGGTGGCTGGCGGCTGCCCCGTGGCGTCGCCGGCGGGGTCGAGGGCGACGGCGCGGGGCAGCCGCCAGCCGGAGAGCGCGCCGGCCAGGGCCACCAGCAGGCCGGCCGCCGCCTCGCGGCGGGAGGCGGCACGGCGGGGGCGGCGGACGGCCACCAGCGGCAGGCGGAGCAGCAGGCCGGCGATCAGGCCGGCTCGCGCCGCCGGCAACCAGGCGGCGCCGTGGTGCTTGGCCAGGTAGCGCTCGAGGCCGCGGTGGTAGATCCACAGGAAGCGCCCGTAACCCAGGCGTGGGACGCTGCTGCCAAGGGCGTGGCGAAAGCGCGCCGCCGGCCAGTAGAGCAGGCGCGCGCCGGTTTGCCGCAGGCGGTGCGCGAGGTCGACGTCCTCGAACCAGGCGGGATGGAAGCGCTCGTCGAAGCCGCCGGCGGCCAGGAGCGCGTCGCGACGGAGCGCCAGCGCCGCCGCGGCCGGCTGCTCGACCGGCGTGCCGGGTGGCGGCTCGGCGGCGAGACCGCCGGTGGCGCCGGCAGCGCCGGCGAAAGGCCAGGGGAGGGTCTGGCGCAGGCAGCCCCAGGCCGAGGGGAGGCGTCGCAGCTGCCAGGCGAACTGCGGCTCGCCGTCGGCGCCGGCCAGGCGGGGGGCCAGGCCGGCGGCCTCCGGATGCGCGGCGAAGCCCGCGAGCAGCTGCGCGAGCGCGCCGGGCTCGGGCAGGGCGTCCGGGTTGAGCAGCAGGAGCAGCGGCGCCCGGCCGGCCGCCACCCCGGCGTTGACGCCGCCGGCAAAGCCGAGATTGCGCGCCGGCCGCAAGCGGTGGATGGGAGCGGGCGCGGCCGGAGCTGGCGCATCGGCAGGGCTGCCGGCCGGTGCGGCAGCGGGCGGCTCAGGCGGCCGTGGCGGCTGGCTTGGCCGGTCGGCGGGTGGTTCGATCGCTGCCGGTTGGGACGGCAGATATGCGGTCGTTGCCGAGGCGCTGTTGTCCACCACCACCAGCTCGAAGCGCTGGTCGTCGTGCGGCCAGGCGGCGATCAGCTCGGCGAGGCGCGTCTCGTCGCGCCAGTGCACCACGATCCCGGTCAGCGCCGGTAGCGGCTGTGGTACCGCCGGTGGCGGCAGGAAGGGTGCGGCCTGCGGTGCGGAGGGCGACATCGGTTGAGGTGAGGGCTCTTCCGCCGTGGGCGGCGAGTGCGGTGCCGGTAAGGGTGACGGTTTTCGCGGTGGCGGTTGGCTGGGGGGGGCGGCCATCGGTCAGAGGTTACCCCGATTGGGGCGGCCAGCGACTCAGCCGCGCCACCTCTGCCAGGGGCGGTGCGGACACGCCGCGGTGGGCGAACTCCGGCAGGTGGCGCAATGCGCGACCCCATCCTGCCACCACGCCTGGCAGGAGCCGGCGGCCGGCGCCCCGCCCGGCATCCTGGCCGATATCCCCCGGCTCGCATTCGGCGCGGCGGTTCCGGGAGCGGCGGGGGGCGAAGGGGCCGGCGAGATCCAGGAGATCGCGCAGCAGCATCCGCGGCAGCCGGAGCCAGAGACCGCGGCCGAGCAGGCGGGCGGCCACCAGGTAGCGGTTGCCGTAGATCAGGCGCCAGCGTCGGCGGCTTGCGGGTGCCGCACGCCCCGAGGCCGATCCGGCGTGGAGCGCCCGCGCCGCCGGCGCCAGCAGGGCGTGAAAGCCGGCGGCGCGCAGGCGGCCGGCCAGCTCGGCGTCCTCGTAGTAAGAGATCAGCCGCGGGTCGAAGACCTGGCCGTCCGGCGCCACCCGTGCGAGCGCCGCGCGCCGGAACAGGGCGGCGGTCGCCGAGACACCAAACACTTCGATAGGGGCGTCATCCGGAGTGGCGCGCGCGGACTCCGGAGCGGCGCTTGCGACCGCCGTCACCGCTGCTGGCGTGCCGGGCACGGCCCCGGCGGGCAATGCTGAGTCCAGTTCCGCCAGCGCCATGCCGTGCCCGAGCTGGATGGCTTGCCACCAGCGGTTCCAGCCGAGTCCGCAGCTGTCGATCCGCTGGCGGCGGTTCGGGGCCTGGCGTCGCAGCGCGCCCGGCAGCGGTCCGTCGTCGTAGGCGGCGTCCAGGTCGCGGGCATCGGCGAGGAGGTTGACACCCTGTGCGGCGGCGGCGCGGGGATCGAACCGCAACGCCGCGGCGAGCGTGGCGAGCCAGCCCGGTTCGACCACCGCGTCGTCGTTGACCGTGGCCAGCAGCTCGCCGCGGGCCGCCGCGATCCCGAGATTGGTGCCGCCCGTGAAGCCCAGGTTGCGTGGCGGCCGCAGCACGCGATCGGCAAGTCCCGGCGGCAGCGCCAGCGGCTGCGGCGCCTGATCCACCACCATGATCTCGAGCGAGCGCACCCCTTCCTGGCGTCGCAGCGCCAGCAGACAGGCGGCGAGCCATGGACTGCCGCCGATCGTCGGCACCACCGCGGTGACCTCCGGAGCCTCCGGTGGCTCGGTGGCGGCCCGGCGTCGCGCCGTGGGTTCGCCCGGCTCAGGCCGCATGGCGCGCGCCGCTCATTCCCAGGCGAGCTCGATGCGGTCGAGCACCGCGCCGTTGAGGGCGCCCGGGGGGTGCGGCCCGTGGGCGGTGAGCACCAGGGGTGCGCCCGGCGACCACTCGAAGGGTCCCAGGCTCAGCTCCTCCCAGGCGCGGTCGCGTACCGGCGTCCAGATCGCCAGCAGGCGGTCCCCGGCGGCGATCTCGACCTCGAATGGCACCGGCTGGTTGCGGATCAGCTCGGCTTCGAGCTTCAGCCGTACCTGGCGGCCGCCGGCGACCACCGGCGCACGCACCTGGTCGCCCACCCGCAGCACCCAGCCGCCCCGATAAAGGGTGCGCTCGATCACCCAGCGGTCGGGATAGAGGTGACCGCCGAGCTTGATCACCTGCGGATCCTCGAGCTCGATGACGCGGGTCGGGATCCGCGCGGCGGCGATGGGCAGGATGGCGGCGGCGGCGAGCACGGCGGCGATGCCGGCCAACCCCGCCGCAAGG
>DATGHG010000095.1:0-10497 GCA_035308185.1 Thermoanaerobaculia bacterium | reverse complement strand
GGCCCGCCTACCCCGGCGGCCCCTCCCGGCCGCGGCGCCGGCGGCCGGTTCCCCACCGGCAGCTCTTCGAGCAGGCCGGCCACCTCGTCGGCCAGCAGTTTGCGCAGCCGCGCCGGGCTCAGGGCCTGGTCGCGGGTGGCGTTGCGCTTGACCCGCTCCACCAGGGCGAGCGAGGTCTCCACCCCGAGGTCCGACGAGATCAGGATCTCTTCGAGATACTCGAGCGTCGCCTCGTCCAGGCTCACCCGCCCCGCGAAAGCGGCGCTCATCTTGTCGAGCAGCTCGGTGTGGGTCATGGTGAGCCCGCGCCGCAGCTGCCGCCAGAAGCCGCTCCGCTCGGGCTCCTCGGGAAAGCGCGCCTCCGGGGCGAGCTCCAGCAGGTCGTGCCCGGCCTCGTCGCCGCGCTTCATCCGTGCGACCCCGACGGCTCGGGAGAGGGCGTGAACAGGCCGCGCTCGAGCTGCCGCACGGCCTCTTCCAGGGTGGCGCGGGAGCGCGCCACCAGCGCCGGCTGGCGCTGCACCATCGCCAGGTAGTAGCCGTCGGGCAACGGCACCGCGTAGACGTGGGCGGCGCTCTTCTCGATGTGCACCAGCAGCGGCGTGCCCAGGTGGTTGGCGGCCAGCATCCGCTGCAGCTGCCGCAGGTAGATGCCGAGATAGGCGCCCAGCACCCGCATCTCGTAGGGACCGAGGCCGGAGCATGCCATGTCCACGGTCTCGCCGGTGCCGTCCAGGAACAGCACGCCGAGGCAATCCTCGTTGTTGGCCAGCAGGTTCGCCAGTACGTATTGGTACATGCTCAGGGCTCCGCGGCTCAGCGGCGGGCGGCGCGCGCCTCGATCTCCGGCAGCGCGCCGCGCCCCTCGCGCGGCGCCGACGGCCGCAGCTCGCCCGCCTGCACGGCGCGCAGGAAGGCGGTCACCACCTTGGCGTCGAAGCGGCTGCCGGTCAGCCTGGTGATGGTCTCGACGGCGAACTGTAGGTTGGCGGCAGTCTGATACGGCCGGTTGGTGGTGATGGCGTCGAAGGTGTCGGCCACCGCCACGATGCGCGCGAACAGCGGGATCTGCTCGCCGCGCAGGCCGTCGGGATAACCGCGCCCGTTCCAGGCCTCGTGGTGCCAGCGGACGGCCGGGATCATTTCCCGCAGCTGCTCGATCGGCTGCAGGATCTCGGCGCCGACCACGGTGTGCAACTTCATCTGCTGGTACTCGGCGGCCGTCAGCTCGGTCTCCTTGCGCAGGATGGTGTCCTCGACGCCGATCTTGCCGACGTCGTGCAGCAACGCCCCGATCCATACCTGGTGCTGCATCTCCTCGGAGAGCAGCAGGTGGCGCGCGATCACCCGGCTGACCGCCGCCACCCGCTCGGAATGGCCGCGGGTGTAGGGGTCCTTGGCGTCGATCGCCGCCGCGAACGCCCGCAACGAGCCGATGAACAGATCGCGGTTGGCCTGCGCCGCCTCGCGCAGCTGCTGCACGTAGCCCTGGAGATGGCCGCTCATGCGGTTGAAGTCCTCGGCAAGGTCGGCCAGCTCGAAGGAAAGTCCTTTCATCTCGACGCGCCCGCCGAAGCTGCCGGCGGCGATCTCGTGGGTGGTCGCGGTCAGGCGCTGGATCGGGCGGCCGACCCAGCGCGCCGCGAGGAAGGCGAAACACGCCGACAGCGCCATCAGCGGCAGCGTCGCCAGCACCGTGCGCAGCACCATCTGATCGATCACCGCGTAAGCCGACGACAGCGGCCGCTGCACCACCACCCCCCAGCTGGTCTCGTGGATGGCGCTGACCTGCGCCAGCACCTCCTGGCGGCCGCGCGGCGACGCCAGCTCGTACTGGCGGATGAGGCTCATCGGCCGCTTGACGAACAGCTTCACCAGCTCCGAGCCCATCAGCGCCTGCGCCATCTCGGGGTCGGAGTCCGTCCACAGGATGCGGCCGCCGCGGTCGAGCAGGAACACGCCCACCGACCGGCGCGCCTCGCCCTGCGACACCGTCTGCAGCGGCTTGAAGTCGAGCAGCGCCACGGCGACCAGCCGCGCCTGCCCGCCAGCCGCGGCTCCCGAGGCACCCGCGGTTGCACGGTCCGTGCCGCCCGCGGGCGGGGCGCCGGTCGCGGCCGGCACCGCCAGCGCCAGGTTGGGCACCTCGTGCGGCCCGAGGTTGATCAGCCGGTAGGCCGGGGCGCGGGTGGCGCGGGCCTGCTCGAACACCGCGTCCATCGCCACCTCGGCGCCGGCCGGCAGCTGGCCGGGGCCGCGCCGCGGGCCCTCGCCCTGGAGATCGAGCACGTAGAGCGCCCGCAGGTCGGCGCTGCCGACGACGAAGTTCTCCAGGTAGCCGGCCACCCAGGGCTCGTGCAGGCGCGCCCCGATGTCGGCGCTGCCGGGCGCCAGCAGCAGGCCGGCGCCGAGCTGGGCGAGCTGGCGCCGTTGGGTCGCCAGGTAGGTGTCGATCTCGCGCGACAGGGCCACGGCGCGCCGCGTCAGGTAGTCGCGCTCGGCGTCCTCCAGCACCTCTTTGGCCTTGGGGATCAACAGGGCGCTGCTCAGCAGCAGGGGCACGCCGCTCGACAGCAGGACCAGGATCAGCAAGACGTGGCGCAGCTTGATGCGGCGCAGGAGCTTGCGGCTGGCGGTCATGGAGGTGGCGAAAGAAGAGGGATTATATCGCACGCCTCCGGGGGCACCCCTCCGGCCGGGCCGGGAGACCAGGGTATCCTGCGGGCGGCCTCCTCGCGCAGCGCTGGTGCGCTGCCGTCGCGAGTTGAGTTTCGCCCGTCCTCGGATACCCCTGGCCTCCCGGCCCTCCTCCTCCCCACTACGGCCGTTGTCTCTTCGAGGACCGGTCCCTCCGGGAACCGGCCTTGCGTCAACCGGCCCACCGGCCGACCGTTACTCCATCGCCAGCGGCTGGCGCAGGAAGGCCGCCAGCTCGGCGGTGACCTCGTCCCAGCCGATGCCCTCGACCATGGCGCCGCGGCCCGGCGCTGCCGGCAGCACCCAGACCAGGCCGCGCTCGCTGGCTTTCTTGTCGCGCGCCATGCGCGCCGCCAGGTCCGGCGGTTCGAGCGGCGGCAGCGGCGGCAGCTCGAGCCTGCCGAGCAGTGCCGCCACCCGCGCCGCGTCCTTGGCCGGCAGGCCGCGCCGCCGCGCCAGACGCAGCGCGAACAACATGCCGTAGGCCACCGCCTCGCCGTGGCGCAGCCCCTGGTAACCGGTGGCCGACTCGATGGCGTGCCCGAGGGTGTGGCCGAAGTTGAGCAGGCGCCGGTCGCCGCGCTCGTCGGGATCGCGCTCGACCACCGCGATCTTGAGCGCGGCGGCGGCGGCCACCACCGGCGCCAGCGCGGCAGCCCTGCCGGCCAGCAGCGGCCCCAGCCCGGTCTCGATCCGATCGAGCAGCGGCGGATCGAGCAGCGCCGCCATCTTGATCGCCTCGACCAGGCCGGAGCGCAACTCGGCCCGCGGCAGGGTCGACAGCAGCGCCGTGTCGCAGACCACCCAATCCGGATGCAGGAACAGGCCGACGGTGTTCTTGCCGCCGGGCAGGTCCACCGCGGTCTTGCCGCCGATCGCCGCGTCCACCTGCGCCAGCAGCGTGGTCGGCAGCTGCGCGAAGCCGATGCCGCGCAGGAAGCAGCCGGCGACGAATCCCGCCAGATCGCCGACGCTGCCGCCGCCGAAGGCCACCAGGCGGCTGTCGCGCTTGCCGCCGGCCAGCAGCATGTCGTTCCACAGGCGCTCGGCGACCGCCAGCGACTTGGCCTCCTCGCCCTCGGGCACCGGCAGCAGGTGCAGGCTCGCCGCCGCGGCGCGCAACGGCGCCAGCCGCTGGCCGTGCAGCGCCAGCACCCGCGGCGTGCTGACCACGAACAGGGTGCGGCCGGCGACCCACCGCGCCAGCTCGGCGCGCGCCGCGGCCAGGGCCCCGCTCCCCGCCCAGATCGCCGTCTCGCCACCGGGGTGGCGCAGGCGCAGTCGCTCCACCCGCTCCCGCTCCAGCTCAGTCACCGCGCGCGACGGCGATCCCCAGCTCGCGCAGCTGCCGCTCGTCGACCGGCGACGGCGCGCTGGTCATCAGGTCGGCGGCCGACGCGGTCTTCGGGAAGGCGATGACGTCGCGGATCGACGGCGCTCCCGCCAGCACCATCACGATGCGGTCCAGGCCCAGGGCGATGCCGCCGTGCGGCGGCGCGCCGTAGCGCAGGGCCTCCAGAAAGAAGCCGAAGCGCGCCTTGGCCTCGGCCGGCCCGATGCCGAGCAGCTGGAAGAGCCGCGCCTGCATCTCGGGATCGTGGACGCGGATCGAGCCGCCGCCGAGCTCCATGCCGTTGTGCACCACGTCGTAGGCGCGGGCGCGCACCGATCCGGGCTCGGTGTCGAGGCGGTCGAGGTCGCGGCGATCCGGGCTGGTGAAGGGGTGATGCATGGCGTTCCAGCGGCCGGCCTCGGGGCTCCACTCGACGAGCGGGAACTCGGTGACCCAGAGGAAGGCGTGACGGCCGGCGGGGATCAGGCCGTAGCGCCGCGCCAGCTCCTGGCGCAACGCCCCGAGCGCCGCCGCGGTGGTGGCCGGCGGGCCGGCGGCGAGCAGCGCCAGGCCACCCTCCTCCAGCGCCAGCGCCGCGGCCAGCGCCGCGGTCTCGCCGGGCGTCAGCGCGCTCTTGACCTGGAAGCTGGTCTCGCCGCCCTTGCGGCGCACCGTCAGCACGCCGGCCGCGCCATGCTCGCGGGCGAGCTCCGCCCAGCCCTCGACATCTTTGCGGCTGGCCTCGGCGGCGCCGGCGGCGCCCGGCACGGCGAAGCCGCGCACCACGCCGCCCGCCGCGACCGCCTCGCGGAAACCGCGGAAGCCGCTGTCGCCGAGCAGGCGCGAGAGGTCGAGGATCTCGAGGCCGTAGCGCAGGTCGGGGCGGTCGCTGCCGTAGCGCGCCATCGCCTCGGCGTGGGTCAGGCGCGGGAACGACGCCGGCGGCTCGATGCCGCCGAGCGGGAAGATGCGCGCGAACAGCCCCTCGATCAGCGCCATCACCTCGTCCTCGCTGGTGAACGAGAGCTCGAGGTCCACCTGCGTGAACTCGGGCTGGCGGTCGGCGCGCAGGTCCTCGTCGCGGAAGCACCGGGCGATCTGCACGTAGCGCTCGATGCCGCCAACCATCAGCAGCTGCTTGAACAGCTGCGGCGACTGCGGCAGGGCGTAGAAGCTCCCCTTGTTGACCCGCGACGGCACCAGGTAGTCGCGGGCGCCCTCGGGGGTGGAGCGCGTCAGCACCGGCGTCTCGACATCGACGAAGCGGTGCTCGTGGAAGTAGTTGCGCACCGCCAGGGTGACCCGGTCGCGGAGCAGCAGGTTGGCCAGCAGCTCCTGCCGCCGCAGGTCGACGTAGCGGTAGCGCAGGCGGGTCTCCTCGCTGGCCTCGGTCTTGCCGTCGAGCGCAAACGGCGGCGGCTCGGAGCGCGCCAGCACCGCGGCACGCTCGGCGATCACCTCGACGGCGCCGGTCGGGAGATCGGGATTCAGGTTCTCGGGCGCCCGCTCCACCACCTCGCCGGTCACCTCGACCACCCATTCGGCGCGCACCGCCGCCAGCGCCGCACCCACCTCCGGCCGCGATTCCGGGCGCACCACCACCTGCACCAAACCGCTGCGGTCGCGCAGGTCCAGGAACACCAGGCCGCCGTGGTCGCGGCGCCGATGCACCCATGCCTGCAGCAGCACCCGCTGACCGAGGTCCCCCTTGCCGATCGTGCCCGCTCCGCGACGGTTCATCACTCCCCCTGGGCAGCGCCGGCGAAAGCGGCCCGGTACTGCTCCTTGAGCGCCACGTAACGGGCGCAGGTCTCGACGATCCGCAACGCTTCGTCGGCGGTGAGCGCGCGCACCACCCGCGCCGGCGTCCCCAGCGCCAGGTGCCCGGCGGTCACCCGATGCCCCGGCGTCACCACCGCCCCCGCTCCCACCTGCGCCCCCGCCTCCACCACCGCCCCGTCGAGCACCCGCGCGCCGATGCCGATCAGCGCCCCGTCCTCGACGGTGCAGCCGTGCAGCACCGCCTGGTGGCCGATCACCACGCCGGCGCCGATGACCAGCGGATGGGTGCGATGCGCGACGTGCAGCACCGCGCCGTCCTGCACGTTGCTGCGCGGACCGATGCGGATCCAGTTGACGTCGCCGCGGGCCACGGTGTGAAACCAGAACGACACGTCCTCGCCGGCCTCGACATCGCCCACCACCTGCGCATCGGGTGCCAGGAAGACGCGAGCGCCCAGGACGGGAAGCCGCCCCTCGTACGCGAGCACGGGCATCCGGGCGGCTACCGGACCGGCAGCACCGAGAGGATCACGCTCTGATAGGCGGGCAGCAGGCCCTCGAACTCGGCGCGCGGGGCCGACGCCATGAAATCGACGCTGGACTGCCCGAACGGCATCTTGAGCACCAGCGTGCTGCGCGCCTGATCGCCGCTGCCGCTGTCCATCCGCACCAGCACCCCGCGCACGCCGCCGATCTCCCGCACCTCCACCAGCGGCGCCGACCAGCTGTCGTCGGCGGCGTCGCTCTTCTTGATGTTGGCCACCACCGCCTCGGGATCGAGCAGCGACGCCGGGCTCACCCGCACGTAGATCATGCGGACGTCGTTCTCCGGCTCGCCGGCCCCGGCCGGCCCCAGGAACACGCCCGGCACCGTCCTGGACGACTGCACCTGCCAGCCGGCGGGAAGCTCGATGGTGTAGGGAAAGGGTTTGCCGTCGGGGCCCGGAAGCACGACGCGAGTGGGTTGGCCGGCGGCGCTGGCGGCACCGGCGAGGCCCGCCGGGACGGCCTGCGCCGTCGCCGCCGCGCCGGCGGCCACCGGGGCGACGGCGGCCGGAGTCTTGGCCGCGGACGAGGTGGCGGGCGGCGAACCGGCGCAGCCGGAGAGCGCCGCGGCGAGCAGCAGGATGGACGACGTGGTCCGCAGGCGAAAAAGCGACATGATGCACCTCGCAACCAGGCAGAAAGCGGCGCACAGCATGGCATAAAATCGCTCGGCCTCCAATGTCCGCGGCCTCCGGACAGACCGGCGTCGAAGGCCGCGGGCCGCGGCGCCCGGTCCGCTGCCGCGCGTCCCGTGCCGGCCGGCGCGGTCCGGCGGGCGATGATCGAGCTTTCGTTCTAGTGTCCTCAGCCGATGCCAGCCGCCGCCATCGACGTGGTCATCCCGGCGCTCAACGAGGAGCGCTCGCTGCCGCTGGTGCTCGCTGCCCTGCCGCGCCCGCCGGTGCGGCGAGTGGTGGTGGCCGACAACGGCTCGTCCGACGGCACCGCGCGGGTCGCCGCCGCGGGCGGCGCGGTGGTGGTGGCGGCGAGCCGCCGCGGCTACGGCAGCGCCTGCCTGGCCGCGCTCGACCAGCTGCGCCGCCACCAGCCGCCCGAGGTCGTGGTGTTCGTCGACGCCGACTTCTCCGACCACCCCGAGGAGCTGCCGCGGCTGGTCGCTCCCATCCTGGCCGGCGAGGCCGACCTGGTGATCGGATCCCGCATCCTGGGCCGGCGCGAGCCCGGAGCGCTGCTGCCACAGGCCCGGGCGGGCAACCTGATCGCCTGCGCCCTGATCCGCCTCCTCTACGGGCACCGCTACACCGACCTCGGCCCCTTCCGCGCGGCGCGCTGGCAGGCTCTCGAACGCCTCGGCATGTCCGACCCCGACTTCGGCTGGACCGCCGAGATGCAGGTCAAGGCGCTGCGCGCCGGACTGCGGGTCGCCGAGGTGCCGGTCTCCTACCGCCGCCGTGTCGGCGTCTCGAAGATCACCGGCACCGTCACCGGCACCCTGCGGGCGGGCCATAAGATCCTCTGGACGGTGCTGCGCCACGCGCTGGGGCGCTGGCAGCCGGCGCCGGCAATCGACAGGGCTCCCGCGGGACCGCCGGCGCCGGTCCCGGGAGAGCCGCCGGGAGAACCATGACCGAGGCCACCCGCTGCGTCACCGAGATCGAGGTGCGCTATGCCGAAACCGACCAGATGGGGGTCGTCCACCATGCCAACTACATCGTCTGGTTCGAGCTGGCGCGGACCCGCCTGTGCGCCCTGTCGGGCTACCGCTACGTCGAGATCGAGCGCCTCGGCTACCTGCTGATGGTCACCGGCGTCGAGCTGCGCTACCGCCGTCCCGCCCGCTACGGCGACACCGTGCAGGTGACCTGCTGGGGCGAGCGCCTGGCCAGCCGCGGCATCCGCTTCACCTACGAGGTGCGCCGCGGCGGCGATCTCCTGGCCACCGGCAACACCGAGCACATCTGGATCGAGAGCGCCAGCGGCCGCCCCTGCCGCATGCCCGAGCAGCTGCGGGCTCCTTTCGAACGCCTGGCCGGTCTTTCGGGTGATGCATTATCATAGCAGTTCCATGAACGCCAAAAGCTTCCCCAAGGGCAGGCCCTTGCATCCGCCCACGCATCCACCCACCGCGGACTGTCCTCAGCGCCGCGATCCAGAGGCCGGGCTCGTATCATCCGGCGCTGCCGCATCACATCCTGGCGTTCGACGTGATCGATCAGGCGCACCTGGCCAATGCCCGCCTGCTCGCGGTCGTCACCCCCGGCATCCCGGACGGCCTGAAGGTGGATGCCGCCGGCCGGGTGTATTCCTCCTCCGCGGACGGCCTGAGGGTCTACAACCCTGCCGGCGACCTGATCGGCGCCATCCTGGTCGACAACGTCAGCAACTTCACTTTCGGCGGCCGGCAGAACAACGTCATCTACATCCTCAACGACACCGCGATCCACGCCGCGCACCTGAAGGCGCAGGGATGACGATCCAGGGCCGGCATTCGCGGCGTTCGTCGCCGGAGTGACCTCGCCTCATCCGATCAGCGGATTCCGCGTCTTCAACTCCGGGAAGCGGGAGAAGTCACGGTCCGCGGACCAGAGCTCCGAGACACCGTGGCAGAGACAGAGGGCGGCAATGCGGGCAGCGTGCACTCTGGCGCCGGTGACCCGCCCGGCGGCGAGGAGCCGTCCGAGCACCGGCCAGTAGCCGGCAGGCTCGTTCAGCAGGATCAGGCTGGGAGAGGCAAGCAGGGCAGCGACCTGCTCGAGCGCTCGCGACACGTCGGTCGGCGGGCGGTAGATGTTGGGGTGGGTGCAGACTGCCAGGAACTCGTGCACGCAGGGCCAGGGGATCCCCCAGGGCGCTGCGCCTTCGACCAGCCGGCGCAACGCCTCCCGTGCCGGCTCGAACCACGGCGAATCGCGGCGGTGAGCGTAGACCAGGAGATTGGTGTCGACCGCGATCAAGCGCCGTGCCCCGTGTAGATCAGGTCACGAAGCGGCTCCCAGGCCCCCGCCGCGACGTCGGGCGCCAAGCCCTCGCCGTCCACACTGAGGTCGGGCCACCGGTATGGCGTCTGCCGTGCCCGCTGGGCGAGAGCGGCCCGCAGTCCCTCCTCGAACAGGGCGCGCAGAGTGATGCCCTCGCGTCGTGCGACCTCGGCCGCCTGGGCGAAGAGATCCTCGGCGATCTCGACAGTGGTTTTCATATGGGTCAACCATATCATGAATATGGGGAGGATGGGATCGAGACAGCAAGGGGCGTAAGTCCAAGAGCTCCGCGAGGAGCGTAAACTGCACTGGAGCCGCCGCCCGGATCGCTGGATCGCGACCGGATCGGCGGGGAGCGCGGCGGTGCCGGAGGGCGCCGAGCGCGGCCCGCCCACGGGGCGGCCTACCAGAAAGGACCATCTGCCATCATGAAGAGCATCCTGTGGATCGGGCTGGCGGCGGCGCTGGGGGCCGGCGTCATCGCCATGCTGATCGCCGGCCGCGGCCGGCAGGCCGCCGCGGCGGATCTCGACTCGAACCAGCCGGCCGCCCCGGCAGCTACCGTCAGCCGCGACCCCCGTGACCCCAGCGCCGTTCCCGCCGTCTACCATTTCGCCGCGCCGGCGGCAGTGCCGGCGGCGGCCAGAGGAGGAGCCGTGACCGTCATCGACATCCCCGGCAACACCCTGCTCGACCCGGGCGTCGCGCACGTCGTCAAGAGCGACGAGGAGTGGAAGAAGCTGCTGACGCCGGAGGCGTACTACATCACCCGCGAGAAGGGCACCGAGCGCGCCTTCACCGGCGCCTACGACCACAACAAGGCCGCCGGCTGGTACGTCTGCGTCGCCTGCGGCAACCCGCTCTACAGCTCCGAGGCCAAGTTCGACTCGGGCACCGGCTGGCCCAGCTTCTGGAAGCCCATCACCCCCGCCGCGGTCCGCCAGGAGAGCGACCGCTCTCTGTTCATGGCCCGCACCGAGATCCTCTGCGCCCGCTGCGATGCCCACCTCGGTCACGTCTTCGACGACGGCCCGGCGCCCACGCACCTGCGCTACTGCATGAACTCCGCCGCCCTGCGTTTCATCCCCAAGAAGTAGCCGGCCCCGACCGGCGGCGCCGCGGCACCAACCGCGGCGCCCGCCCGGCTCAGCGATAGATCTCGAGGCCGCCGCGGCGGAACTCGTCGGACTTCTCCGCCAG
>DATGHG010000094.1:0-8423 GCA_035308185.1 Thermoanaerobaculia bacterium | reverse complement strand
GACTCCGGCGCGCCCGCTCCCGCGTCTCCGCCGGCGTCACCGCCATCCCCGCCATCAAAAATCGCGCCGTAAATCATTATCCATCAATGATTTGCAGAGCTTGTGACTGACAGTCACAAGTGCTAGACTGGCGGCCTGGGGGGAGGAGGTCCGAGGAAATCATGAAAGCGATCACCGCCACGACCGGGGAAAGCTGGATCACCACCACCTTCGAGAAGCTCGAGGACTGGTCGCAGCGCTACTCGTTCTGGCCATTCCCGTTCGGCACCGCCTGTTGCGCCATCGAGTTCATGTCCACCGTGTCGAGCCACTACGACATGTCGCGGTTCGGCTCCGAGGTGGTGCGCTTCTCGCCGCGCCAGAGCGACGTGCTGCTGGTCGCCGGCACCATCAACGACAAGATGGCGCCGGTGCTCAAGAAGATCTACGACCAGATGGCCGATCCCAAGTGGGTGATCTCGATGGGCGCCTGCGCCTGCTCGGGCGGCTTCTACCGTGCCTATCACGTGGTGCAGGGCATCGACGAGGTCATCCCGGTGGATGTCTACGTGCCGGGCTGCCCGCCGACGCCCGAGGGGCTGATGTACGGCCTGCTACAGCTGCGCGAGAAGGTGATCCGCGACCGCCGGCGGGTCGGCAAGGCGATGAATGCCGACGCCAGGGAGCGGTCGAGCGAGAGCGCCGACCTCGGCGCCCCGGAGATGTAGATGCCGCCGAGCCCGCCGACCACCACCGCTCCCGCCGCCCCGGCCGCGGCCCTGGACCAGCCGGGGGGCGCCTCCGGCCGCGGCCGCGCGGCCGTCGACAGCAACCTGTACGACAGCGTCCGGTCGCGATTCCCGGCCGGCAGCATCGTCCCTGCCGCGCCGGACGCCGGCGTGGACCAGCCCACTTGGACCGTCAGGCGCGAGGTGCTGGCCGACCTGGCGCACCAGCTCCGCGACGACGGCGAGACGCGGTTCGACCTGCTGATGGACATCGCCGGCGTCGATTTCCCGGACCGCCCGGAGCGTTTCGAGTCCGTCTACCACCTCTATTCGGTGCCGCGCAATGCGCGCCTGCGCCTGCGGGTGCCGGTGGCGGAGAGCGATCCCGTGCTGCCGTCGCTGGTGCCGGTCTGGAACGCCGCCAACTGGGCCGAGCGCGAGGTCTACGACATGTTCGGCCTGCGCTTCACCGGCCACCCGAACCTGTCGCGGCTGCTCTGCCACGAAGGCTTCCAGGGACACCCGCTGCGCAAGGACTACGA
The DNA here is from genome assembly GCA_035308185.1 of Thermoanaerobaculia bacterium. Classification (GTDB taxonomy): domain Bacteria; phylum Acidobacteriota; class Thermoanaerobaculia; order Multivoradales; family UBA5704; genus JASLEW01. The sequence goes on along the minus strand of DATGHG010000094.1, from coordinate 7,174 downwards.
TCCGGCGAAGCGCTGGCTGCTGACCGAGGACAAGATCTACAAGCCGCACTTCGAGCCTACCGGCGACTTCGATGCCTCCGGCGGCACCCCGGACGGCGGCACGGCGAGCGGGGCAGACGGCGGCGCGGCGGGGAGTCTTTCTCCGGGCACCGCGGGCGCCGCGAGCGCCGACGACCTGTTCGAGCGGATGACGATCAACATCGGTCCTTCGCACCCGGCGATGCACGGCACCTTCCGGCTGATGGCGGTGCTCGACGGCGAGACCATCGTCGCCTCCGACATCGAGATCGGCTACCTGCATCGCTGCTTCGAGAAGATGTGCGAGACCCACACCTGGCAGCAGGTGATCCCCTACACGGACCGGCTCAACTACTGCTCGTCGTTCATCAACAACGTGGCCTACTGCCGCCCGGTGGAGCAGCTGCTGGGCGTCGAGGTGCCGCCGCGGGCGGTCTGGGCGCGCACCATCCTGTCCGAGTTCTCGCGCATCATGGATCATTGCGTGTGCAACGGCACGACCCTGGTCGACGCCGGCGGCCTGACCAACTTCTGGTACATGTTCCAGCCGCGCGAAGAGATCTACGGCCTGCTCGAATCCTGCTGCGGCGCCCGCCTGACGGTGTCGTACTGCCGCATCGGCGGCCTGTCGCAGGAGCTGCCGCCCGACTTCATGGCCCGCTGCCGGCGGCTGCTCGAGATCATCCCGCCCTTCGTCTCCGACGTCGAGAAGCTGTGCGACCGCAACCGCATCTGGCTCGACCGCGCGGTCGGCGTCGCGGCGATCTCCGGCGCCGAGGCCGTCAACTGGGGCTGGACCGGTCCCTGCCTGCGCGCCAGCGGCGTGCCCTTCGACGTTCGCCGCGCGCAGCCCTACGACCTGTACGACACGGTGGACTGGGACGTGCCGGTGCTCTACGGCGGCGACATCTACGACCGCTACCGCATCCGCAACCTGGAGATCCGGCAGTCGCTCAAGATCATCCGCCAGCTGCTCGACCGCGGCATGCCCGAGGGCCCCTTCATCGTCGACGACCCGCACGTCGCCCTGCCGCCGAAGGAGAAGGCGTACAACGAGATGGAGGCGATGATCTATCACTTCAAGCTGATCATGGACGGCATCCAGGTGCCGGCGGGCGAGCTCTACCTGCCGACCGAGGGGGCCAACGGCGAGCTTGGCTTCTACATCCTGAGCGACGGCACCGCCAAGCCTTACCGGATCAAGGTGCGCCCCCCCTGCTTCCCGATGATGTCCACCTTCCCGCGGCTGATCCGGGGCGGCTCGCTCTCCGATGCGGTGATCTCGCTGGGCGGCCTCAACGTCGTCGCCGGAGAGCTCGAGCGATGACCCCGGCGACCACCCCGGCCCTGGGGACACCGGCGTCCGCCGGTGCGGCGAACGGCCCGGCTCCGCCGCCTCCCTATCCGACCACCACCCGCCCCTACCGGCCGGGCCTCGCCGAGCGGCTGTACCTGCCGCTGATCGGCGGCCTGATGGTCACCATGCGGCACTTCCTGCGCAACCTCTTCCGTCCCGGCAGCCGCTACACCATCGAGTATCCGGAGAAGCGGCGCGACTACAGCCACCGCTTCCGCGGCCACCACATCCTGACCACCCGGCCCGACGGCTCGGTGCGCTGCGTCGCCTGCTTCCTCTGCGCCCAGGCCTGTCCGGCCGAGTGCATCCACATCGAGGCCGCCGAGCACCCGGACGTCAACATCGAGAAGTATCCGGTGGTGTACGAGATCGACATGCTGCGCTGCGTGTTCTGCGGCTATTGCGTCGACGCCTGCCCGGAAGAGGCCATCATCATGAGCAACAACTACGACATGGCCTACTTCAACCGCGACCAGACCGTGGTCGGCAAGGCGGACCTGATGAAGCCCTACACCTTCGACGAGGAGCGCCTGGGCTACCGGCCGCGCTATCCCGAGGAGGAGGTGGCGCGGGCGAAGATGCGGCGCGAGGCGTTCTCCCTGGTCGATGCCGCTCGGCAGGCACAGGCTGCCGCCCCCCGGCCGCCGGCGGCCGGCCCCCCGTCCTGACGGGCGGGCGGCCAGGCCTGCCGGCGCGCCGGTACCGCTCCCCGGTGTCCTTTGGGATCTCCGGCAGTTCCGGCAGTTCCGGCGGCTCAGGCAGCTCCGGGGCTTCGGCAGCGGGAATTCGCCTCCTGGGCCGGTCGTTGCGCTAGGATAGGCCGAGAGCTTCGCCGGCGATCGATCGTAGAAATGGCCCTTCCAGACCCGGTTCCCCAGCCTCGCCTGCCCATCGCCGCCGAGAAGCTCGACGAGGTCGTCATCCGCTTCGCCGGCGATTCGGGCGACGGCATGCAGCTGACGGGCGGCCAGTTCACCACCACCTCGGCGCTGCTCGGCAACGACCTCTCGACCCTGCCCGACTTCCCGGCCGAGATCCGGGCGCCGGCCGGCACCCTGCCCGGGGTCTCGGCGTACCAGGTGCGCATCGCCAACTACGACATCCATACCCCGGGCGACGCTCCCGACGTGCTGGTGGCGATGAACCCGGCGGCGCTCAAGAAGAACCTGCCGGACCTCAAGCTCAACGGCGTGCTGATCGTCAACACCGACGAGTTCAACGACCGCAACCTGGCCCGCGCCGGCTACGCCGCCAACCCGCTCGGGCCGCACGCGGACGGCTCCCCCGCAGCCTCCGGAACGCTCGGCGGCGGCGGTCTCGAGCGCTACCGGGTGTTCAAGGCCGACCTCGGCACCATGACCCGGCGGGCGCTCGAGGGCAGCGGCCTCGACAACAAGGGGATGGACCGCTGCAAGAACTTCTTCGCGCTCGGCATGGTCTACTGGCTGTTCAGCCGGCCGCTCGACAACACCATCGCCTGGCTCGAGCGGAGCTTCAAGAAGCGCCCCGAGCTGGCTGCCGCCAACGTCAAGGCGCTGCGCGCCGGCTGGAACTTCTGCGACATCACCGAGCTGTTCCACCACCGCTACGAGGTGGAGCCGGCGCCGATGGCCCCCGGGCTGTACCGCAACATCCAGGGCAACACCGCGCTCGCCCTCGGTCTGATCGCCGCCAGCCGCCGCAGCGGCCTGCCGCTGTTCCTGGGCGCCTACCCGATCACCCCCGCCTCCGACGTGCTGCACGAGCTGGCCCGCCACAAGGAGTTCGGCGTCACCACCTTCCAGGCCGAGGACGAGATCGCCGCGGTCTGCGCCGCGATCGGCGCCGCGTTCGGCGGCGCCCTGGGCGTGACGACCTCGAGCGGCCCCGGCATCGCGCTCAAGTCCGAGGCGATCAACCTGGCGGTGATGGTCGAGCTGCCGCTGGTGGTGTGCGACATCCAGCGCGGCGGCCCCTCGACCGGCCTGCCCACCAAGACCGAGCAGGCCGACCTGTTGCAGGTGATGTTCGGGCGCAACAGCGATTCGCCGGTGCCGGTGCTCGCCGCCGCGTCGCCGAAGGACTGCTTCGAAGTGGCGATCGAGGCGGCGCGCCTGGCGCTCCGCCACATGGTGCCGGTGGTGCTGCTGTCGGACGGCTACATCGCCACCGGCTCGGAGCCCTGGAAGCTGCCCGACGTCGCCAGCCTTCCCGATCTGCGGGTCGCCTTCCGGACCGATCCCGTCGGCTTCACGCCCTACCTCCGCGACCCGGAGACCCTGGCGCGCCCCTGGGCCGTCCCCGGCACTCCCGGCCTCGAGCACCGCGTCGGCGGCCTCGAGAAAGAGGACGTCACCGGCAACGTCTCCTACGACCCGGCCAATCACGAGCACATGGTGCGGCTGCGCGCCGAGAAGGTGGCCCGCATCGCCCGCGACATCCCCGAGTTGGTGGTCGACGACGGCGAGCCCGGCGAATGCCCGGCGGACAACCGCCTGCTGGTGCTCGGCTGGGGCTCGACGGCCGGCGCCATCACCGGCGCGGTCAACGCCGCCCGCCGGCGCGGCCTCGCGGTGAGCCGCGCCCATCTGCGCTACCTGAACCCGATGCCGCGCAACCTCGGGCAGGTGCTGGCGCGCTTCGCGCACGTGCTGGTGCCGGAGATGAACCTCGGCCAGCTGGCGCTGCTGCTGCGCGCGCGTTATCTCAAGGACGTGACCACCCTGAGCAAGGTGCAGGGGCGGCCGTTCACCCGCACCGAGATCCTGGACAAGATCTTAGACATCCTGGAGCAGCCGAGCCATGGCTCCGATATCGCCGATGCCGCCGATGCAGATACCGCCGCCGTTTCCTGAATCCGGCGCCGCCGCGCTGCCCGCCGGGGCGAGCCTGCCCACCCCGCCGACATTGCCCACGCCGCCGATATTGCCGGCGCCGCCGGCGGCCCTGGCGTCCAAACCGGCGTCGAAGAAGGACTTCCAGACCGACCAGGAGGTGCGCTGGTGCCCCGGCTGCGGCGACTACGCCATCCTGTCGGCGGTGCAGCAGGTGTTCCCCGAGCTGGGGATCCCGCGCGAGCAGTTCGTGGTGGTGTCGGGTATCGGCTGTTCGAGCCGCTTCCCGTACTACATGAACACCTTCGGCTTCCATTCGATCCACGGCCGCGCGCCGGCGGTGGCGACCGGCCTGAAGCTGGCGCGGCCGGAGCTCGAGGTGTGGATCGCCACCGGCGACGGCGATTCCATGTCGATCGGCGGCAATCACCTCATCCACGTGCTGCGGCGCAACGTCGGGGTCAAGATCCTGCTGTTCAACAACCGCATCTACGGCCTCACCAAGGGGCAGTACTCGCCCACCAGCGAACCCGGCAAGCGCACCAAGTCCACCCCCTTCGGGTCGATCGACATGCCGTTCAACCCGCTGGCGCTCGCCCTGGGCGCGGGCGCCACCTTCGTGGCGCGCAGCGTCGACGTCTTCCAGCAGCACCTCAAGGAGACCCTGCGCCGCGCCGCCCGCCACCGCGGCACCGCTTTCGTCGAGATCTACCAGAACTGCAACATCTTCAACGACAAGGCGTTCAGCGGCATCAGCGAGAAGGAGACGCGCGAGGACCAGACGGTGCAGCTCGAGCACGGCAAGCCGCTGATCTTCGGCAAGCAGCGCAACCGCGGCATCCGGCTGCGCGGCGCCGCGCTGGAGGCGTTCGAGATCGGCCCGGAGCACCCGGTCGAGGAGTGCCTGGTATGGGACGAGCAGGTGGCCAGCCCGGCGCTCGCCTTCCTCGCCGCCCAGCTGCTGCCGCCCGAGCTGCCGACCGCCCTCGGGGTGCTGCGGGCGGTGGAACGGCCGTGTTACGAGACCGGCGTCGTGGACCAGATCCGCCGGCTGCAGGGCGGCGAGCGCACGGGCGCCGGCGACCTCGCGGCGTTGCTGGCGGCCGGCGACACCTGGACGGTTGCCGCGGCGGCGGGCGCCGCCCCGGAATGTCCGACCTGATGATTCTGGCCCACGGCGGCACCTGGGAGATGCGCTTCCAGGTGTCCTCGCTGGCGGCGAGCGCGGCGGTGGCCGGCGAGGCGGTGGAGATCGCGCTGTTCTTCGCCGCTCTCGATTCCTGGGCCGGCGGGCGTTGGGATGCGCTCGACCCGGCGCCGCCGATCGTCGCCGCCCGCCTGGAGGCGCTGGCGCTGGCGCCGCTGTCGAGCCTGCTCGAGGCGGGGCGGGCGGCCGGTTCGATCCGGGTCTATGCGTGCAGCGCTTCGAGTCGGATCCTGGGTCTCGACATGGCCAGGCTGCAGGAGTCGGTCGATGCGGTGCTCGGCTGGCAGACGCTGTCGCGGATGACCGCGACCGCGGGCCGGGTGGTGAGCTTTTGATGAGAACGAATCGCTATCGCTAGGGCGATCGCTTGATCAAATAAGTCTCGGCTCCCACGACCTGCGGATCGAGCGAGAACTCGTACAGCTGCAGGCCGCCGAACAGCGCCCGCACCTTGCGGAAGCCCGCTGCCTGTAGCCGGCGGGCGACGTCCACCGCACACGCTCCGTCGTCGTCGATCAGCACCACGTCCAGCTCCGGCGGCGGCGTCCACTCCGGTCCCGGCAGGCCGCGCGCACCCATCAGCGCCAGGCGGCCGCCTGCCGGGCGGACGTCGATCAGCAGCGGCGGGTCGCCCTCCTTGAGGCGCCGGAAGATGGTATAGGGGGGCACCTCGAGCTCGGGATCGAACTGCACCACGGGGGTGCCTTTGGTGGTGTGGCGGGTGGGCATTCACGGCTCCTATGCGCTCGACATCGCTGCCGGTCTCTTCAAATAACGCGCGACTGGTGATCGCACCAGACCAGGCCGGACATCGCCTTGGGCAGGAAGCGGGTCGATTTCGGCGGCAGCAGCTCGCCGTGGGCGATGGCCGCGGCAAATTCGGCAGGGCGCATCGGTGGCAGCCAGAAGCCGGTCCCGAGCTCGCCGCTCTCGACCTGGTCGTAAAGCGTGCCGGGGTCCGACCGGTAGACCAAGGTGCCATCGGTCGCCGCCGCCGGAGCGATGCCGAGCGCCGGCAGGATGACCCGCTGGAAGATCTCGACCACCAGCGGCGCGGCGCCGGGCGTGCGCCCTGCCGGGGAGAGCTGCCAGATCTCCGGCGGGCGCCCGCCGGCCACCCACACCCCGAGCGCCGGCTGGGGCGCCGCGGCGACGGCGCGCGCCAGCTCGGCGCCCGAGCTGCCGCCGAACGGCGAGACGGCCGCGATGGCCGGGGTCGCGGCGCCGGCCGAGACCGCCGCGCTGGCTGAGATCGCCGTGCTGCCGGCTCCTGCCGCCGGCCACCCCAGGTCACTCCGCAGGCGCTGGAGGTCGATCCGTTGGCGCAGGGCGCGGTGGATGGGATCGATGGTCAGCGCCGGCGAGCCGATGCTGGTCACCACTGCCAGCTTGGCGGCGGCGGCGGCGGGCGCGATGTCGCCGGCGGTGGCGGCGGTGGCGGCGGCGGCAGGATGCGCCGCGGCGAAGAGCTGGCCCACCTTGTAGCGGTGGTGGCCGTCGGCGATGGCCGCCGGCCGCGCCGCGAGCGCCGCCTGGTAGGCGGCGATGCGCGCCGGATCGGCGATGCGGAACAAGCGGTGGTGGTGGCCGTCGGGGTCGCGGTAGTCGACCATGGCCGGCAGCGCCTGCCCCGCCCCTCCGGCCGCGCGGCCATCCAGATCCTCGGCCAGCAGGCGGTCGAGCTGGCCGTCGTCCTCGGCCAGCAGCAGCGCCGGCTCGAGATCGACCCGCGTCGCCTCGAGCAGGGCCAGCCGCTCGGCGAGCGGCTTGTCGATGGTC
>DATGHG010000093.1:0-5738 GCA_035308185.1 Thermoanaerobaculia bacterium | reverse complement strand
CGGGCCTTACCGCCGATGAAAGTCTCGTCCACTTCCACCTCTCCCGAGAGCTTGTCGAAGGTGCCGGTCTGGACCGCGAGACGGATGCGGTGAGTCATGAACCAGGCGGTCTTCTGCGAGACGCCAAGATTGCGGGCGACCTCGTAGGAGCTGATGCCGTTCTTGCAGTTCACGACCAGCCACAGGGCCGGCAGCCACTTCTCCAAGGGGATCGGGGAGTCCTCGAAGATGGTCCCGACCTTGGCCGAGAACTGCTTCTTGCAGCCCTTGCACTTCCACAGGCGGCGGGTCGAGAGGAAGGAAGTCTCGGTCGCCTTGCAGCGCGGGCAGGTCACGGCGCCATCGGGCCAGCGCAACTGGACCATGAAAGCCAGGCTGGCATCGGGATCGCTGAAGAACTGGATGGCATGCAGAAGGGTGGCGGGGATTCCGTGGTGAGCGTCCATGGAGGCAGTGTAGCAGGGGCGAGTAGGTGTGTCAAGTACCTATAGCTTCAGAGCCGCTATTGCGCCAAGCCCGGAGAGCGGTAAGCTATGCGGGAGGTTTCGCTAAGGGTCGGTCGTACCGGTGAGACTGGGCCTATGCCGACGAGGAGGCTACGAGACATGGCAGACGACTGCGATGCGGCTGCGGCTGAATTGGGAATCAAAGCTGAGGGAGTACAGTAGTGAAGCGCGACCTCAACCTAATCCGCAAAATCATAGTGACCGTCGAAGACGGCCCCACTGGGTTTGTTCACGGAGATGTCAATATTGATGGTTACTCTCATGAAGAAATTGGTTATCACAGCTATCTAATCGTCAACTCAGGCCTAGCCGAGGGATTTGATGCGACGAGCACGACCGACACGTCGCCCGACTGGCGGATTCGTAATCTGACGGCAGCAGGGCACGACTTCGCAGACGTGGCGCGAAGCGATACGACGTGGAATAAAGCCACGGATATGATCAAGGACAAGGCTGGCGGAGTCACCCTGGAAATACTAAAGCAGTTGCTTTTTGCCATCGTGAAAGGCCAGTTTGGGCTGTGAAGGTGCGGTGCCATGCGAGTAGAGCATACCGAGGGACTTAGCAGCCGGCAGGTGAGCCAAGTCTATTATTACCGTCCAAAGCTACCTAGTTGGTACCAGTTCGATGGTGGAGCCGGCGCGAGGTCTCCGCCGGCGATCTGCCCGCGATCGTCCGAGGCTCTTGACGATCAACTACCGCAGTAGTACTATCTCGGTAGTGGAGGTGACGCCGATGTCGAACGCGCCCATCGAATCTGAGCCGGAGAACGAGCTGGACGGTGGCGGCGTGCGGCTTGGCAAGGTGCAGCTCGCCATCATGCGCGTGCTGTGGCGGCGCGGCGAGGCGGCGGTCACGGACGTCCACGAGGAGTTGGAGGCCTTGGCGCCGACGACGGTGGCGACGATGCTCGCCAAGCTCGAGCACAAGGGTGTCGTCTCCCACCGTGTCGAGGGGCGCCGGTTCATCTACCGGCCGCTGGTCAACGAGGAGCAGGTGCGGCGGTCGATGGTGGGGGAGCTGACCTCGCAGCTGTTCCACGGCGACGTGGCGGCCCTGGTCAACCATCTGCTGTCGGAGCACTCGATCGAGGCCGGCGAGCTGGCCGAGCTGCGCTCGCTGATCGCCGCACGCGAGAGCGGGCGCGTTGCCGGCGACCCGGCGAGCCGTGACACCAACACTCGCCGCGCCGTTCACGCCGCAGGTACGCCGGCGCGACGCGAGGAGGAAATCTGATGCGCCAGTTCTTCACGACCATCCTGACCGCGGACCAGGTTGTGGCCTGGTTGCTCACTTACACGGTGCACAGCACCCTCCTGCTGGGTGCCGCCTGGGCCGTTTCGCGCTGGTTGGGCGGGCGCCGGCTGCGGCTGCAAGAGACGATATGGCGGTTCGCCCTGGCGGGTGCGCTGGTCAGCGCCACGGCCCAACTCGCCCTGGGCGGCCTCGGCCATGCGCCGCTCGCCGGGCGATGGGCTCTTGCTCTCACGACCGGCCCGGCGGATGCGGCGCCATCCATGCCGCAGCCACGACACACGAACGACTTGGCGTTGCCGGCGGCGACCATGGTCGCCGGGCAGGAAGGTCCGGCCCTGGCGGCCGGGAAGGCTGACGCTGCCGCACCGACAGTGGCCGCCAGGACGACACAGGCGAGTGCGGGCGGAGCGACAGCGCAAGAGGCAGCGACACCTGGAACCGCCAGCATCACCAGTACTGTCGGGAGAGCCGGGAACGCCCTGGTGGGCCAAACGCCAAGCAACGCCGGGTTCACGCTTGTGGGCGGGGTGGCCGGGAGAGGGATGTCGAAATCGGCCGGGGTGGCCGAGAACGTCAGGATGCCGCGATCGGCGTTTCGCACCTCTGCCGCGGCTTTCTCAGCCGTGGCCGCGCCTGATGGCGGCGGCCTGATGGCGGGCGCGAGGTTGTCGAGGCGCGGCGGGACGCTGGCCAGCTCGCCGGCGACGGCACGGTTGCTGGGTGCGCTGGCGAGGCTGCTGGTGCCGGCGTGGCTGCTCGGCGCGCTGGTGCTGACCCTTGGTTACCTGCGGTCCTACCGGTTGCTGCGGCGGCAGCTGCGTTGCCGGCTCCGCGTGGTCGGCGGCGCCGTGGTGGGGCGCCTCGCCGCGCTGGCGCGGGAGTCGGGAATCTCGCGCCGAGTGCGCCTGACCTGCACCTGGCGGCTGCGGGTGCCGGTGGCGCTGTCGGACGGCGGCGCCGAGGTGTGCGTGCCGCCGCGCGCCCTGTTCGAGCTCAGCGACGAGCGGCAGGACGCGTTGCTCGCCCACGAGCTGGCGCACCTGGCGCGCCGGGATACGCTGTGGCTGCCGCTCACCGGGCTGCTGGTGGCGGTCTGCTTCTTCCAACCGCTCAACTGGCTGGCGCGGCGGCGGCTGCGCGACCTGTCGGAGCTGCTGTGTGACGAATGGGCGGTGGCGCGCACCGGCAGCCCGCTGTCGCTCGCCGGCTGCCTCGCGGAGGTCGCGAGCTGGTCGCTGGCGGCGCTGGGTGGCAGCGCGGGTGCGGCAGGTCTCGTTTCGCGCCGGCCGGCGGCCGGCCAGTTCGCCCCGGGCATGGCCGATCGGCCGTCGCAGCTCGCCCACCGCATTCGCCGGTTGCTCGATGGTGGACGACGGGAAGAGCAGGGGCCCGCCAGCCGCCACGTGGCCGTCCTGCTGGCGAGCGGGTTGCTGGCGGTCGTCGTCGCGGCGCCCGGCATCTCCGCCACCTCCTCTAAGGTGCCCGACGCGACGCCGCCAGCTCCCACTGATGCGCCCGAGCTGATGCCGCCTGGATCTCCACCGGATCTCGCGGGCGTGGTCGCTGCCAAGCCGGTGCGGCATCCCGGCGGGTGGCCGGCCGCCGGTGCCGCGATTCCCGGAGCGGCACAGCTGGCGGTGCGGCCGCCCGCGGTGCCCGGGACGACCCTTGGCATTCCGATCCTCAGCGGCGGTTCTGGCGGCGAGGTCATCCTCGCCGCGCCAGGTCTCCCGCTGCTCGCCGGCGTCCAGGCCGCCCTCACGGCCTCTGAGGCGGCGCCTGCCGCTGCGTCGGTGCCTGCTGCCCAGCCTGCCGCCGCGCCAGCGTCTCCGACGGCCCCCGCAGCGCCGTGCGGCGCTGTCGACGCACCAGCCGCCTGCGCTGGTCCGACGGCCCCGGCCGCCCCGGCCACCAGTGCCGCGCTGGCGCCCCCGGCCGTCGCTGCCGCCAGTGCCGGTCCGGCTGCGCCGGTGGCCGCGGTCGCCGGCACCGCTCCGGCCTCCTCGTCAGCCGCGCCCTCGCCGTTGCGTCGCGACCTGTCGGCGGAGCGCGACCGTCTCGCCGCGGCGGTCGCCCAGCTCGGGCAGCTCGACAAGCTCAGCGTGCTCTCCAAGGAGCAGATCGAGGCCCTGAGCGCGGCCGCGGACCGCATTTCGCGTGAGGTCGACGGCCGGCTGGCGCAAGCGCTGAAGGACCTGGATCGCCAGGCTGCGGCCGCCCACGCCGCCAGGCCGCAACTGCCGGGCGGCGCCGCCGCCAAGACCGGCACCCCCGGCGGCTCGGAGCTGCCAGCCGCCGAGCTGGCCGAGCTGGATGCCGGCCTGGCCGACCTGGCCGGGCGGCTGCGCCCATCGGCGGCGGAGCTGGCGCAGGTCGAAGCCGCGCTGCGTCAGCTGGCCGCGGTGCAACCACAGCTCTCCCCCGCGGAGATCGAGCGCATGCAGAAGGAGGTCCATGGCGCGCTCGAGCAGCTGCCGGCTCATGGTCTCGATCAGGCCGAGCTCGACCGTGTCCGCGCCGACGTCCGGCATGCGCTCGAACAGATGCCGAAGCTGGGCCTGAGCCAGGCGGAGATCGAGCGGCTCCGCGGCGACCTGCGTCGCGCTTTCGAGGAAAGCGCGGTCGCCGGCGCCCACCCGCTCTCGCCCGCCGATCGCGAGCAGTTCGAGGCCGACGCCCACCGCCTCGCCTCGCAGCTGCACCCGGACCAGGTCCAGCTCGATGCCCTCCGCCATCTCGAGCGCGAACGGCTGGAGCTCGTGCGCCAGCTCGCCAGCGAACGCACCGAGATCGAAGCGATGCGCCGCGAGGTGCGCCAGCAGACCGAGGCTCTCCGCGAAAAGGCCCGCCGCCTAGTCGAGTCCCGCCGCGCCCATCCCAGCCCGGAGCTGCACCCACGGCCGGCGCCGTCCCCGAGCCACGCCGCGCCAGGCGCGCCCGCGACGCCGGCAGCCCCAGCCTCGCCAAGGAGCGGAGCGGCACCCGCAGCGCCGAGGAGCGGAGCAGCACCGGCGGCCCCCGCAGGCGGGCCGGCACCGGCAACCCCCGCAAACGGAGCAGCACCCGCAAGACCGGCGGCCCCGCCGGCACCCGATGCGGCGGCGCCGCCCTCGCCGCCGCCGGCGCGGCGCTGAATCTTCACGGGTCGCCAGCGGTCGCGTCCCGGCGGCATCTTGCCCCCTCGATCCGGATCGTGGCAGCCCCTGATCGAGCACACGCCGCCCTCGTCTACAATAGCGCCCGGAAGCGCTAGGGGGCTGGTGCCTCTTGCGGTCTTCAAAACCGTTGTCCCGTGCCGGTTGCGGCCCGGGGGGTGGGTTCGATTCCCATGCGCTTCCGCCATTTGATTCAGTAACTTACGGCAGGTTTTCGACGCCGGTTTCGCTTCTGTTTCTGACTACCTCAGCTCCCCGGATCGACGCCCCCATGGCGATAGTCAAGCGCATCGTTTGTCTCGCCAACTCGCGTAAGCTCAATGGCCGCTGCATTGCGGGCAAGGAGCTTCGCAACGAGCAGTCAGTCGGCTGGTTGCGGCCGGTGAGCGCTCGTGAACACGAAGAGGTCTCGGAACACGAACGCCAGTACCCGGACGGGAGTGACCCGCGGGTCTTGGATATCATCGAGGTACCGCTGCTCGAAGCTCGGCCCAAAGAATATCAGCAGGAAAACTGGCTGCTCGACCCTGACTTGTACTGGGAAAAGGTCGGCCGCGCCGACTGGACCGATCTGGCGCGGCTCACCGACCCCAAAGAATCTCTGTGGATTGATGGCAATCATACCTACCATGGCCTGAACGACCAGATCCCTCTTGCGCAAGCTGGTGCGATCCGCAATTCTCTGCGCCTGCTCCATGTCAAGGAACTGTTGCTTGCTGTGTTCGCGCCAGGCGAGGCCTTCGGCAAACCGAAGCGCCGGGTTCAGGGTTGGTTTCGGTACAACACGAGCGCGTATCGGCTCTGGGTCACCGACCCGCTT
>DATGHG010000092.1:0-20697 GCA_035308185.1 Thermoanaerobaculia bacterium | reverse complement strand
CACCGACACCGCCGCCACCAGGATGAACACCACCAGCAGGCCGACCGAGATCTGATTGGCGACGCGCACCACCGCCCGCATGCTCTGCACCTCGTACTGCGAGCCGGGATGGTGGCGCTCGCGCAGGATCTCCTCGACGGTCGCGACCGCCAGCGGCATGACGTCGAAGTCGTGGACCTGGGCGAACAGCGTGTCGACGCGATGGGCCGGGGTGAAGAACCAGCTGGTGGTGATCGGGATGAAGATGGTGTCCGGGGTGACGTCGCCCTGGCCGAGGGTGTCCACCGGCTCCTCGAACTCGCCGATCACCGCGAAGGTGAGGCCCAGGGCGCGGACGGTCTTGCCGGCGAGCTCGTCGTCGCCCGGCCACAGCTGGTCGTAGAGGTGGCGGCTGACGACGCAGACCTTGGCCTGCGCCGAGACGTCGTCTTCGTCCAGGAAGCGGCCGCGCAGCACCCGCACGTTCTTGCGCACCAGCGGGTAGTTGGCGCTGGTGCCGAGCACGGTCAGGGTGGCGCTGCGGGCCTGCACCGCCACCTCGCCGTGCAGGATCACCAGCGGCGTGACGCCGGCGAAGAGGTCGCGCCGCTCGGCGACCGCGACGGCGTCGGTGTCACGGATCTGGTCGTCGAGCTTGCGCGCGGCGCCGGCGCTGGCGGTGCCCAGGTAGTCGGCCCACAGCAGGTGGGAGCCGACGCCCTCGATCTGCGCCATCACGAAGCTGCGGCCGGTCAGGCCGAGCGCCACCACCAGGATGATCGCGGCGGTGCCGACGAACAGGCCGACCAGGGTGAGCCAGGTTTGCAGCGGGTGGGTGTAGAAGCGCTGGACCGCGCTCTCGATCACCTCGGCGCGCGGCCACCACTCAACGAGCCGGCTTCGCTTCGACGACACGAGCGTCCTCTTCCAGCGCCGGCGGGCCCTCGGCGACGACCCGTTCGCCCTCCTGCAGGCCGCTCAGCACCTCCACCGTCGCGAGGCCGATCAGCCCGACGGCGACGTCGCGGCGATGGGCATGGTGGCGGTTGACGACGTAGACGTAGCGCCGCGCGCCGCCGGCGCCCGGCGGTGCCTGGGCCGCGGGCGCCGCGGGAGCTCCGGGCGGCGCGTCTCCGGCGGCCGGCTCGAGGTCGCCCTGCTCGGCCTCACGGCGCAGCGCCGACCGCGGGATGCTGAGCACGCCGCGCTTCTGGGCCACCACCACCTGCACGTCGACGGCGGCGTTGGCCGGCAGAGTGTGCACGGGATCGGACAGCTCGCCGACGATCTCGCCCACCTCCCGCCCGCCGGCTTCGCGCAGGCCGGTGCCGACGCGCTCCACGGTGCCGTCCCACTGGCGATCGGGCAGGCCGTTGAAGGTGACGATCAGCCGCTGCCCGGGAGCGACCCGTGGCAGATCCGGCTGATCGACGCGGCAACGCACGTGCGGGCGGTCGGGATCGGTGACGCTCGCCACCAGCTGGCCGGCCGTTACGGGCTCGCCTGCCGCCCGCGGCAGGCCGTAGACCGTGCCGTCGAAGGGCGCGCTGACGCCGAGCCCCCGCAGCCGGCGCTCGAGCTCGGCGGCGGCGGCGGCGGCCAGCGCCAGCCGCGAGCCGCCGCCGGGGTGGGCGGCGGAGTCGGCGTCGGCAACGGCCGGTCCGCCGGGCACGCCGGCCGCGCCGGCAGGTGTCCCGGCGGCGGCGCTCCCCGGCGGCGCGCGGCGCAGGGAATCGAGCCGGGCCGCGGCGTCGCGCACCCGGTCGAGCGCCTGCTGCCAGGCCAGCTGGTCGGCGTCGAGGGTGGCGCGGGGAATCGCCCCCTGAGCGACCAGGCGGCGGTCGCCCGCCACCTGCTGCTCGCGCCATGCCGCCTCGCGCCGCTCGCGGTCGAGCTCGGCGGCGGCGGCGGCACTGTCCGACTGTAGCTGCCGCATCTCGGAGCGGGCGTCGCGCGCGCGTGCCTCGAGGTCGGGGTTGAACAGGCGCAGCAGCAGCTGGCCGCGGCGCACCCGGTCGCCCTCGTGGACGGCGATCGCCGCCACGGTGCCGCCGTCGGCGGCGTGGAGCTCGCCGCCGGTGGGGGGCTCGAGGCGGCCGTCGCAGAGCACGCGCACCAGCAAGTCGCCGCGCACCACCGGCGCCAGCGTCACCGCCACGGCGCGGCGCCGCCAGGCGACGATGCCGGTGGCGATGGCGACCGCCGCGACCACCCCCAGGAAGCTGAAGACGTAGCGCTTCCACGGCCGCCGCCGCCGGCGCGGGCGGCCGAGGATCGCCGGCGGCTGGCCCTCGGCGCCGCTCAGAACGCTACCGTCATCCCGAAGCGCAACAGCCGCGGATCGCTGCGCAGGATCGGCTGGAGGAAGGTCGGGTTGGTCTGGATGACGTTGTCGGACTGGAAGCCGTCCTCGTTGAAGAACGGATTGACCCGCAGCACGGTCTGGTGGTTGAACAGCCGGAAGAGGTCGAGGATGAAGTCGATGCGGACCGGGCCGGCGGTGTAGGGGTAGTCGAGGTGCAGATCCATGTCCCAATCGGCGGGCGTGCGCCCCAGGCTGCCGCGGGGCGCCAGGAACAGCGGCACCGGCGTGCCGTTGACCAGGGCGAACGAGCCGAGGTCGTCGATCGGGATGCCGCTGCGATAGTAGGCGTTGACGCCGGCGGTGAGGCCGAAGCCGAAGGTGTAGAAGCCGGTGAGCTTGGCCTGGTTGGGCCGGTCGTTGGCGAGCTTGCCGAAGGCGTTCTGGGTCAGCTGTGGGTAGTCGAAGTCGAAGTTGCCGTGGGGATCGGCCTCGCCGAGCTCGTTGAAGCTGCCGTCGTAGTTGCCGCGCAGCTGCGAATAGGAATAGGAGGCGATCAGGTAGGTGCGCGGCGAGAAGCGGTCCTGGGCGGTCAGCAGCACGCCCTTGTAGGTGCGGCGCGCCTTGGGCAGCGGCTCGCAGGCCTCGCTCGCCCGGCCCTCGCTGGGGTTCAGGCCGTTGGTGCAGAGGATGGGCCCGGTGAGGCCGGCGGGCAGGGCGACGTTGCTGAAGTTGCCCAGGCCCCACGGGCTGATTCCCGGGTTCATCAGCACGCAGCCGTTCGAGGTCAGGCCGAAGGCGGCGTCGTTGCCCTGCAGGTCGCAGCGGTCCTCGACCGCCCGCAGCAGGTTCGAGTACACGCCGCGGATGCCGACGGTCAGCTCCGAGCTCAGGCGGCGCTCGTAGCCGAGGTTGAACTGCTCTTCGAGCGGCGGCGCCAGCTTGGGGTCCGCCGGCTCGGTGATGGTGTTGGGGAAGCTCTGGCAGCTGATCGAGGTGGGACCGCAGTCGAAGGTGAAGCCGGCGAGGTCGGTGATGCTCAGGTTGGTGCCGTGGAAGGCTCCCGCCTGGATGTCGAGCGGGATGGCCTCGGTGAAGCGGCCGTAGGCGAAGCTGACCTTCGACAGGCCGTTGGACTCGGGGTCCCAGGTGATGCCGACGCGCGGCACGAAATTGCCGGTGAGGTTGGCGACGGTGGCGCCGGTGACCGCGTCGTCGAGCTTGTACTGGTCGTAGCGCACGCCGGCGTTGATCGTCAGGTTGGGCAGCGCCGCCCAGGTGTCCTGGGCGAAGAAGGCCAGGTTGTCGGTCTTGGGGTTGCCAGTGGCCGACGGCACCACGTGGTCCTCGCCGAACTGCCCGGAGGAATCGCCGAACCAGCTCTGGGTGTAGAGCAGCTGGCCGTTGGCGAGCGCGCTGACGATGCGGTTGTAGCCGCCCGGGATGGCGTGGGTGACGGTGCCGGAGATGGCGGCGAAGTCGGCGCCGATCTTCATCTGGTTGGGCCCCAGGAAGCCGGTGACCGTCCCCTTGATCTCCTGGCGCTGGTAGCTCTCGTCGATCAGCGGCGTGGCGCCGGGCAGCGGGATGAACACCCACGGCGCGCCGGTGTAGCAGCCGGGCAGGTTGCAGGTGGCGAGGTTGAGCGTCGGCACCTGCGAGGGGTCGCTGGTCAGGAACGGCGGGTTGAAGACCGGCGACACCTGGTTGAGCTCGCGGTGGTCGAAGAACCCGACCTCGGCCAGGAACTGGTCGGTGACGCCGTTGGCGATCACCGACAGGTCGGGGCGGCCGCTGGAGATGGTGATCATGCGGCTCGTCGGCGGGCCGTCCTGGATCAGCTGGGCGTTGTTGGTGGAAGGATCGCCGATCACCGAGCCGACCACGTCCACCTGGCTGGTGGGGGTCCAGGTGAGCTTGCCGGCGAACAGGTCCTGCGTCTGGCTCTCGCTGCGGAAGGTGGAGCCGTCGAACGGGCTGCCCGAGCCGGTCACCAGGGTGGTGTCGCGGGTGGCATCGGTGCGGTCGTAGACGCCGAAGAACCAGAGGCGGTCCTTGACGATGTAGCCGCCCAGCCCGGCGCCGTAGTCCTGATTGCCGAAGCCGGCGAAGTTGCCGCCGACCACTCCGGGCTTGGCCTTGGCCTCGAGGTCCTGGTTGTCGAAGTAGCCGTAGGCCTTGCCGTGGTAGGTGTTGCCGCCCGAAGGGGTGATGGCGTTGATGACGCCGCCCAGGGCGCGGCCGAACTCGGCGGGGTAGTCGGCGGTCTTGATCTCGACCTGCTGCAGGAACTGCTCGGGGATGACCTTGGCCTCGGCGCCGATGCGGATGCCGGTCACGTCGACGCCGTCGATCAGGTACTGATTCTCGAGGCTGGTGGCGCCGAAGACCGAGAGCGCGTTGTTGTTGTCCAGGCTGACGCCGGGCTCGAGCAGCGCCACCGCGGTGTAGTCGCGCGACAGCGGCAGGCTCTCGAAGACCTTGGCGTCGACGGTGTCGGAGACCTCGACGGCGGTGGGATCGATGCGCGGCGCCTCGGCGCGGACGGTGACCTGCTCGGAGACCGCCGGGCTGAGCCGGAAGTCGAGGCGGGTGGTGGCGACGACCGAAACGATGGCGGTGCTGTCCTGCGGCGCGAAGCCGGCGAGCTCGGCGCGCACCTGGTAGGTGCCGGGAGGCAGCAGCGAGAGGTGGTAGATGCCGAAGCCGTCGGTGACCGCGACGCGGCTGCCGGGCAGGGCGCCGGTGGCGGTGACGGTGACGCCGGGCAGGACGCCGCCGTCAGGGCCGGCGGCGCGCCCTTCGATGGCGCCGGTGGTGGTCTGCGCCACGGCGGCGGTGGCGACGGCCGCCGCCAGCAGAGCGGCGAGCCATGACGGACGGAGCGATCCTCTCGTGGTCCACATCCGGCACCTCCTCGAGCTGGGGGTCGGCGGCGACAGGCGGAGCAAGGCATGGAAACGCGCGGCCGGCGACCTGCCTGGGTGTACCTGCGTCGGTGTACCTGCGAGTGTACGGTGTACGTTTAAGACAGCGGCCGAATTGTAACACCTATGGCGCCATGTTGAAGGGGCGGAGCTCGCTGGCTGCCTGGGTCATGGCGCGGCGGGCGGCGCCCAGGTGGGCGGCGACGTCGGCGTCGCGGTAGGCGAGGCAGGAGTCGGCGGTGGCTTTGAGCTCGGTGTAGGCGGTGGCGAGGGACGTGGCGACGCTGTCGACGGGTGCTTGCAGGAGCTGCGGATCGACGAGCAGCGCCTGGGAGGAGGCCTGGAGGTCGCGGCAGGCGGCCAGACGCCGCCGCGGGTCGGAGGCGGAGGTATCCGCGGCCATGCCGTATTGCGACAGGGCGAGGCTGACGGCGGCGGCGTGGAGCGAGTAGCGGCTGTACCAATCGCGCATCGCCGCGGCGACCCGTTCGCTCTCGCTCGGGCCGGTCGGGGCGGCGGTGCCGACGTGCACCCTGGGTCCGTTTTCGGCCGGGCGGCGGGAGCGCCGCCAGGCCTCCATCTCGGCCTGCGATTGCTCGGCCAGGCGCTGCTGTTCCTGCCACTCGGCGCGCTTGCGTTGCAGCTCGTCGACCGCGGGCGGCGCCACGGCGTGTGGCAGCGGCAGGCTGCCGGGCGGGGCAGACTCCGGTGCCACGGGCGGGGCGGGCGGCGGGACTGCCTGGGCCTGCTGGGCGACCGGTTTGGGCGCGCCGAGATCGCAGCCGGCGGTGGTGCCGAGGAGCAATGCCGCTGCCGCCAGCAGGGCGGCGTGCGTCATCCGCCGCAGCGCAACGGCAGGTTGCTCGCTCATCGCTCGATCCCTCCTCGGCCCTTTGCAGCGGGTCTTTTACAGTGGGTGATGGAAGACATTATATGCTAGGGATATCGCCTTCACCCGCCCAGCGAGGCCGCTCGACCAGAGCTACGTAGCGCCGGCGGCGCTGGCGCAAATCCGCGGTGTGGCGCGGAGGACGCCCATGTTGTCGTATCGCTCGCGCCGCTCCCGATCCTGCCCGACGGCGCCAGCCGGTCCGACGGCGCCCTCCGGCTCGATGGTGCGAGCGAGCCCGGCCGGGGCGCAGGCAGCGGCGCCGGCGGCGGTGGCGCGGCTGGCGCGGCTCTCGCCGTCGGCCGTGCTCGCCGTGCCGGCAGTGATCGCGGCGCCGGCGAGCCTGGCGCGGTGGGCGGTGCCGGCCAGCCTGGCGCGGTGGGCGGTGCCGGCGAGCCTGGCGCGGCGGGCGGCGCCGGTGTTGTTCTTGATCGGCGCGCTGCCGGGCCTTGCCGCGCCGCCGCCGGCGACCGGAGCCATGCCGGGGCCGCGGCCGTTGAGCGCTGCCGAGCGCCAGGGCGTCCAGCTGGCCGCTGAGTATCTGGTGGGCGGCGCCGCCGCCTGGTGGCCGGAGCTGGCGCGGACCTCCTGGCTGCGAGGCCTGGGGCGGGAGGCGGCGATCGCCGAGATCGAGGTCCGCGCGGGAACGCCGGCCGGCTCGCACTGGCGGCTGCAAGCGGCGCCCGCCGAGTTCGCGGACCATGGCGCGGTGTTCACGGTGGAGCTGCCGTCCGGCGCCGACGACACCCTGCTGCTGATGCTGGCGGCGGAGGACGGCGGCTGGAAGATCGACTCGCTGCGGATCTCCGCCGAGCGGGGTCGTGGCGGCGCCGGCTCGGGCTCGGGGCCGGGAGAGGGAGCCGGAGCAACCGCATCGCGCTGGAGCTTCGCCAGCCTGCTGGCGCGGTATCGCAAGGCGCTTGCGGTGATCCTCGCGGCGGCCGGCATGCTGGCGGTCACGGTCGCGAAAATCTGGCAGTCGCGGCGCCGGCGGGCGACCCGGCCGGTGGTGGCGGCCGGTCGCGCCTCCTTCGCCATGGCGCCGCCGGCGCGCTCGCCCGGCGCCGTCGCGCTGGGCGCCGCGGGGGTCGTGCTGCTGGCGCTGGCGGCTGCCGCCGCGGCGGGCCTGGCCGGCGGCGGCGCGGGTTCGGTCGGCGGCGGCGCAGGTCCTGCCGGTGGCGGCGCGAGTTCTGCCGGCGGGAGCGCGGGCTCTGCCGACGCAAGCGGTCCGCTCTCGGACGATACTGGCGGCGGCGAGGCTGCTCCAGCCGGTGCCGTCGCCATGCCCTGGCCCGAGCATGCGACGCTGCGCGCGCTGCTGCCCTTGCGGCGAGCCTTGACCGCGCCGGTCGGCGGCACGCCCGACACCTCCCTGGATGCTCTTGCCGCGGCGGCGGGCGGCGATGCGGCGGCCACCGAGGTGGCGCTGCTGTGGCGGGCGCAGCACCGGCTCGATCGCGGCGACCTGGCGGGCGCCGAAAGCTTGCTGCGCGGCCTGCCGGTGCCCGCCGCGGCGCCGCTCGCCGAGCTGCTGCGGGCGCGCTTGGCCTTGCTTCGCCTGCAGCAGGTGGAGACCGGCCTCGCCTACGAGCGGGCGCTGGCGACCGGCGTCGCCAACGAAGGGTTGATGATCGAAGCGGTGGAGGCGCTCTACATCCTCGGCTTCGAGGATACCGCCAAGCGCTACCTGAACGAGCTGGCGGCGCTCGGAGCGCGCAATGCCGAGGCGTACTACGGGCTCGCGGACCTGGCGCTGATCGACGACCGCAAGGTCGATGCGCACCGGGATTTCCGCATCGCCTGGCGGCTGCGGCCGATCGCCCGCGCCGAGCTGCTGTCGCAGCCGCTCAGCGCCTTCATGCTCCAGGACCGCGACCTGCGTCACCTGCTGTCGCTGGGCACCTACGCCGAGCCGCTGGGCGCCTGCCGCGACCTGCCGCCTCGCGCGCTGGTCCTGCCGCCGGGCTTCCGGGCGCGGCTGCTGGGCGAGGAGCTGCGCCTGAGCGCGGGAGACTCCGAGGTATGGGTGCCGGGAGGCTGCGATCTGGCTCCGGCCGGCACCGCCCAGGAGGGCGCCACCACCTGGCAGGAGGAGCGCGCGGCGGCGGCCCTGGCCCGCATCCCCGAGCTGCGGCGGGTTGCCGGGACGGCCGGCGCGCTGGCCCAACCGGTGCTGCGCCGGCAGACCGAAGAGGCGGCGGCGGCACTGGCGGAACGGCAGCGCTGGCCGGAGCTGATCGCGATCACCGAGGGCCTGGCCCAGCCCGCCGCCATCCTGCCGAACCGTCTCGCCCGCCTGCGCGCCGTGGCCCTCACCCGTGCCGGCCGCAAGCCGGAGGCGCGGCAGCTGCTGGTGCGCCTGGCGCTGGGCGACAAGGCGAGCAAGCGGGCCGATCCGGGAGCGCTCTACCAGCTGGCCAACTTGCTCGAGCAGGAAGGAGAGTTCGACCAGGCCCTCCGGCTGGTCGGCAAGGCCAACTCCGAGCTGCCCTCGCCGCCCGGCGGCGACCGCATCCTGCAGCTGACGCTGGAGAAGCGGCTGGCGGTGTCGATGGAGCAGCTGCGCAGCCCGCATTTCATCGTCAGCTACCCGCTGTCGCGCGGGCCGGCATTCGCCCAGGAAGCGATGCACGTCCTGGAGAGCGAGCGCGAGCGGCTGCAGAAGTGGATCCCGCTGCCGGCCGGCGGCGGCGCGCCGATCGAGGTCCGGTTGCTGCCGTTCCAGGACTTCGAGCTGGGGTTCTCCCAGGGAGGCGACGTGCTGGGCCTGTACGACGGCGTGGTGCGGGTGCCGCTCGGCAGCCTGCGGGTGTTCAGCCCGTTCGCGGTCTCGATCTTGAGCCACGAGCTGGCGCACGCGATGATCGCGCAGCGCACCAACGACCGCGCCCCGCACTGGTTCCACGAGGGCCTGGCGCAGCACATCGAGATGTCGGAGGAGGGCCGCGTCAACCCGATCGCCGACTACCGCTCGACCGACCGCCTGCTGGCCTTCCCGTTGCTCGAGCCGGCGCTGCAGAGCTTCTCGTCGGCGGTCTGGGTGGGCGCCGCCTACGACGAGGCGCTGTGGACGCTGAACTACGTCGAGGCGCGCTACGGCGTGGCCGGCATCCATCGCCTGCTCGACGCCTTCCGCGCCGGTCAGACGACCCCCGAAGCCCTGGCCGGAGCCCTCGGCACACCGGTGGCGCGCTTCGATCAGGACCTCTGGACCTGGTGCACCACCCAGGCGCCCAGGGCCTGGCGCGTCGAGGTCGTGCGCTACGACGGCGGCGAGAAAAAACCGCGCGAGCTCTGAGCGGCGCCGGCGCAGGGCACCCGCGGCTCGATCGCCTGCACAGCGGCTGGATCCGGCCAGGGTGAACGGCCCCGCCTCCGCGCAAGGCGGAGGCGGGAGCGGGGAAGAGGTGGACTTTCGGGATGGCCTCTCAGCGGCCGGGGGGCGGGGTGCCTTCGGGGCGCTTCGGCTCGGGCTTCTTCTCCGGCGCCGGTTGGGCCTTGCGCTGCTGGCTCGGCGGCGGCTGGTGCTGCGCCGCCTTGGCCTCGGCCTGGTGACGGGCCTCGAGCTGCTGCTGCTCGCGCTGGTGCTGCTGCTGCTGCGCCTGGACCTCGGTCGCATGGCGCTGCGCCAGCTCCTGATTGTTCGCGGCGGGGGTGTTGCGCGCCTGCCCCGCGGCGTTCGAGGGCGAAGGATTCTCGGGACGGGAAGGGGTGGCGGGAGCGGCGCCCCGGTTGGCGGCGCCGCCCTGCGCCTCACGCTGGTGGATCTGCTGCAGCTGGGTGCGTTCCTTGGCCTGCTGCGCCTGCAGGGCCTGGGTCTCCTGCTGATGCTGGCGCTGCAGGTCGGCGCCGGCGGCGCGGGCGCGTTGCGGCGGCGGCGGAGTGGCCCGCTTGACGATGGTCGGCTGGAAGACCGTCAGCTGGCCGCCGCGCACCTGGGCTCCCCGGGGCGCCGCGCCGGACTTGACCGTGGTCACCTGTAGATGCGGCACCCGCTGGCCGGTGACCTGCGCGACGTGCTGCTCGGCGATACCCTGGTTGACGACGCGGTTGTTCACCACCGTGTACTTGGTGACGTTGATCGTGTTGTGGATGATCGTCACGTTGCGCGCCTGCGGCTCGACGTAGGTGATCACGTTCGCCGCCAGGAAGGAGCGCTCGGGAACGAAGCAGAAGTGCGTCGGGCCGAGCACCACGTCGAGGTTGATGCCGGCGAAGTCGAGGCCGATGCCGGCGCGGAACTGGACCTGGGGCGGCAGCGGCGCCCAGCCGATGTAGCCGCCGCCATTGCGCCAGGCGACCCACGCCGGACCCCACTCGTAGCCGGGGATCCATTCCCAGCCATAGTCCTGGTCGTAGGTCCAGCGGCCATAGTGGTAGGTGGCCCAGCCGAACGGCTCGTCGGACACCCAGGTCCAGCCGTAGTCGGTCATCACCCAATGGCCGAGAGCGTAGGGGCGCCAGGAGGCGGCGGTGCCGTACGGCACCCAGACCCAGCCGTAGGACTGGCTCTCGACCCAGTGGCCATAAGGCGACAGCTGGTTATAGAAGAACGAGACGTCGACCGGGCCGGCCGGAGCGGTCTGGTCGGAGGGCTGCGGATAGTCCGGCGGCTGCGCCGCGGCGTACTGGACCGGCGCCTCGGCGGCGGGATCCGGCGCCTGGGCCGCATAGGGATCCGGCTGGGCGGTGTAGGGGGCCTGCGCCTGGGGCGCAGAGGGATCCGGCTGTGCGTAAGCACCCGGCTGCTGGTAGGCGTCCGCCGGCGGGGCGTCGGGTGCCTGGGCGAAGACGGCGCAAGCGCTGCCGGCAAGAGTCAGCAGCCCGGCCAGCGCGACATGTTTGGCGTTCATGGTTCTCACCTCGAGTCGAGTAACGAGCCTTCAGGTTTGAGAGAGTGTTGGCGCGGCATTGGCCGCTGAGACTGCCTTCGACAGGTTCCTGTATCAAAGATCGTGCCTGATCCCCGCGCCGTTCTCGGCGGCGTCGCCGTCAAAGCTGGCAGAACTGCCACAAACTATTATGTAGCAATGCTTTAGCCGGCAAGGCCCGCGATTGAAGAGAGCGCCATGGGAGTGGCGTGCTGGCTTAGAACGACCTCTCCAGAGGACGTCAGTCGAGAGCCCGGTCCGCCAGGCACCGCCTATTTGCGGTGCAGTGCCACCGCGCCGCCGAGCAGGAACAGCCCCAGCCAGATCGGCCAGGGACCGTGGGCGCCGGCCAGCACCGCACCCGCCAGCAGGCAGAAGCCGCCGAAGATGGTGCCGCGCAGGCCGGCGAACGGGTTCTCGGGGGCGCGGCGCGCCGTCTGCTCGAGCAGGCGCAGGCCTTCGGTGATCAGCGCCGGCGCCTTGCTCACCGCTTCGAGCAGCTCGGGCAGCGCCTGCATGCCTTCGCGGGCGAGGTTCAGCGGGTTGAACTGGTCGAGGAAGATTTTCCTGGCGTGAGTCTGCGAGACCGCCGCCACGTCGAGCCCTGGCTTCAGGATCTGGCCGACGCCTTCGAAGGTCACCAGCGCCTTGACCATCAGCACCATCTCGACCGGGAAGTACATGCGGTGCTGGGCGCCGAGGTTGACCGAATAGAGGATCAGCTGCGCCAGCGAGAAATCGCGGAAGTTGGCGGCACGGTTCCAGCGCTGCAGGATCTCGGTCACCTCGCGCCGGAAACCCACCGGATCGGCGCCCGGCCCCGGCTGGGCGACGTTGCCGAGGTAGCGGGCGGCGCCCTCGGCGTCGCCCATCACCAGCGCGTAGTAGTAGTTGAGCAGCGTGCGCCGCAGGCCCTGGTCGAAGCGCCCGACCATGCCAAGGTCGATGAAGCCGACCCGCGGGCCGGGCAGCACCAGCAGGTTGCCGGGATGCAGGTCGGCGTGAAAGAAGCCGTCCTTGAACAGCATGCGGATGATCGCCGCCGCGCCGAGATCCACCAGGGTGTCGCGGTCCTCCGCGGACATCGCCAGCGCCTCCGGCGAGGTCGGCTTGAAGCCGTCGAGGAACTCCATGCACAGCACGCCCTGGCTGCTGTAGCGGCGGTAGATGCGCGGGAAGTGCACGCCGGCGAGGTCGTGGAAGTTGGCGGCGAAGGTCTCGGCGTTGTCGGCTTCCCGCCGCAGGTCGACCTCGCGCCGCGTGTACTCGACGAACTCGGCGATGACCCGCTTCGGCTGGTAGCGCGGCAGCAGCCTCTGCAACACCCGGCCGAGCAGGTTGAGCAGCACGGCGTCGCGGGAGAGCGTCTCGCGGATGCCCGGCTTGACCGCCTTGATGATCACCGAGTCGCCCTCGACCGTCGTGGCGCGGTGGATCTGCGCGATCGACGCCGAACCGGTCGGCTGCGGATCGACCCAGGAATACATCTCGGCGATCGGGCGCCCGGTGTCCTTGACGATCAGGCCGAGGTAGCGCGGCATGGGCACCACCGGCAGCCGGTCGAGCAGGTTCTTCAGCTCCTCGGTGATCGCCGGCGGCAGCAGGTCCTGGCGCAGCGCCAGCACCTGCCCGAGCTTGATGTAGGTGGGCCCGAGCATCTCCAGGCGCCGGCGCAGCTGCACCGGGAAGGGGCGGTCGACCAGGCTGCGATTGACCAACGGCCGGGTCAGCCAGGCGAGCAGCGCGGCCAGCCCCAGGAGCACGCGATGGCGTTTCGCCGCCGGCGTCTGCCGGTCGCGCACGTAGGCGTTGAGGCCGCCGAAGGTCAGGCCGACGAGGTGGCGCTGGATGACGAAGAAGCGCCGCACCAACCCCTCCGGCGGCACGTCCGGAAGGATCTCGTAGCCGGGCATCGGATCGTCGCCGGCGGGCGTCAGGGTCGCCACCGGCGGTGGCGGAACGGGCGGCGCCGCGGCGGGCTCGACTTCGGGATGCGCCACGCCGGCCGAATGTCCTCCGGCGTCTCGGGTGCTCCGGGTGTCCGCGGGCGTTGCCGGGCGTCTCCGGGGGCGCTTACCGGTTGCGGCCGTACTTCTCGTGGCTCGATACCCAGTCGAGCGAGGAGATGGCGGCGGCCAGCGAGATCTCGCCTGCCAGCACCACGCCGGCAATGATCTCGGCGAACTTGTTCACCTTGCCCCTGCCGGTGCAGCCCAGGATGCCCAGGCATTCGCGCTGAGTGGCGAGGGCGGTGCCGCCGCCGTGGGTGGCGACGATCAGCGACGGGATGGTGATCGAGATGTAGAGGTCGCCGCCCGGCGACACCTCGGTGTAGACCACTCCGGCCGAGGACTCCGCGACGTTGGCGACGTCCTGACCGGTGGCGATGAATAGCGCCGTGATGGCGTTGGGGGAGTGGCAGCCGTTGTTGTTGGCCCCGGAGAGGAAGGCGCCGACGTTGGCGATGTTGGCGTGGTAATGCACCGTCTCCGGATCGACCCGCATGTGCTGCAGCAGCACGTCGCGGGGGATGGTGGCCTCGGCGGTGACGCGCTTGCCGCGGGTGCGCATGATGTTGATCTGCGACGCCTTCTTGTCGGTCGCGAAGTTCGATTCGAGGTAGAAATGCCGGATGTTGGCGGCGTTCTCGAGCATCCAGCTGCACGCGGCGAAGGTGGCGCGGCCCACCATGTTCTGGCCGGCGGCGTCGCCGGTGGTGTAGTTGAAGCGCAGGAAGACCAGCTTGTTCGACAGGTACTTGTCGATATAGGTCAGCTTGGCGACGCTCGACGTGGCCTCGGCCTCGGCGCGGATCTCCGGCAGGTGTTCGTCCACCCAGGCGGCGAAGTCGCGGGCGTGGCGCGCGTTGTCGAAGACGAACACCGGCGCGCGCTGCATGGCGTCGCCGACCACCGTGCACAGCACACCGCCTGACAGGTTGAGCACCTTCATGCCGCGGTTGTAGGAGGCGACGAGCGTGCCCTCGGTGGTGGCGAGCGGGATCAGGAACTCGCCGTCGGCATGCTCGCCGTTGACCCGCAACGGTCCGGCAAAACCGATGGGCACCTGGGCGACGCCGGTGAAGTTCTCGATGTTGCCGCGGGTGATGGCGGGATCGAAAGAATATTTGTCGATGTGCTCGAACTTGACGCCGGTGTAGCGCTCGATGAACTTCTGCCGCTGGGCGATGATCTCCGGACCGTGGTTGTGCTCCTTGTCGTAGGGCACCGCGGCGCGCGCCGGCGCCTCGTCGGCGATGGCGTCGGTGACCTTGAAGGCGAGCGCGCCGAAGGGGCTGGCCTCGAAGGCGAGCGCGATCTCGTGGGTGCCCCGGGCCAGCGGCTCGATGCGGGCGCGGATGCGCACCACGCGGCGCAACGGGAAGGCGAGCACGTTGTCCGGGCGCACGGCCGAGGCGGCGAGCTCCGGGCCGTCGTCGAAGACGAAGGTCAGGTTTTCGAGTGGCACCGGCTGGCCGTTGATGCGGACTTCCGAGAGGTTGGTCAGGTTGGCGTCGGCAAGGCGGTTCTTGAGGCTGAAGCGGACGCCCTCGGGGGAGTTCTGCAGGCTGCCGAAGTTGTACATCTGCTTGAGGATGAGCGACGGGATCTTCATGGGATCGGTCCTCGACTGTGGAGCGCGGCCCGCGAGCCGCCGGGGGGTCCTGGCGTCGTGGCCGTGAGTGTACCGCGGACTTCCTTGCGGCTCAAAGGGATAGAGCCGTCGCCGGTCAGGCGGCGGAGATCGGTGCGAGCGGTGGAGTGGCCGGGATCGGCAGGGCGGCGCGCATGGCCGGAGGCAGCGGCCGCAGATGCGGTTCCTTGGCGGGGATGTGGCTCATGGCGTGCTCGGCCATGGCGGTGATCGTCAGGCTGGGGTTGACGCCGAGGTTGCCGGGGATCATCGAGCCGTCCACCACGTAGAGGCGGTCGTAGCCGTAGACGCGATTGCGGTCGTCGATGACGCCGTCGGCAGGCGAGGAGGCCATGGCGGCGCCGCCCAGGATGTGGGCGGTGGTCGGGACGTTGGCCACCACCTCGTTGATCGAGCTGGAAGGAAAGGCGTCGATCCGGCCGGCCAGGAAGCGGGCCGCCTGGTTGGCGACCGGGATGTAGCTTGGGATCGGCGGCTGGCCGGGATCGCGGCGGCTGGTCAGGTGCTTGGCGAACGGCCAGGTCCAGCGCCGGCGCCGCACCAGGCGCAGCGAGTTGTCGAGCGATTGCATCACCAGGATGATCGTCGAGCGCTTGGCCCAGCCGAACGGATTGAGGGTGCGGAGGAAATCGAGCGGGTGGCGCAGGCAGGAGGCGGCCCAGCGCAGCGGCCTGCCGAGGCGGCTGCCGCCGTCGATCAGCAGGGTGCCGAGAAAGCTCATGGCGTCGGAGCCGCGGGGGTAGCGCACCACCTCCATGTAGGTGTCGGCGGCCGGGTGGAAACCGGAGGCGATGGCGATGCCCTCGGAGAAATCGCGGGCGCCGCTCCTGGCGGTGGCGCCGCAGAGCACCTCGCTGTTGGTGCGCACGTAGCTGCCGAGCGCCGGCGAGAGCCGCGGCAGCGTGCCGGCCTCGCGGCAGGCGAGGAGCAGATTGACGGTGCCGAGCGCGCCGGCGGCGAGCACCACGCCGCGGGCGCTCAGGGTGCTGGTGGCCCGCCTGCCGCGGAGCCACCCGGGAAGGGGCGCGGTCGAGCGGCGGGTGGCAATGAGGTAGCCGCCGCGTCCGTCCTCGCGCAGGCCGGTGACCAGGGTCTCCGGGCGCACCTCGGCGCCCAGCCGCTCGGCGAAATAGAGATAGTTCTTGTCCAGCGTGTTCTTGGCGTGGTGCCGGCAGCCCACCATGCAGCCGCCGCAATAGATGCAGGTCTGGCGCGCCGGGCCCTCGCCGCCGAAGAAGGGGTCGCCGACCGCCTCGCCGGGGCGCTCGCCCTGGCGGGCGAAGAGCACCGCGACCTCGGTCGGCTGGAAGCTCTCTTCCTTGCCCAGGCTGCGCGCGAACTCGAGGAGCTGGCGGTCGCCCTCCCACAGCCGCGGAGTGGTGGTGACGCCGAGGATGCGGCGGGCGGTGGCGTAGTGCGGCGCCAGCACCTGGCGCCAGTCGACGCCGCGCGGCCAGGTGCCGCGCTGGAAGGCCTCCTCGCCGGGCTCGAGCAGGGTGTTGGCATAGACCAGCGAGCCGCCGCCGACGCCGGCGCCGGAGAGCACCAGGACGTCGCGCAGCAGGGTCAGGCGCTGGATGCCGTAGCAGAACAGGCTGGGCAGCCAGAGGAACTTGCGCAGGTTCCAGTTGGTGCGCGGGAAGTCTTCGGTCCGCCACCGCTTGCCGGCCTCGAGCACGATCACGCGATAGCCCTTCTCGGCCAGGCGCAACGCCGAGACGCTGCCGCCGAAACCGGAGCCGACGATCACGAAGTCGGCGTCGTAGGCCGGCGGGCTGGGCTCGCCACCGGGGTCTTCGCGCGGGATCGTCGGAGCCATCGAGGTCTCCATTGGGGAGGCGGGCGGCAAGGCTGCCGGCCGCGGCTCGGTCCGAGCGGTTTATGCCGCTCCGAGACGTAGTTTACGTCAAGTTGCGGCAAATCTCTGTGCACTCCGGCCGGGCCGGGGCCGGGCGGACCTGAGGATCGCGACCAACGGGCTCGCGGTGGGTACGGTGCCGAGACCGACGCTGCTTGCCTCGCCCGGTTGAGCCGCGACCCTCAGGCCCGGCCGGCTGGGGCCCTCCGCTGCCTCGCCTGGCAGCAGTTTCGCCCATTTGGGATCGGTGGACGCTGGTGGACCCTAGGAGAGATCAGGAAACAGCGCCGCGGGGTCCAGGGCGAGGGCAGGCAGCAGCGGCGTAGTGACGCGGTCGCCGGAGAGGTGATTGCCTTCCAGGCGGTAGGACGGCGGGGTGCCTGGCGCCAGGCGATAAACCTCGATCGCCTGCTTGTTCAGATCCACCAGCCAGTACTCGCCGACGCCGAAGCGAGCGTAGGTGGCGCGCTTGACGCCGCGGTCGCGCCTGACGCTGGTCGGGGAGAGCAGCTCGACCGCCAGATCCGGCGGACCATAGAGGCTGCGTTTGATCCGCCACAGCGAGGCGGGGGCCAGCAGCAGCACGTCGGGTTGCAGCACCGTGTTCATGGCGAGTACCACGTCGAACGGAGCGATGAAGACCCTGGAGCGGTCGCGGATGGCGCTTCGCAGCTGGACCGCCAACTCCAGCAGCGCGGTTTGGTGCTTGGCGTCGGGGCTGGGAATGATGTAGGCCTCGCCGTCGATCAGCTCATACCGCGGGCCGTCGTCCGGCATCAGCAGCAGGTCGTCGTAGGTGAGGCGCTGGGAAAGAGATTCGGCCATGGCTCAATTCTACTCACTTTTTACCTCGGATGGGTCCGCCGGTGGCGCCCTCTAATCATCAAGACGGAATCCAGGCCGCGGATCGCGCAACGTTTGCTGGCGGCGGGCCGGCCGGTATGATCCGGCGCGGAGATCAGGACCAGCGGAGGGTGCAATGAGCGATGAGCAGCCGGCGAGCGGGGCAGGATCGCCGGAGCGAGGCAGCGAGCCGCCGGGCGGCGCGGGCGCCTCCAAGGGCGTGGCGGTGGTGAGCGGCGGCGGCTCCGGCATCGGGCGCGAGATCGCTCTCGAGCTCGGCCGGCGGGGCTTCGCCCTGGCCCTTCTCGGCCGTCGCGCGGCGCCGCTCGAAGCGACCCTGGCCGCGGCTGGCGTGCTCGGGTCGCCCGGCGGCATGGCCTTCTCCTGCGACGTGCGCGACGCGGCGGCGGTCGAGCGCGCCGCGGCGGCGATCGACGAGCGCTGGGGCGCCGCCGAGCTGGTCGTACCGGCCGCCGGCACCGCCCATATCCGGCCGTTCGCGGAGCTGTCGCCGGAAGGCTTCGCCGCCACCCTGGACACCAACCTGACCGGCGCCTTCCTGCTGCTGCGGGCGCTGCTGCCGGCGATGCGGCGGCGCGGCAGGGGCTGGATCTTCGCCGTCCTGTCGGTCGCCGCGCGGCGCGGTTTTCCCGGCTGGGCCGCCTACTGCGCCAGCAAATGGGGCCTCGCCGGCATGCTCGCGGCGCTGCGCGAGGAGCTCGCCGGCAGCGGTGTGCGGCTGACCGCGATCTATCCCGGCGCCACCGACACGCCAATCTGGGACGGCATCCCGGGTACCTGGGAACGCGGCCTCATGGTGCCGCCGGCCGAGGTGGCGCGCGCTCTCGGCGGCGCCCTCGACGCCGATCCGCGGGCGCTCTACGAGGAGATCCACCTGGGCCCGGCGCGAGGCGCCCTGTGAGCGCTCAGGACGAGCGGCGGGATTGGCTGTGGCTGGCGCTGACGCCGCTGCTGCCGCTGCTCGCGGCGATCCCGGCCGGCGGCCGCTGGGCGCTGCCGCTGCTGGCGCCGCTCACCGTCTATCCCGCCTTCGCGGCGCGGGTGCGGCGCGGCGACCATGCCGCGGCATGGCGCCTGGCGACGTCGTGGGCGGCGCTGCTCAGCCTGGGAGTGATCGTGCTGGCCGAGCTGTGGCCCGCGGCTGCCGCCGCCGGCATCCTCCACGGCGAGCCCTACCGCCAGGAGATGTTCGGGTGGGTGGCGACCGGCATCGCGCCCGAGAACGACTGGCGCCAGTTCCTGCCGATACACCTCGAACACCTGGCGATCTTCGTGCTGCTCACCTGGGCGAGCGGCGGCTACCTGGGGCTGGTGATGGGCGCGGCGCTGGTCGGCTGGATGAGCGATTTCGTCGGCAGCTTCGCGGCAGCCAGCGGCCATCCGGTGGTCGGCGCCGTCTTCGCCTGGGTCCCCTGGTCGGTATTGCGGGTGCTGGCGTTCGTGTTGCTCGGCGCCCTCTTCTCGCGGCCGTTGCTGGCCCGGCGGGCATGGCCCTTCACTCGCCGGGAGGTCCGGCTGATGGCGCTCGCGGCGGCAGGCCTGGCGGCCGACGCGCTGATCAAGGCGACGCTGGCGCCCACCTACGGCCTGTGGCTGCGCCAGATGGCGCGCCACGCCGCCGCCGCGCTATACTCTGGCGCCTTCGGGACCCCGGGATGAAAGGCATCGAGGAGACGCGAGGAGACCTGGCCGGAGCCGGTCGCCGCTTCGGCATCGTGGCCTCGCGCTTCAACCAGCGCATCGGCAAGGCGCTGATCGCCGGCGCGTCCGATTGCCTGCTGCGCCACGGCGTGGCGGCGGCGGACGTGCTGCTGGTCACGGTGCCGGGCGCCTGGGAGATACCGCAGGCGCTGGCGGTCCTGGCCGAGGAGCACCAGCGGCCCCGGCAGCCCCGGCAGACGCCGGCCCAGCAGACCGCCGCTCAGGAGACCGCCGCTCAGGCGACGGCCGCCCGGGAGACGGCGCCGCGGCGTGGCGGCCTCGACGGGCTGATCGCCCTGGGCGTGGTGATCCGCGGCGAGACTCCGCACTTCGATTTCCTGGCCCGCGAGTGCACCGCCGGCATCGCCCGCGTCGCCGAGCGCCACGGGCTGCCGGTGGCCTACGGAGTGCTCACTTGCGACACCACCGAGCAGGCGGAGGAGAGAGCGGGTGGCAAGGCGGGCAACAAGGGCTGGGAAGCCGCCCTGGCCGCGCTCGAGATGGCCGATCTCTTCGCTCGGCTGCGGGCCTGACGGGCCGCCGCGGGGCGCCCCTCCGAAGGATGACGGCAGGTAAGCGGCGCACGGCGCGCGAGATGGCGGTCCAGATGCTCTACCAGAGCGATCTCGGCGGCAGCGCGCTGCCGCAGATCTTCGCCAGCTTCGACCTCGCCGAGTACCTGGGCGGCGACCTGGCCCGCCAGCGGCGCCGGGTCGAGGATGCCTTCGACTATGCCCAGGTGCTGGTGCGCGGCACCGTCGACCACCGCGAGGAGATCGATGCGATGATCCGCGGCCAGGCCGACAACTGGCGGCTCGAGCGGATGCCGGCGGTGGATCGCAACATCCTGCGGCTGGCGATCTACGAGATGCTCTACGAGCAGGACACCCCCAAGCTGGTGGTGGTCGACGAGGCCATCGAGCTGGCGAAGAAGTTCGGTTCCGAGCAGTCGGGACGCTTCGTCAACGGCCTGCTCGACGGCCTGCTCAAACAGCACAGCTTCCCCGGCAGCATGACCTGACGCGCCGCCGCGTCGCCGCGGTCGCCGGCACCCCTGGCATGCCTGGACCTCTGGGAGAGCGGGGAACAGCGCGGGGTGCCGCGCGGTTTCGGGGATAATCGTGGCGCCGGCGCCGGCCGGCCGCCGCCGAGCGAGCGACCGGAAAGCGAGAGCGCGATGAGCATGCCGTACGACCCGAAGACCGTGGAGGCCAAGTGGCAGGACCGCTGGGAGAAGCAGCGAGCGGCCGAGGTGGACCTGCGCCACGCCGAGGGCAAGTACTACATGCTCATGATGTTCCCGTACCCGTCGGGCGACCGGCTCCACGTCGGGCATGGCCGCAACTACATCCTGGGCGACGCGCTCTTCCGCTACCTGCGGATGCACGGCAAGCGAGCGCTCAACCCGATGGGCTGGGATGCCTTCGGCCTGCCCGCCGAGAATGCCGCCATCCAGCGCCGCGTGCATCCGCGTGATTGGACGTTCGGCAACATCAAGGTGATGAAGGAGCAGTTCCGGCGCTGGGGCATCCTCTACGACTGGAGCAAGGAGATCGCCTCCTGCACGCCGGAGTACTACCGCTGGAACCAGTGGCTGTTCCTGCGCATGCTCGAGCGCGGCCTGGCCTACCGCAAACAGGCGCCGGTCAACT
>DATGHG010000091.1:0-7016 GCA_035308185.1 Thermoanaerobaculia bacterium | reverse complement strand
CCTGCCGGCGAGTTCCGGGTCTGGTTCGCCGCCTACCCGCGGCAGGAAGGCGAGGCCCCCGCCTTGCGTGCCTGGCTGGCGGCTGGCGACGCTCTGCCGCCGCTGCCCGAGGTGCTGGCTGCGCTCGAGGCGCAGAAGGGCGCCAACGCCGACCCGAGGTACTGGCGCAAGGCGGAGCGCTACGTGCGGGAACTCGGTTGGCGTGACCAGCCGGTGCCGCCGGCGCCGGTGGCGCCGGCGGTGGGGCGGGACGGCCGTGGCGCGAAGAACCGGGGCGCGCGTGGCGCCCGCGGCGCCCGCGACGGCGAAGGCGGCGCTTGGGAGGGCCGATGAGATCGCTTCCCGATTGCCTCGAGGAGTTCGCCCGGCGCCCCCTCGGTTTGCTCGTCGAGGAGCCGCGGTGCGGCCAGTGCGGCCGGGCTGAATACGGCCTGGTCGATGGGCTGTGTGCCGGGTGCGAGCGCGCCAAACGGGCGGCGACAAGCGCCGAGAAGAGGCTCGCGGCGGCGCTCGCCGACCGGGCCGGCACGCTCGCTGGTTTCGGCGTTCCGCCGCGGTATTGCGAGCCGTTCGAGGAGCCGGAGAGCTGGCCGCGCGACCCGAAAACGGCGCTGGGCATCGACGCTTGGCGCGGCGAGCCTTGGTCGCTGTTCCTCACCGGGCATACCGGAGTCGGCAAGAGCTTCCTGGCCACGGAGCTGCTGTGGCGCGCCTATCTGCGGTGTGCCGGCCTGGGGACGGCTCGGTTCGTCCGGGCGTCGCGGGTGCCGGGGATCGTCTTCGGCGGCGAGCGGTCGGACGACGACGGGGAGGTCGTGGCAGCGATGCGGTTGAGGTCGCCGCTGGCGACGTTGGTGGATGTCGAGGTGCTGGTGCTCGACGAGCTGGGCCTCGGGCACCCCGGCGGCGGCTGGGAGGCGCTGGATGACCTGATCGGCCAGCGGTGGCGCCTGGCTCTACGATCAGCACCAGTGACCTATAGCGCCGGTGGCGCGCTGCCTGGTGGCCGATCGGTGGCCAGACGTCGTGCGAGGCTTTCGACGAGGAGGTCGACGACGAGGGGAAATCGCTCCCTGCCGATGAGGTCGCGCTGGCGCACGAGGGCCAGCGCGACGCGAGGCAGTCCGGACAGGACACGGGAGGGCACGGCGGCGATGATGCCTTGCTCGTGCCAGCGGGCGAAGATCCGGGAGAAATACCGGTCGTCCTCTTGCTCGAGCCTGGCCAGCTGCTCCGGGGGGACGGCGCGCAGCAGCAAGGCCGCCTCGACCGGGTCGGCGAGGAGGGCCAGGATCGGCTCCCGGTCGATAACCTCGAACTGGAAACGCAGGAAGCGCTCGATGAGCTCACGCGGGCTGGCCCAGGGTTGCTCGAGGCGGCGCTCGAGCTCTCGCCGGACCTCGGTCTCCGCCTCGGCCAGGATCTCGAAGACCAGCGCCTCCTTCGCGGGATGAAAGCGGTAGAAGGCGCCCTTCGAGATGCCGGCGGCGCGGGTGAGGACCTCGACGCTCATCTGCCGGACGCCCCCGTGGGCCAGGCTGTCGCGGGCCGCCCGGCGGAGCTTCTCGGCGACGGCCCGGCGTTCGACAGCGGTGAAGGGACGCGGCATCTCGGCTCTGGTCAGCTCGCGCCCAGGCCGGCGAAGGCTGCCACCACCGCGGCTTCTGAACACAAGGATCTCAGGTACCGCCGCAAGCGCGGAATGTCGAGGTGCTGCTGGATGAGCCCGAGATGGGCGTCCGGCCGCACCAAGCAGAGGAAGTCTCCGTGCAGCGGGTAGAGCCTGCGCCAGTCGCCATGGACATCGATCAGCACCCGGGTGCGGTCGCTCGCTGGCGGCGAGTCGGCCGCCACCACCCGATAGGACTCGATCTCGAGGCGATCGAGGGCGCGTAGCAGCGCGTCATGCCCAATCTCAGGAGGGGAATCGGGCAGGGTTCCCAGGAGCACGACCGGGCGTCCCAAGCGCAAGGCGTTCAACAGCGTCCAGTCGTTGCCGGTCTCGGCGTGACGCAGCGCGACGTCGGGTGTTCGATCTCCGGACCTGCACCCGCTGACGGCCCGGTGCACGAACGAGGTCTCGTCGACGGCGAGCCTGGTCCCGCGATAGCTGACGTGGAGCTGCGCGAATCGGCCAAAAAACCGCTTCTGCAACGACGGCAAGCGCAGGATGGGCAGTACCAGCCATTCCCGGATCCAGCTCGCCGGCGGCCGCGTCGCCGTGAAGAGCCTGATGATCTGGTCGGTCTGCCGCAGCACGGCCTGGGCCTGGGGACGGCGCTCCTCCTCATAGGTGTCGAGCAGGCCGTCGGCGGCGCCTCCCGACACCCGCGCCAGCTTC
The DNA here is from genome assembly GCA_035308185.1 of Thermoanaerobaculia bacterium. GTDB lineage: Bacteria > Acidobacteriota > Thermoanaerobaculia > Multivoradales > UBA5704 > JASLEW01. The sequence goes on along the minus strand of DATGHG010000091.1, from coordinate 4,675 downwards.
CAGGCCAGGTTGAAGGCGTCCTGGATGCCGGTGGCGATCCCCTGCCCGCCCGTGAAGCTGTGGAGATGCGCCGCGTCGCCGGCGAGGAAGACGCGGTCACGGCGAAAGTGGTCGGCCAGGCGGCGATGAATGCGGAATTGCGATGCCCAGCGTGGCTGCGCCGCCGCGAAGCGCTCCGCATGCGGCACCCGCTGCGACAGCACCTCCTGCACCTGGCCCCAGATCTCCGCCTGCGAGGGCTCGCCGTGCCACGCGGGTGCGGTGATCTCGGCGAAGAAGCGCCACACGTTCATGGTGGGCAGCGGCATCAGGGCCACCGAGCCCTGAGGATGAAGCCAGAGGCTGACCTCGCTCTGGGCCAGCAGCGATTCGCTCCCGAGGTCGAAGTCGGCCAGCAGGAAATGCTGGGCATAGCTTTGGCCGCGGAACTCGATGCCGGCCTGGGCGCGGATGCGGCTGTGCGCTCCTTCGCAGCTGACCAGCCAGCTCCCTCGCCACTCTTCCTCCGCCCCGGAGGCGTGCCTGAGCCGCGCCTGGACCGAGCCGGCGCTCTGGGTATGCTCCACGAGCTCCGTGGACCACTCGACCGCCCTTCCCCCGAGCTCGCGGAGGAAGTCGCCGAGGAGGGCCTCGGTACGGCTCTGAGGGATCAGCAGCGAGCAAGGCTGGAAGGCGCCGCCGGCGCCGGCGTCGCCGAGCTCGGGGTGGAACCCGACCTGGAGCAGCTTGCGCTCTCCCAGGTAGAGGTTGACGGCGCTCGGCGTGCAGCTCTCCTGGATGAAGCGGTCCACGACCCCCATCGCCGCGAGCAGCTCGGAGATCCGATACTGCAGCCCGATGGCGTTCGATGTCGCGGTGGGTCCCGCCTTGCGATCGATCAACCGGGTGTCGAGGCCGAGCTGGGTGCAGCGGCAGGCGAGCGCCAGTCCCGTGGGGCCGGCGCCCACGATCAGCAGCTGGCCGCCGCCACGTCGGGGCGGCGGCGCCGGTGGCGCCGCGGATTCTCCGCTCGGCTGCCTCGCGTCGTCCGCAGTCGAGATCTCGTGTGGCTCTGTGACCATGATCGACATCATAGTCACAGAGAGTGGATGAATGAACCGCGGAGGTTTGCGCGCTCGGAGCGTCCGATCTCACGTTGCAGGCGGCGAGGGTCCGACCGGCGCCGGTGGCTGGCGAACCGGCGGCCGGAGGGGCCACGAAGGCGACGGGCAGGCGGACGGCCTGAGTCAGCGGTTAGCCGATGCTGCCACCGGTCGAACGGCCGCTGACCACCATGTGATCGCGCCGGTTCTGCGACCAGCAGCTCTCCTGATGCTCGGTGCAGACCGGACGCTCCGAGCCATAGCTCAGGGTGCGCATCCGCTGGCCGGCGACGCCCAGCGAGGAGAGGTAGCTCTTCACCGCATTGGCGCGGCGCTCGCCGAGCGCCAGGTTGTACTCGGCGGTGCCGCGTTCGTCGCAGTTGCCCTCGATCATCAGGTCGAGGTGGTCGTAGGTGCGCAGCAGGCCGGCATTGCGCTGCAACTCGGCGCGGGCATCGCTCTTGAGCTCGCTCTTGTCGAAGTCGAAATAGACGTCCGGGGTGAAGCCCCGGCGGTGCAGCTCGCCGTTGACCACCTGCATGTCGCTCGACAGCATCGGGTCCGCGGGCGGCGGGGCGGCGGGGGTGCGGGCCGGGCGCACCTCGGTCGCCGGCGGCGGCGCCGGGGCGGTGTGCGCCTGCACGGCGGCCGGCGCGGTGATCGGCTGTTTGTGCGCACAGCCCACGAAGATCGTCACCAGGCACAGCATCACCACCCACGGCAGCGACTTACGGATCATCTCGATCTCCTTTCAATGCCCTACCGGGCACGGTTCGGCAGGCCGGCAAGGGCAGAACCCGGTGAACCCCGCACGCGCGGCGGAGCGCCACGGTCCGGCGACCGGCCGCCAGGAAGTCTACCTGAAACCCTATCGCCTTGCGATCTAATTCGCTCGCGATCCGCGCGGTGCCTCCGGCGGCGGCCCGCGATGGCCGGGCGACCGAGGAACGGCTGCCAGGGGTGGCAGGCGCGGACGGCAGCGGCAGGCTAGGGGGAACCGGCGGGAGGATGCCCGCGGCCGCCCCTGGGCGCCTCGACGCCTTGGCGGAGCCGCTCGACGCCGCCGGCGGCGGCCGCCGCCACCACGGCGGTGATGCGGTCGCCGGCCTGCAGCACGGTGTCGCGCGACGCCACCTCCTCGCGGCCGGCGCGCTCGACGGTCACCAGCAGGCAGCCCGGCGGCAGGCCGAGGTCGGCGACTCGCCCGCCGTCGAAGGGCGCGCCCGCCTCCACCTTGAGCTCGAGGAGGGTGGTGCCGGCGGGCGCTGCCCGGTCCTGGCCGCGCATCAGATCGCGCTCGAGCAACGCCTCGTAGATGGGCCGGTCGCGCAGCAGGTCGGCGAGGGTGTAGGCGGTGAAGCAGGCGATGAGCAGCGGCAGCATCAACGAGTACTGCTCGGTCATCTCGAGCAGCAGCACGATGGCGGTGAGCGGCGCCCGCACGATGGCCGCGAACAACGCCGCCATGCCCACCACGGCGAAGGCGGTGTGATAGCCGGCGGTGGCGGGGAAGAGAGGCTGGCCGAGGAGGCCGATCAGCAGGCCGGCCTGCGCGCCGATGACCAGCAGCGGTGCGAAGATGCCGCCGGCGGCGCCGCAGCCGTAACTGAACATGGTCATGGCGAAGCGCAGCACGAGCAGGCCGGCGAGCGCTCCCAGGGTCACCCTGCCGGCCAGGGTCTCACCGACCAGCGGCGCGCCGCCGCCGAGCGCCGCCGGCGCGAACCAGCCGACCACGCCGATGGCGGCGCCCACCACCCCGGCGGGCAGGCCGAACGGCCATGCCGCGGTGCGCTCGAACAGGCGCAGGCTGCCGAGCAGGGCGCGGTTGAAGGCGACTCCCAGCAGGCCGGCGAACAGCCCGAGGGCCAGGAACAACGGCAGGCTCGAAAGCGGCGGCACCGGCGGGCTGGCGATGTGGAAGACCGGCGACTGCCCGAGCAGCAGGCGCTCCACGACGTCGGCGGTCACCGAGGCGACGAAGGCGCCGGTCAGGGCGCCGGGAGCGAAGTCGCGGCGCAGCTCTTCGAGCACGAAGATGACGCCGGCGAGCGGGGCGTTGAAGGCGGCGGCGAGGCCGGCACCGGCGCCGGCGGCGATCAGGGTGTGCCGTTCCCGCGCGTTGCCGCGTAGCCACTGGGCCACCATCTGGCCAATGGCGCCGCCCATCTGCACGGTCGGCCCCTCGCGGCCCAGGGCCAGTCCGCTGCCGATGCCCAGTGTGCCGCTCGCGAACTTGACCAGCAGCACCCGCCGCCATTTCATGCCGCGCAAGCGGTTCAGCACCGCCTTCAGATGGGGGATGCCGCTGCCGGCGGTCTCGGGGGCGAAGCGGCGGACCAGCCAGAGGGCGGCCGCGGCGCCGCCGCCGCAGACGGCGGCCGCGAGCGGCAGGCCCCACCCGATCGGCAGTGTGTGGGTGAAGCGAAAGAGGGCGTTGCGCAGCCGGTCTGCGGCATCGAGGCTGAGCCGGAACGCCGTGGCGGCGAGGCCGGCGAGGATGCCGACCAGCAGCGCGCGGGGCAGCACCCGGCGGCGGCGCTCCTGCCGGCGGGCGAAGTCGCGGAGCTCGCGGCTGACGTCGCCGGGGGTGATGCCCTCGCCGGACGGCTCCGCGCCGGCGGCGGCAAGCGGCCCGAGACCGAGTCTTGACCAGGGACGGTGCCGCATGTGGGGATGGTAGCGCAGCCTGTCCGCGCCGCCCCGATCGAGACGGGCTCAGCTGCGGCGAGGTTGCGGCGAGAGGCGCCGGGCGAGACGGCCGGCGGTCGATCCCTGGTTGACCAGGCTCTCGCCGGTGACGATGATCAGCAAGGAGCGGGACACGCGCGGAGGTGCTCGATCAGCGCCAGCACCGCGACCGGGTCGGTGAGCAAGATCAGCGCGCCGGCAGGGCGCCGGCCGCGAGAGTGGCCGTATCGACGGAGTTGCCTCTAATGTTCGGCGATGATGTTGTAGACCTCGAAGACCGTTGGTTTCGCCTCGATGCCCAGGTCTTGCAGAATCGGCATGAGCTTCGCGCCGAAGGCGTCGAGCTTGGCCGAGCTTTCGAAGACGTCGATCACCTGTAGGCGCTGCCTGTCGCCATAGCAGATGTGGTACAGCTGCCCGTCGGGTACTCTTTGACCGATTTCCGTGAGTCGCCGGATGACCTCGTCGTACTTGGTTGAGTCCGCCCCATCCACTTCGAACATCGCAACGATTGCCATATTGTCCCCCTTTCAAGCGCCGAGCTGACGTGCCCTTGTCCCGATCCGCTTGACCCGCGTGGCCTGACCTGGCCATCCCTCGTTTGGTGACGGCTAGCGGGAATGACCTGACCTGGACCAACCTCCCTGACAGCTTCCGTTGGGTGAAAGGTAAGCGAAGCTGGGGGGCATGTCGAGTGCCGCGGGCGAGAGCCAGCTGCGCGGGCGGCGGAGCTCCATGGCGGCGGCGATCGGCTCGCCGCGTGTGGACCTTCCCGGGCGAGGTTCACCAGCCGCTTCGAGTACCGGCCGGCGGCCTGGCCTACGCGCGGCATGTCAGCGTCAGTCCGATCCAGTCTCACGTTCGGCGAGGTGCTGGCGAGAAGCGCCGGGCGAGGCGGCCGA
>DATGHG010000090.1:0-4682 GCA_035308185.1 Thermoanaerobaculia bacterium | reverse complement strand
CCGGCTGACCCGGCAAGGGGCCGACTGGCACCTTCAGGCGATGCAGTTGACGGTGCCTGGCACGCCGACCCGGGTCGGCGCCTCCGGCCGCCTGACCCAGCGCGGCCAGACTCTCGACGTCGATGCGGCGCTCGATTGGCGCGACCTGGCGTGGCCCTTGACCGGGCCGCCGTCGGTCAGGAGCCGGCAGGGGCAGGCGCGGATCGCCGGCAGCCTCGACAGCTTCCGGGCGCAGCTCACCGCCGATGTCGCCGCCAGCCCGGGCCCGGGAGCGGCGGCCGCCAGCACCGCCGCTAATCCCGCCGTCGTGCCGAGCGCGCCCCAACCGGCGACCGCCGGCACCGCCACCAATCCGGCCGTCGTGCCGAGCGCGCCCCAGCCGGCGACCGCCGCCGCGCGCATCGCCCCGGCCTCGCCAGCCGCCGGTCGCGTCTCCCTTGCCGGCACCGGCAACCGCGACCGCTTCCACATCGACAGCCTGACCGCCGACCTGCTCTCCGGCCGCGTGCAGGGGCACGGCGACGTGAGCTGGAGCCCGCGTCTGGCCTGGAACTTGGCGCTCACCGGCCAGGGGATCGACCCGGCGGCGGTGCGCCCCGACCTCCCGGGCCGCCTCGCCTTCGACCTGGCGACGCGGGGCGAGAGCCAGGCCGGCGGGCTGACCGGCAGCGTCGACCTGCCGCGACTGCAGGGGACCCTGCGCGGCCAGCCGGTGGCGGTGACGGCCGCGCTGCGGCTCGCCGGCCCGAGCTACGACCTGTTACGGCTCGACGCTCGCTGGGGCACGGCGCGGTTGCGAGCGTCCGGCCGGCTGGGAGAGCGCTTCGATCTCACTTTCGACGCCGCGGTGCCGAACCTCGGCCTGGTGGTGGCGGACGCGACCGGCTCGCTCATCACCCAGGGCCACGTCACCGGCGCCGCGCAGGCGCCGCGAGTGCAAGCGACCGCGCATGCTCAGGGACTGCGCTTCGGCACCCAAAGCGTCGGCGCGGCGAACCTGACCGCCGACGTCGACACCGCATCCTCCGGACCGTTCCAGCTCGACGCCAACCTGAGCGACGTCAACGCCGGCGGCCAGCTGATCTCCCGGCTCGAGCTCCAGACCCGGGGCACGGCGGCCAATCACACCCTGGCGCTGTCGGCCACGGGGCTGGGCGACAGCAAGGACGCGCGCTTCGACCTCGGCCTGGCGGGAGGCGTCAGCGGCCCCCTCGGCGCCGGTTCCACCTGGCGCGGTCAGATCTCGCGCCTCGACCTGCGCTCCTCGCCGGTCGGCGATTGGCGCCTCGAGCGGGGGGCGGCGCTACAGGCCAGCGCCAGCGCCGTGCAGCTGCGCGACCTCTGCTGGGTCGGGGCGGCGGGCACCGGCGGCGCCGGCCCCTCGGGCGCCCGCCTGTGCGCCAGCGCCGCCTGGTCGCAGGCCGGCCCCTGGGCCGGGCAGGCCACTCTCGCCTCCCTGCCGCTCGCGCTGCTGAAGCCCTTCCTGCCACCCGACCTGACGATCAGCGGCGAGGTCAACGGCAGGGCCGAAGCCCACGGCGGCAGCCGCGGCATCGCCGGCGCGGACGTCGACCTCGCGCCCGGCCCCGGCGACCTGCGCTTCCCCGTCGAGGGCGGCCGGACGGCGACGGTGCACTTCGAGCGCGGCACCCTGCGGGCGCAGGCCGGCCCCGAGGGCGGCAACGCCACCGCCGCCCTGGCGCTCGCCAACGTCGGCACCCTCGACGCCCACCTGCGGCTACCGCGCCTGACAAAGGGCATCGTGCTGCGCGACCAGCCGCTCGCCGGCACCATCGCGGTGCACGTGCGCGACCTGTCGTTCCTCGAAGGCTTCATCCCCGACCTGCGGCAGTTGGCCGGCTCCCTCAACGCCGACCTGAGCCTGGCCGGCACCGCCGGCGCGCCGCGCCTCGACGGCAAGGCGGTGCTCGACGGCGGGCGGGCGCGGGTGCCGCTCTACGGCCTGGACCTCGAGAACGTCCGGCTCACCGCCACCGCTGCCGGCGGCACGACCCTGGCCATCGACGCCGGCGCCAGCTCCGGCCCCGGCAGCATCCGGATCACCGGCCACGCCGGCCTGGTGCCCAGCGCCGCGACGCCGGTCCAGCTCGCGGTCAGCGGCAGCCGCTTCGCGGTGATGAACACGCGCGACATCCGCATCCTGGTGTCGCCCGACATCAAGCTCGAATACCAGGGCACCACCGCCCGCCTCACCGGCCAGGTGACCGTGCCGGAGGCCCACATCCACGTCGAGAAGGCGCCCAAGGGCGGACCGGTGGCGCCCTCCAAGGACGTGGTCTTCGTCGGCGGCGTGAAGGCCCAGGCGCAGCAGCCGGCGAAGGCGCCGCTCGCCATCTACACCCGCCTGCGCCTGGTGGTGCCCAACCCCGCCATCGAGCTCGACGCCTTCGGCCTGAAGGGGCAGCCCTACGGCACCGTGCTGGTGGCCGAGAATCCCGGCAGCACCGCCACCACCGGCACCGGCGAGCTGGACATCGCGCCGGGCGGGACCTTCCAGGCCTACGGCCAGAACCTGACCATCGAGCGCGGCCGCCTGATCTTCGGCGGCGCGATCGACGATCCCGCCGTCGACATCCGCGCCTCGCGCCTCTCCGACGACACCACGGTCACCGCCGGCATCGAGGCCAAGGGCACCCTCAAGGAGCCGCAGATCTCGGTCTGGTCCACCCCCGCCATGGGCCAGAGCGACGCCCTGGCCTACATGATGCTCGGCCATGGCCTGAACCAGGCCAACCAGCAGGAGGGCAACCGCGTCGCCAACGCGGCGTCCTCGCTGGGCGTCGCCGGCGCCGGCCTGCTGGCCAAGAGCATCGGCTCCCGCTTCGGCCTCGAGGAAGCCTCGATCGAGAGCAAGGGCAACCTGAACCAGGCCTCCCTGATGGTGGGCAAGTACCTGGCGCCCCACCTCTACGTGGTCTACGGTATTGGCCTCTTCCAGCCGGTCAGCACCTTCCGCGTCCGCTACATCATCAACAGCCACTGGACCCTGCAAGCCGAGAGCAGCACCGGCACCGGCGCCGACGTCCTCTACACCCTCGAGCGCGGCCGCACCAAGTGACGCGACGGCCACCCATCCGGTTCGCAACTCATGGATGCCCACCGCCGCCACCGGGGTTTTGGGCACCTCCGCCGGCGGGCTGGGCAGACTGCTTGGCGCCACCCCCCATACCGCCGATGGCCGCCTGGAGCAACTGGCCCGCAACCCGCATGTCCAGACCCAGACCCACGAACCATCCTGCCTTCCATTGCTTTTCGGTCGGAATCGCGGTCGCGCTCGGAAGCATCGTCCCGCCGGTGGTGATCGTGGACCCGAGCTTGAGGCCTGAATTGGGATCCACCTCGGTTACCTTGGCGAAATGAACGCCGCCCGAGAGCACAGCCAGACCGAAGTCCCAGGAGAGCCCCAGCAGCGCGTGGTCCGTCACGTCATTGAGGGCGAGGCCGAGGGTAGGATTGAGATGGGCGTACCAGGGCTGGCTGGTCGCCAGGACTCGCTGGGTGAGATACGGGGTGAGAAAGATCGTATAGAGAACCCGGTCGCCGCCCTCGCCGTTGACGATCTTGCCGGTACCCTGAGTCGCGGTCGGCGCCACACTGAAGGGCTTGTCGAAGACGCTGGTGTAGACCGGCCCGAAGGACAGCGCTCCCCAGTAGAGGCTGTTGACTCGGAACGAGAAGGTTCCGAGTGTGGACAGCTGGTTGTTGACCGGGAAGACTATCTCCACCTGGCCGTCGCCCGGCGCGAAGTCCTGCAAGTCGAACTCCTTGTACTCGCAGCGCGCAAAGCTGAGGCTGGCCGGCGGCGGGGCGGCGGTTGTCGCCACCTGGAGAGAGCTCGCCGGCTGGGAGGCACCCAGGATACGGATGGCATCTCGGTTCCTCGGAGCCGACTTGCGCCGGATGTCGAGGAACTTGATGAGCTGTCGATCAACCCTGACGACAACTCGGAGTGTTTCGTTTTCCGCGATCGTCGGCGGCGGCGCCCCGCCGTTGGACGCGAGATTGCCATGGCGGTCCAGGATCTTGCCGGTGGGCGTCACGAAGATGAAGTTGGCGCCGTCACCTGCCAGGACCTGTGCCATGGGCGCGGTGGCGCCGGAGCAGGGATTCTGCAGCAGCTTGGAGAGGTCCGTCGAATTCACGAAGCCGTCTGGCGGCGCGGCGCCACCCGCCGCGAATTGCAGCGTGGTGCGCAGTGGGGTGGCCGCCGGGAAGGCGACGATCAGGTCGCTGGCGGCGGCAATCCCGGTCAGCGCCACGACTCCGCCGCTCTGGGCATTGACGGCGGGAAGAAGATTGCCGTCGAGCGTGATCGAGGCCTGGGTGCAGTCGGTCCCAACGCAAGTGAGCTGCAGCAGGATCGGCAGCTTGCCCGTGACCAGAGATACGGCACCCGGCCTGGCTACGGCTTCGAGCGTGATACCAGCACCGGGCTTGATCTCGACGCCGGCTCCCGACCGCTCGATGACCACTGCGAGCGGCGCGGTCTCCTGCGCTACGGCCAGACGGCAACCGCTGGCGACGACGATGCCCACGGCGAGGGCAGCAAGGGTCTTCATGGCCATCCTCCTCAGGTGATGGAGCAGTTCAGAGTCGAGAGCGCGGTCAGCGCCGGGGTGAAAACACGCAGGTCCTCTTGCCCAGGGAGCGGGGAGTCCCCC
>DATGHG010000089.1:0-13322 GCA_035308185.1 Thermoanaerobaculia bacterium | reverse complement strand
CCCCGTCGGGGACCTGCCCGCCGGCCTTGCCGGGGGCCGGCGCACCGCGGTTCCGCTTCGCCTTGCAACCGGTCTTCTCGATGTCCACGGCGCGTCGTATCGTCGTCCTCGCCTCCCCGTCGCAGGCGAATGCGCGGAGCTGCACGCCGAGCCGCTCATGCCCGGCCGGCAAGCCCTGTGTGGCCGCGCTCGCTTTCGAGATGAGCTCCCTCGCACGACCCGTCCTGCCGAGCGGCTACGGTTTTGCGGTCATCGACGGCGACGGCGAGGTCCAGTTCCATTCCGATGCGTCGCGCAGCGGCCAGGAGAACCTGTTCGCCGAGGTGAATCGAGACCCCGGGATGGTCGCCGCGGTCGGCGCCCGGCGCAGCAGCCGGATCACCACGCAATACCTTGGGATGCAGCACCGCTTCTTCGTCAGGCCGATGGGCGATCTGCTGCCCTTCTGGACGCTGGTGGTCTGGAGCGACCAGCGCGAGACCCGCGAGCTCAACGTGGACCTGATGACCACCGCCCTGCTGCTGCTGATCCTCTACCTGCTCTCGTTCATCGTCCCGGCCTCGCTGCTGCACCGCTTGCGGCCGGCCTATCGTGCCGGTTGGCTCTGGCCGGACCGCGGGCGGACCCTCGCCTACATGCGGCTCACCGGCCTTTATGTCCTGGCCCTGGTGTTGTTCCTGGTGGCGCTCCACGACCTCCCGGGCGTTCACCTGCTGCTCTTCTGCCTGGTCTTTCCCTGGGTCCTGCTGGCCGCTTCCTACCTGCTGCTCCGGCGCGGCGCGGCCGCTCCGGGAGCGGGGCTCATCGTGGTGGCCGCTCTGGCCGCGGGTGTGGCGGTCCATCGGCTGACGAGTGGCCCGGGATGGGTGTGGTGGCTCGCCTTGCCATCGTGCGGTCTGCTCCTCGGCGCCGGTTGGCTGAGCAGGTGGGTGGAGGCGCGGCGCCCATCCTTCCGCGCCTGGTATCTGACCGCCGCTTCGCTGCTGCTCCTGCTTTCGGCGGCCCTGCCCGCAACCGGCTTCTTCTTCGTGTCGTACGGATCGCAAGCCGAGCCCCGCCTGAGGTCGCGGCAGCTCGAGCTGGCGAAGAACCTGGTAGCCAGGGACCAGCGGCTGCGGGAGCTCTATGGCCAGCTCGCCGACGGCCTCGCGCGGCATGGGATGACCCTGGCACCCATGCTGATCGCCCGGCGCCAGAGCCACGACTCCTGGGACGTCTACAAATGCGAATCGGAGCTGCCGAAGGGATTGTCGCCTGCGGCCATCCCACCAGGCTGGCTGCCGGAGAGCCTGCTGCGCCGCCTGCCGCCGTACGACGAAGATTACGCGAACGCGCGCCGGCTCGGAGAGAACGTCGATCGCGGCGGCGACACGATGTGGAGTTGGAGCACCGGCCCCGAGCGAGCGGTGCAGATGGCGCTCCAGCCAACCCAGGGATCGCCCATCTTCGTGACCACGCCGGCGCCCTCGCTGGCGGTTGCCGGCTGGCCATGGCTCTGGCCGGTCGGCGCGCTGGCCGTGATCCTGCTCGCGGCGAGCATCGCCTGGTTCGTTGCCGACCAGCTGCTCGCCCTGCGCTTGCCGGCTCCCGACCACGACCGGCCCAACGACGCCATCGATCGCGGCGAGTGCCGCAATTATCTGCTGATCGGTCCGGATTCCCAGCGGACGCTGCTGGCGCGGTCGCCGGATTGGCAAACCGCGGCGATCGATCTGCGCGAGCTTGAGAGCTCGGCGGCAGGCTCGTGGATCCTCGACCAGCTCACGGCGTCGCCGGTCGTCTACCTGAAGCACCTGGAATGCTGCCTTGCCGATCCACAATTCAGCAGCCGCGTGCTGGCGCTCCTCGAGGAGCTGCTCAATGGCCGCCGCCGGACGTTGATCGTGCTCTCCAGCATCGATCCCCGCTGGCATCTCTTGCACCGCGATGCAGATGCAGAGGACGAGCGCGAGCGGTGGACGCGGCTCTTCGAGCGGCTGACGGTACGCATCGCCGAACCCGCCGGCGGCGCCATGCTCGAGTCCCTGCAGCTCTATTGGCGCGACCCCGGCACGGAGCGTCAATTTGCGCGTCTCTTGCAGGCCGCGCGCGCCGAAGCCTGCGGCAGCCCGACGCTGGAGCGCATCGCGTTCGATCTACTCTTGGACGTGCCGGCGAGCCAGGCCGGGGATCGGACCTGGTTCATCGACGAGCTGCGGCTCAAGGCGAGCCGGCACTACAAGACCGTGTGGGGGGCTTGCGACGAGGCCGAGAAGGTCGTGCTGGTACACCTTGCCGAAGGCAGTCTGGTCAATCCCAAGAGCCAGTCGGCGGTCAAGGACCTTACCGATCGGGGTCTGGTCAGGCGGGCGCCTCACTTCAAGTTGATGAACGAGAGCTTCCGACTGTTCATCGTGACCAGCTTCTGCCGCGCCGAGGGCCGGACTCTCGAGCAGAGCGCCGAGCCCAGCCTGTGGAGCGAGGTCCGCTTGCCGCTGACGATCGTCCTGCTCACTCTCGCGGCGTTCGTCTTCGCCACGGAACGCGACATCTTCAACCTCTGGACCGCCTTCATCGCCGCCACCGCCGCGTTCCTGCCGCAGCTGTCGCAGCTGGTCGGGTCGCTCTTCGGCACGCGGCCCGGTCCGGCGGTCTTGAAAGACTCGAGCCCCTGAGCCCCTGAGCCCCTGAGAATGCCGCCTCCCCTCCGAGCTCGACCGGCAGCTGCGCTCCCTGGGCCGCGTCTCGCACTACTATAGAAGCAGGTGGCCGCGCCGGCTGCCGGCTCAGGGTGCACGAAGGGGAGGAGACCGATGGCCGAGCAGGGCGAGCCGCGCGCCGCATCGATCGATGTCGCTCACCGGAGCACCGCCGGGGCGCTGGCCCTGACGCTGGCGCTCTTCGCCCTCACCCTGCTGCTGGTGCTGTACCGCCATCGCCCGCCCGAGCCGCGGCCGGCGTCGGCGCCGCCGGGCGAGTTCTCCGGCGAGCGCGCGCGGGAGGTGCTGCGCCGGCTGGTGGGCGACGGCCACCCGCACCCGCTGGGCAGCCCCGCCGACGACCGGGTGCGCCAGACGATCGTCGGCATCCTCGACGGTCTCGGCCTCGCGCCGCGGGTCGAAGAGGGCTACGCGTGCGGCCCCGGCGGTTCCTGCGCCCGGGTGCGCAACGTCGTGGCGCGCCTCGCCGGCCGTGAGCCCGGCGCGGCGGTCGGGCTCGCCGCGCACTACGACTCGGTGCCGGCCGGCCCCGGCGCTTCCGACGACCTGGCCGGCGTGGCCGCGATCCTGGAGATCGCCCGCGCGCTGGCGGCCGGGCCGCCGCCGCGTCATCCCGTCCTGCTGCTGCTCGACGAGGGCGAGGAAGGGGGCCTGCTCGGCGCCCGCGCCTTCGAGGAATCGAGCCCCACCGCGTCCGACCTCAAGGCGGTGGTGAACCTCGAGGCGCGCGGCACCGAGGGGCCGAGCTTCATGTTCGAGACCAGCGGCGACAACCGCTGGCTGCTGGACGCCTGGGGGCCGCGCGTGCCGCGCCCGGTCACCACCTCGCTCGCCGCTTTCATCTATTCGCTGCTGCCCAACGACACCGACCTCACGGTGTTCCGCCGTCATGGCGTGCCCGGCCTCAACTTCGCCTTCATCGACGGCGCCAACCGGTATCACACCGCCGACGACGACTTCGCCAACTCCTCGCCGGCGTCGCTGCAGCACCAGGGCGACAACGCGCTGGCGGCGGTCGCGGGGCTCGCCGACAGCGCCGACCTCGTGCATCCGCCCCCGGGCAACGCGGCGTTCTTCGACCTGTTCAGCCTCGCCGTGGTGCGCTGGCCGCTGGGCTGGACCGCGTGGATGGCGGCGGCGGGCCTGCTGCTGTTGCTGCTGGCGGCGGCGGCCGCCGTCGCCCGGCGCACGGTCGGCGGCGGCCAGCTCGCGCTCGGGCTGGCGGCGGCGCCGGCGATGCTGCTGGCGACGGCGCTGCTGGCCTACCTGCTGGCGATGATCCTGGGCGCCGCCGGCGCCCTGGGCGCCATCTGGCTGGCCCACCCGCTGCCGGCGCTCGCCGCGTTCTGGCTGCTCGCCCTGACGGTGGCGGCGGCCATCGCCCGGACCCTGGCAAGGGGCGGCCGCGCCACGCCGCTGAGCCTGTGGCTGGGCGTCTGGCTGATCTGGGGCGCGCTGGGGCTGGCGCTGGCGGTGGCGGCGCCGGCCACCAGCTACGTCTTCGTGCTGCCGGCGCTGGCGGCCGGGATCTGCGGCGTGCTGGCGCGCGTCTGGCGCGGCGGCAGCGGCGGCGGCGGCGCGCTGGCGGCGGCGATCCTGCCCGCGGTGGTGGCGGCGGTCCTCTGGTGGGGCGTGCTGCCGCCGGTCTACGTCGGCATCGGCGTGCCGGCGCTGCCGCTGATCGCGGCGCTGCTCGCCCTGGTCTTCGCCACGCTGGCGCCGCTGGTGCCCGCCGCCGGCGGCCTCGGCCGGCGGCTGTGGACCGTGGCGCTCGTGCTCACCGTCGCGGCGGCGCTGGTGGCGCTGGCGCAGCCATCCTCGACGCCGGCGTCGCCGCGGCACCTCTCCTTCACCTTCTACCAGGACGGCGACTCGGGCCAGGCGCGATGGGTGGTGATCGGACCGCCGCCGCTGCCGCCGGCGGTGCGGCAGGCCGCCGCCTTCGGCGCCCCCGGGCTCACCTATCCGTGGTCGACGCCGGACGCGCGATACTTCAACGCTCCGGCACCGCCGCTGGCGGCGGCCATCGCGCCGCCGCCCGAGCTGCAGGTGCTCGCAAGCACCGTGGCGGGCGGCCGGCGGCACCTGCGGCTACGGCTGGTGTCGCGGCGCGGCGCGCCGATCGGCACGCTGCTGGTGCCGGCGCGTGCCCATCCGACCGCTGTCCGGATCGACGGCAACCTGGTGCCGGATGCCGGCTGGCGCGGCCCAGGGCAGCGGCCGGCGGCCTCTGCCTGGCTGTCCTTCTCCGATCCCACGCTGCCGCCGGCGGGATGCGTGCTGGACATGACGCTCGACGACACCGGGCCGCTCGATCTCTACGGGCTCGACGCCAGCTTCGGCCTGCCGGCGAGCGGTGCCGCGCTGCTCGCGGCGCGGCCGCGGCAGGCGGTGCCGACGCAGCAAGGCGATACGACGCTGGTCAGCCGGCGGCTGAAGATCTGAGGACGCGGGCTCAGCTTGCCGGCGGCGGCACCTCGGGCTGGACCTCGAAGATCAGCCCCTCGGTGGCGCCGCGGGCCGAGTTGATGACCCCGGGACCGCGATCCAGCGGCAGCATGCGCAGGAAGCCGCCGCCATAGGTCTCGCCGAGGCTGAACGTGCCCCATACCACCTGGTGGGGCAGGCAGCCGGCTGCGCCATGCTGGAAGAGGTAGGGCCGCGAGGCGACATACTCCTGCAGCAGCATCCGGCGCGTGCCGGCCGATTCGTCGAGCAACCGGCGCCATTCTCCGGGCGCCGTGCAGCGGCCCAGGCAGACCCCCCTGCCCTGCGATCCGTCCACCGGCTTGAGCACCAGGGAGTCGCGCCGCGCGGCGGCGATCGCCAGCAGGCGGCCGCTCTCGCCCCGGTAGGTGGTGCGCTCGTCGGCCACCAGGCGGCTCCAGGGCACGTGCCGGCGGACCACCTCCCGCTCCACCGGCGTCAACAGGTCGGAGTCCTCGTGCAGTGACAGCAGGGCGAGGTTCCGCTTGTCGCCCAGGAACCCGGAGACCGGACCGTTGAACAGGCTCACCGTGCCGCCCTTGAAGCAACGGAAGACATGCCTGGGCGTCGGCACCGCCGTGGCCTCGATCACCGCGCCGATGCGCAGGCCCTGGTGGAAGAGGGCGCCGCCCTGCGCCGTGAGGCCGTCGGGATAGGTGCAGGTCACCGCCCTTCCCCGGCCGCCGCCGGCGGCGCGCAGCACCTCCTGGAAGAGGTCGTCGACCGCCACCGCGATCGTCTCCGCGTCCGCCTCCTCGGGCTTGACGACGGCGACGTTGAAGCCGTCCGCACCGCCGGCGCCGCCGCGGCGGCCCTCCGCGACCACCAGCGCCAGCGCGGTCCGCCACGGGTCGCGGTGAACCACCCGCACCCGCTCCGCGCCGAGGAACGCGGCGGTGCTCGGCTGAGCGCGGCAGGCGCCTTCGAAGAACCGCGCCTGCCAGCCGCCGAGGTTGCCGCCGAAGTTCAGCTCCAGGCACTTGAAGTCGCCGCCGTCGTCGACGAAGTCGCAGCGGGCGAAGCCCGCGGCGATGGCGTTCGGCGGCGACA
Organism: Thermoanaerobaculia bacterium; assembly: GCA_035308185.1. GTDB lineage: Bacteria > Acidobacteriota > Thermoanaerobaculia > Multivoradales > UBA5704 > JASLEW01. The sequence continues at coordinate 7,086 of DATGHG010000089.1, read as the reverse complement.
GCACCAGCCGCACCAGCAGCTCGTCGGGCACGCCGTAGAACTCGCCGATCCGCCGCGCGTCGCCGGCGAAGAGCCGCTCGGGAATGCTCTTGACCAGCGCGGTCAGCGCGATCGTGGAGCGCTCGATCTGGCGCAGCTTCCGCGCATCGACGAAGGCCGGCCAGGGCTGCAACGGGAACGGGTAGCGGTGGGCCCAATCCGACAGCGCCGCCGCCTGGCGGTGATCGATCGCCCGCGCCGTCTCCGGGTGCTCGCGCGCGTATTCGAGGAACCGCCAGGCCAGCGGCGAGAGGTCCTGATGCGTCGCGCGGATGGCGTCGCGGAGCTCCGGCGCGAGCGCCGCGCCGCCTGGCAGGGTGGTCACCGTTTCGCGTTCCCCGGCACCATTCATTGCGTAGACAAAGCCATGACCGTCCGCTCTCTCCGACAGACTCCGTAACTTCACATGTTATCCTGCCGCGCGGCTCGAGGGGACCGATGACCACCACGGGCAAGAGCGGGATCCAGCAAGCGTCCAACTCGGATGCGGACGGCGCGGGCGGGCCGGCGGGCAGCGCCGCCGGCGAGCCCGGCGAGCGCCTGCGGACCGACCTGGCGCGCCTGCTGCAAGTGGCGCCGCGGTCGCTGACGCCGGAGCGCCCGCTCACCGCTCTCGGCCTCGACTCGGTGACCGCCATCGAGCTGCGGGGCCTGCTGGCCGCCGACTTCGGCGTCGAGATCGGGCTGGCCGAGCTGCTCGAGACGGCGAGCTTCGGCCAGCTCGCCGCGGCGGTCGCCGCCCGCCCGCCGGCAGCGCCCGCCCCGGCACCCGAGGTCGCGGCGCCGGGCCCTGCCGAGCATCCGATGTCGCAGGGGCAGCGCTCGCTCTGGCTGCTCGAACAGCTGGCCCCGGAATCCGGACGCCAGAACCTCGCCGTTGCCGCTCGCCTGCGGCAGCCGGTCGACGCCACCGCCCTGGCGGGCGCCTTCCAGGCGCTGGCGGACCGCCACGCCGCCCTGCGCACCACCTTCGCCGCACCGGGCGGCGAGCCGCTGCAGCGCGTGCACGCCCACCTGCCGATCCCCTTCGCGCACCTCGACGCCGCGGGCTGGACGGACGCCGAGCTCGGCACCGGCGCCGCCGCCTTCGCCCACCGGCCGTTCGCTCTCGAGCGCGACCCGCCGCTGCGCGTCATGCTGCTCTCGCGCGCCGCGGACGAGCACGTGCTGGTCCTGGCGGCGCACCACATCGCCATCGACTTCTGGTCGCTCGTGGTGCTGCTCGGCGACCTCGAGCGCTTGTTTCCGGCCGGCTGCGACGGCGGCCCCGCGACCCTGCCGCCGCCCTTCGCACAGGCTGCCGACTTCGCGCGCTGGCAGGCGCGGCTGCTCGCCGGCGCCGAGGGGGAGCGGCAGTGGGCCTACTGGCAGCGCCAGCTGGCCGGCGAGCTGCCGGGCCTCGCGCTGCCTGCCGACCGGCCGCGGCGCTCCACCCGCTCGCAACGCGGCGGCGCGGTGCCGATCGTCGCCGGCGGCGCCACCGCCGAGCGGCTGCGCGAGCTGGCGCGGCGGCAGGGGACGACCGCCTTCGTGTTGCTGCTGGCCGCCTTCGAGCTGCTGCTCCACCGCTTCTCCGGCGAGCGCGAGCTGCTGCTCGGCACGCCGGCCAGCGGCCGCAGCGTTCCCTGGTTGCTCGACGTCGTCGGCTACCTGATGAACCCTCTCGTCCTGCGCTCGACGCTCGACGGCGATCCGCCCTGGCCCGCCTTCCTCGCCGGCGTCCGCGCCCAGGTGCTCGGCGCGCTCGAAAACCAGGACTTCCCGACCCATCTGTTGGCCGAGCGCTTGCGGCCCGGCCGTGACGCGGGTGCCGCCGGCCTGTTCCCGGCGATGTTCGTGTTCAATCGCTCGCAGCGGCCCGACCTCGCGGCCGCCGCCCGCTTTGCGCTGGGCGAGGCCGGTGCCCGCGCCACCGTCGCCGGCCTCGCGCTCGAGTCCTTGGCGCTGCCGGCACGGCGGGCGAGCTTCGAGCTGCAACTGATGCTGGTGGAGACCGCCGAGGGCTTCGCCGGTTCGCTGCAATTCGATGCCGAGCTCTTCGACCGCGCCACCGCCGGCCGCCTGGCGGCGCACTACCGGTGCCTCCTCGACGCCATGGCCTCCGGCGCCGCCGACGCCGCCGGAGTCGCCGGCACCGCCCGCACCGCCGCGGCGCTGGCGGTCCTGCCCGCTGCCGAGCGCCACCAGCTCATCCACGAGTGGCAGCCGCCGCCCGGCGCGGCGGCGGCGCCGCCCTTCGTGCACCGGCGCGCCGCCGCGCAGGCCGCGGCGACCCCCGACGCCATCGCCATCGCCGTCACCGCCACCGGCGGCGCCGCACTGCTCAGCTACGGCGAGCTGGCGCGGCGGGTCCATCAGCTGGCGCGCCATCTGCGCGGCCTGGGCGTCGGGCCCGAGATGCGCGTGGCGCTCCTGCTCGAACGCTCGCCGGAGCTCATCGTCGCCATGCTGGCGGTGCTCGCGGCCGGGGGGGCCTACGTCCCGATCGACCCCGCCTACCCGGCCGAGCGCATCGGCTTCCTGCTCGCCGACTCGGCGGCGGCCATCCTGCTCACCGACCGCGCACGGCAGCGCCGGGTGCCGCCCGGCGGGCCGCCGGCGATCTGTCTCGACGTCGAGGGGCCGCGGCTCGCCCGCCTGCCCGCGACGCCGCCGGCAACGGCGACGGACCCGGCCAATCCGGCTTACGCCATCTACACCTCCGGGTCGCTGGGCCGCCCGAAAGGGGTGCTGGTCAGCCATGCGGCGCTGGCCGCCTTCGTCGACGCCGCGCTGGCGGTCTACGACGTCGCCGCCGGCGACCGCGTGCTGCAATTTGCCGCGGTCAGCTTCGACACCTGCGGCGAAGAGGTCTATCCCTGCCTGGCCCGGGGCGCGACCCTGGTGCTGCGCGACGAGGCCATGCTGGCCTCGATCGCCGACTTCCTCGCCGCCTGCGAGCGCCAGGCGATCACCGTCCTCGACCTGCCGACCGCCTTCTGGCACGAGCTGACGGACGAGCTGGCGGGCGCCGCCGGGCGTCCTGGCGCCGCGGCCGCGGCGGACCTGCCGCCGGCGGTGCGGCTGGTGATCCTCGGCGGCGAGCGGGCGCGCCCGGAACAGCTGGCGGCCTGGTGCGCGCTGCCGGCGGGCCGCGTCAGGCTGCTCAACACCTACGGGCCGACCGAGGCGACGGTGGTGGCGACCGTGGCGCCGCTCACCGGACCGCCGGCCGCCGGGCGCGAGGTCGCGATCGGCCGCCCGCTCGCCGGCACCCGCGCCTACGTCCTCGACCGCCGGCAGCGGCCCGCACCGATCGGCGCTCCGGGCGAGCTCCACCTGGGCGGCGCCGGGCTGGCCCGCGGCTACCTCGGCCGCCCGGAGCTGACCGCCGAGCGCTTCGTGCCGGACCCCGTCGGCGCGGTGCCGGGCGCGCGCCTCTACCGCACCGGCGACCTGGTCCAGGTGCGGCCGGACGGCCGCCTGGAGTTCATCGGCCGGATCGACCACCAGGTGAAGGTGCGGGGCTTCCGCGTCGAGCCTGGGGAGATCGAGACGGTGCTCGCCGGCCACCCCGGCCTGCGGGCGGCGGTGGTGGCGGCCCGCCAGGACGAAGCGGGCCAGCCGGTGCTCGCCGCCTATGTCGTGCCGGCGCCGGGGAGCGCCGCACCCGGCGCCGTCGAGCTCGCCGGCTACGCCGCCGCGCGGCTGCCGTCCTACATGGTGCCGGCGGCCTTCGTCGTGTTGCCGGCTCTGCCGCTGACGCCGAGCGGCAAGGTCGACCGCCTGGCGCTGCCGCTGCCCCAGCGGGTGCGCGCGGCGCCGGGCGCCGCCGGCGCGGCGCCGCGCACGCCGACCGAAGAGGTGGTGGCCGGAGTCTGCGCCGAGGTCCTGGGGATCGACCGCATCGGGCGCCACGACGACCTGTTCGAGCTCGGCTGCCACTCCCTGCTGGCGATGCGCATCGTCGCCCGCCTGCGCGAGTCCCTGCGGGTCGAGCTGCCGCTGGTCAACGTCTTCGAGACGCCCACCGTGGCACAGCTGGCCGCCCGCATCGAGGCCGCGAGCGCCGCGGCGGCGGGCCGCCAGCTGCCGCCCCTGACGCCGGTGCCGCGCTCGGGGCCGCTGCCGCTCTCGTTCGCCCAGGAGCGGATCTGGTTCCTCACCCAGCTCGATCCGAGCCTGCGCTCCTACCATGTCCCGCGGGCGCTGCACCTGCGCGGGGCGCTCAACCCCGCGCTGGTCGCCGCGACCTTCGGCGAGATCGTGCGCCGGCACGAGATCCTGCGCACCACCTTCCCGACCGTCGAGGGCCGGCCGGTGCAGGTGATCCACCCGCCGGCGCCGGTCGCCGTGCCGTTGCTCGACCTGTCGGCCCTTCCCGCCGGCAGGCGCGAGCCGTCCCTGCGGCGAGCGCTGCTCGATCTCGGCCGCCAGACCTTCGACCTGGCGCGCGGCCCGCTGCTGCGCCCGCGCCTGGTGCGCCTGGCCGGCGGCGAGCACGTGCTGTCGATGACCGAGCACCACCTGGTCCACGACGGCTGGACCCAGGGCGTGCTGCTGCGCGATTTCACCGCGCTCTACGGCGCCCTGGCGCGCGGCCTGCCCTCACCGCTGCCGCCGCTGCCGGTGCAATATGCCGACTTCGCGTGCTGGCAGCGCCGGTGGCTGCGCGACGAGGTGCTGGACGAGCAGCTGCGCTACTGGCAGCAGCAGCTCGCCGGCGCGCCCGCCGCCCTCGATCTGCCGGCCGACCGGCCGCGGCCGCCGGTGCAGAGCTTCGCGGGGGAGCAGCTCAGCTGGGTGCTGCCGGCGCCGCTGTGCCGCGCCCTGCGCGCCCGCAGCCGCCGTCAGGGCGTCACCCTGTTCATGACCATGCTGGCAGGCTTCGACACCCTGCTGCTGCGCTACAGCGGGCAGGACGACGTGGTGCAGGGCACCGGCGTCGCCAACCGGCGGCTGGTGGAGATCGAGGGGTTGCTGGGCATGGTCATCAACACCCTGGCCCTGCGCGTCCGGCTCGGCGGCGACCCCCGTTTCGCCGAGCTGCTCGAACGGGTGCGGGCGGTCTGCATCGGCGCCTATGCCCACCAGGACCTGCCCTTCGAGCGGCTGGTCGCCACCCTGGACCACGAGCGCACGCTGAGCCATACGCCGCTGTTCCAGATCTGGTACACCTTCATGGACACGCCGATGCCGGACGTCGCGCTGCCCGGCCTGGAGGTCGAGGTCCTCGACGCGCACAACCGCTCCGCGAAGTTCGATCTCACCGTCACCCTGCTGCTGCCGAGCGAGCAGGGCATCGGCCTGCGGATCGGCGGGCGGCCCGACGAGATCACCGTGCTCGCCGAGCTCAACACCGACATCTTCGACGCGGTCACCATCCGCCGCATGATGGCTCACTACCAGAACCTGCTGACCGCCGCCGCCGCGACGCCGGAGCTGCTGCTCTCCGAGCTGCCGCTGATCGCGGCGGCGGAGCGGCAGCAGCTGCTGGTGGAGCCGGCGGCGGCCGGGCGCGAGCTCGCCGCCGGCAGCTGCCTGCACCAGCTGTTCGAGGCGCATGCGGACCGGGAGCCGGGCGCCGTCGCGGTGACCTGGCAGGACGGCGAGTGGAGCTATGGCGAGCTGGAGGCGAGGGCCAACCAGCTGGCGCGGCGGCTGCTGGCGGCGGGAGCGGGACCCGAGACGCTGGTGGGTCTCTGCCTGGAGAGCCCGCCGGCGCTGGTGCTCGGGATCCTGGCGGTGCTCAAGGCGGGCGCCGCCTACCTGCCGCTGGACCCGCAGCAGCCGCCGGCGCGCTCGCGGCTGATGCTGGCCGACGCCGGCGTGACGCTGCTGGCGGCCGAGCCGCTGCTGGCGGAGCGCCTGGGGCTCGGGGAGCTGCCGCGCTGGGTGCCGGTGACGGTCGACGACGAAGCGCCCGCGGCAGCGGCGGCGGCGCGGCCGCAAACCCCGGTGACGCCGGCGAACCTGGCCTACGTGATCTACACCTCGGGCTCCACGGGGGCCCCGAAAGGGGTGCTGATCAGCCATGCCAACGTGGTGCGCCTGCTGGCGGCGACCGCGCCGCTCTTCCGCTTCGGACCGGCGGACGTCTGGACGCTGTTCCATTCCTACGCCTTCGACTTCTCGGTCTGGGAGGTCTGGGGAGCGCTGGCCCACGGCGGGCGGCTGGTGGTGGTGCCGACCTGGCAGAGCCGCTCGCCGGAGGCATTCCACGAGCTGCTGGCGCGCCAGGGGGTGACGGTGCTCAACCAGACGCCGTCGGCGTTCGCCATGCTGCGGACGGCGATGACGATGGCGCCGGCGGGCGCGGGACCGTCCGGCGTGCCGCCGCGCCTGCGCTGGGTGATCTTTGGCGGCGAGGCGCTCGATCCGCGGGCCCTCGGGCCGTGGCTGGAACGCCCCGGCGAGGACCAGCCGGCGCTGGTCAACATGTACGGGATCACCGAAACCACGGTGCACGTGACCTGGCGGCGGTTGGCGGGCGGCGACCTCGCGTTGCGCCGCGGCAGCCCGATCGGGCTGCCGCTCGCGGACCTGCGCGTCCACATCCTGGATGGGAACCGGCGGCCGGTGCCGATGGGGGTGCCCGGAGAGCTCTACGTGGCAGGCGCCGGCCTGGGACGGGGGTACCTGCGGCGACCCGAGCTGACGGCGGAGCGCTTCGTGCCGGACCCGTTCATGGGCAACGACCTGACGATGGCCCGAGGAGAGCGGTTGTACCGGACCGGCGACCTTGGGCGCTTTACCGCCACCGGCGAGATCGAGTACCTGGGGCGCATCGATCATCAGGTGAAGATCCGCGGCTACCGCATCGAGCTGGGAGAGATCGAGGCGCTGCTGGCGGCTCAGCCGGAGGTCGTGGAGGCGGCGGTGGTGGCCCGCGGCGAGGGGGTCGGGGAGCGACGGCTGGTGGCTTACGTCGGGGCCGGCCTGCTCGCCGGCGGCGCGCCCCCGGATGGCGCCGAAGGCGCGGCGGACGGCGCGGCAGACGGCGCGGCGGCCGCCGGCGACGAGCTGGCGACCCGGCTGCGCGCGGCGTTGCAGGACCGGCTCCCGGAC
>DATGHG010000088.1:0-16160 GCA_035308185.1 Thermoanaerobaculia bacterium | reverse complement strand
ATCCTTTCTTTGCTTTTTCTTTCCTTGGTTGGCGATCGGGTTGGGGCCGCTCGCTCGCTTCAGTGGCTGCGCAGCGCCAGCGACGGCTGCACCGTGGCCGCGCGGCGAGCCGGCACCAGGCAGGCCAGCGCGGCGACGGCGGCGAGCAGCGCGCCGACGGCCAGATAGGTCACCGGGTCGGTCGGCGGGACGCCGAAGAGCAGCCTGGCGACGATGTGCGCCAGCAGGAGCGCCGCGGTGCCGCCCACCAGCAGGCCGACGCCGACCGCCGCCAGCCCTTCGCGCAGGACGCCGCCCAGGATGGCGCCGCGACGGGCGCCGAGCGCCATCCGGATGCCGATCTCGCGGGTGCGGCGGGCGACGCCGAAGGCCACCACGCCGGCGAGCCCGATCACCGTCACGACGAGCGCCAGGGTGGCGAAGGCGGACAGCAGGATCGCGGTCAACCGCGGGGCCGCCAGGGATGCCGAGCGTGCGGCCTCCAGGGTCTGGACCCGGCCCACCGGCTGGCGCGGATCGATGTCGTGCACGATGGCGCGTGCCGCGCCGGTCAACGCCCCCGGCCGGCGCTGGGAGCGCAGCAGCAGGCTGCCGGCAAGGGCGGGGTTCTGGTCGAGCGGCACCCAGACGGCGTCGCCCGGGTCCTGGTCGAGGCCCAGGTCATGGACGTCGGAGATCACCCCGATCACCCGGAACCAATCCGGAGGCTGACTCGAACCCAGCTGGACGCGCCGGCCCACCGGGTCCTCGGCGCCGAACAGGCGCCTCGCCAGGGCATGGCCGAGCACGGCGACCTGGGGCGCGCCGTCGCGGTCGCTCTCCTCGAAGCCGCGGCCGCGCTCGAGCCGAATGCCCATCGCGGTCAGGAACCCGGGGCTGCCGACGCGCAGCGCCGCCTCGGGCAGATCGTCATAGGCGCCGCTCCGCCCCTCGACGCGCACGCCCAGGGTGTTGCGGCCGACGCCGTCCATCGGGTAGCTCGAGGTGTAGGCGGCGGTCGCGACGCCGGGCAGGGCGCGCGCCCGGCTGAGCAGGGCGCGGTGGAACCCTCGCCGCTGCGCCAGCGTCCGGTAGTGCGCCCAATCGAGATCGATCGCCAGCGCCAGGACGTTGTCCGGATTGAAGCCGGCATCCACCGCCTGTAGCTTCCAGGCGCTGCGCAGCGTGAGCCCGGCGCCGACCAGCAGCAGGAAAGCCAGCGCCACCTGGACGCCGGCGAGGGTGGCGCGCAGCCGCAGGCTGCCCGCTCCGGGCCTGCCGCTGCCGCCGGCACGGAGGGCGGCGGCGATGCCGCGGCTCGCGGCGACCGCCGGCAGCGCCCCGGAAAGCAGGCCGGCGACGACTGCGACGACGGCGGTGAAGGCCAGCACCCAGCCGTCGATCGCGATGTCGCCGGTGCGGGCGGTGAAGCGGGCCGCGAAGGCGACCAGGCCCTTGAGCAGCGCGGCGGCGACGCCGACGCCGAGCCCCGCGCCGAGAAGCGCCAGGATCAGGCTCTCGGTGATCAGCTGGCGCAGCAGCCGGCCGCGGCCGGCGCCGAGCGCGGTGCGCACGCTCATCTCGTCGCCGCGGCTGGCGAGGCGCGCCAGCTGCAGGTTGGCGACGTTGGCGCAGACGATCAGCAGCACCAGCAGGACGGTGGCGAGCAGCAGCAGCAGCGTCGGCCGGGCGCGCGCCGTGAGCTCGGTGAGCAGCGGCGTGGCATCGATCTGGTAGCCGCCTTTCGGATAGTCGGCGGGATAGTCGGCGTAGAGCGTGCCGCCGACCGCCGTGAGGTCCCTTCGTGCCTGCGCCAGCGTGGTGCCGGGCTGCAGGCGGCCGAAGACGTGGTAGCCGCGGCCGCGGCGGGCGGCGATCGCGCGCGGGTCGGCGCGGAAGGGACACGCCGAGGTCGGCATCCAGAGGTCGTTGTCCTGGGGATACTGCGGCACCGGCGGCAGGACGCCGATCACCCGGTGGGGATGATCGTTCATCTCCAGCGTCTTGCCGAGGACCGCGGGGTCGCCGCCCCAGGAGCGCTGCCAGTAGGCGTAGCTGAGCACCAGCACCGGCTGGGCTCCCGGACGGTCGTCCTCGGGAGCGAAGGTGCGGCCGAGGATCGGCCGGGTGCCGAGCACGTCGAAGAAGTTGGCCGAGACGACGCCGGTCTGCACGCGCTCGGGCTCGGCGCGTCCGAGCAGGTTGAACCACATCGAGTGATACTCCGCCAGCCCGCTGAAGGAGCGGTTGCGCCGCCGCAGGTCCTCGAGGTCCGGCACCGAGAAGAGCTGATCCTCGCCGATGGCCAGCGCTTCGTATTGGTGGAGCACGACCAATCGATCGGGCTGCCGGTAGGGGAGCTCGCGCAGCAGGACGCCGCGCACGACGCTGAAGATCGCGGTGTTGGCGCCGATGCCCAGGGCGAGCGCCGTCACCACCGCGGCGGCGTAGCCGCGGTTGCGGCGCAGCAGGCGGAGCGCGAAGCGCACGTCCTGGCCCAGGGCTTCGAGGCGCCGGTAGCCGCGCGCCGAGCGCGCCGCCTCCTTGGTCGACTCGAGCCCGCCGAGCCGCAGCATGGCCTGGCGCTCCGCCTCGGCGCGCGAGGCGCCGCGGCGGACCTGCTCTTCGGCCTCCATGGCGAGGTGGAAGCGCAGCTCCTCGTCGAGTTCGGACTCCAGGCGGCGGCGCTGGCAGAGACCCCTGACGGCGGCGACCGAGCGGCTGATGAAGGGCATTGTCGGTCCCCCGTCAAGCCGTCCGCAGCACGCGGGCGACCGCGGCGGCGAAGCGCTCCCAGCTCTCCGTCTCGCGCTCGAGCTGGTGGGCGCCGGCTCGCGTCAGGCGGTAGAACTTGGCGCGGCGGTTGTTCTCGGAGATCCCCCATTCGGCGGCGATCGCGCCCTGCTCTTCGAGCCGGTAGAGCGCCGGGTAGAGCGAGCCCTGGGTCACGGAAAGGACGTCGCGGGAGATCTGCTGGATGCGCTGCGCGATGCCCCAGCCGTGCTGCGGCTCGAGCGCCAGCGTGCGCAGGATGAGGAGATCGAGGGTGCCTTGAAGCATGTCGGTCTTGCCGCTGACCATGGTTTCCTCCCCCTAGACAATCGACAACAAGAGTTTCTCCTGTCTCTTGTCGAGTGTCAAGGGGAGTACGCAAACCGCGGGCGAAAGGTTTCAGGAGGCGCGGCGCCCAGCCGTGGCCGGTCTGGAGTCGGGTCCTGGGCGGGCGGCAGCGCCGGACGGTGGGTCAGCGGCGGAGCCAGAAGACCACGCCGTGGTCGTCGAAGGCGGGCGCAAAGCGCCGTTCGAGGTAGCGCCAGATGAGTGGCGCGCGGTCGCGGTTGGCGACGCCGTCGATGGCGGTGAACCAGTCGGGAAAGGCGATCAGGGCGGCGCGCACCGTGCGGTCGCGCTCGAGCCTGGCGATGATCTCGCGCTGCGCCGCCGCGCTCTCGACGAAGGGGACGTCCAGGTGGCGGACCGGGCAATCGCGCTCGAAGAGGTAGTACAGAGCCGGGTGGTTGGTGAAATCGAACCAGGTCTCGCCAGGCCGCAGGTGTCCGCCGGCGAAGCGCGCGACGGCGAGGATCGCCGGCCGCAGCGCCGGCTCGATCACTACCCCGCGGCAGCGCGGGATGGCGTCGAGGGCGCCGGCTGCCGCCGTCGTTGGCGCCTCCCGCCCCTTGGCGCGCAGCGGCGTCGCCAGGCCGAAGAGGTGGCCGAAGGGATTCGCCAGCCAGGCGAGCGTCAGGGCGAGCGCCAGCGCGGCGGGCCGCGCCCGGCGGCGGGAGAGCAGGAAGACGGCGCCAATCAGGAAGGCGGCCAGGGCGACGCTGGCATAGAGGTGGCGGCGCTCGACGTAGGCGGCGCCGGCGAGGCCGGTCCAGATGCCGATGAGCCAGAGGCCGTCGCCGCGCGCCGCGGTGAGCGGAGCCCGGGCGAGCGCCGCCGCGGTGGCGATGACGACGAGGATCCAGGCCAGCGCACAGACGCACTCCGGCTGCACCCATGAGGCCGGCGAGGTGGCGAGCGCGTGCAGGCAGGCCGGGCCGGCGAGCGGGCCGATGGTGTAGGCCCGGCCGGCCGGCGGCAGCTCGCCGAAGGTGACGCGCAGGAAGGCGCCGGCGAAGCCCATCACGGCAAAGGCGCCGAGGATCACGGCGCCCGCCGCGGCGGCCCCGGAGCCCAGGGCCAGCACCGCGAGCGCCCGGCCGCGGCGCGCCCAGCGCAAGGCGGCGACCGCGGCCGCGGCGCCGGAATAGACGGCGAAGTCCGGCGAGACCAGGAAGGCGATGGCGACCGCGGCGCCGGCGGCGGCGAGCCAGCGCAGCGAGCGGCGGCGGACCGCGACCGCGGCGGCGGCCAGGGCGAGCAGCGCCATGGCTGGCCGCAGCCCCATGCCCGGGAACAGCGTGACCGAGAGCAGCGCCGCCAGGAGGCCGGCTTCCGCCGCGCCGGTGGTCGCCAGGGCGACGAAGTAGATGCCCGCGAAGCTGGCGCAACGGACCACCCGGCGGACCAGGAGCAGGTCGCGGGTCGCGGTGTGGCCGCTCGCGATCACCAGCAGGTCGATGCCGCCGTCGCTGATCAGCCCATGCTGCGGCACGACGTCGGCATACGGCAGCTTGCCGTGAGCCATGGCGGCGGCGGGGACCAGCTCGTGGCCGTCCTCGAAGAAGTCGAGGCCCACCGGCGAGCCGATGCCGAGCAGCGCCAGCGGATAGGCGAGGACGAACAGCGGATAGATCGCCAGGGTGAGGAGGCCCCGCAGCCGCCGTTCCGCGGCGGGCGTGCGCAGGAGCAGGGCGACAGCCAGCGTCGCCGCCGCGATCCAGGCCAGCGCGGCGATGGCGGCGCCGGCGGCGGGCAGCCATTGCAGTTGTAGCAGCACCGCCAGCGGCGCCGGCGCCAGCGCCAGCCCCGGCCGCCGCAGCGACGACAGGCGGCCGGCGGCCAGCCGGAGGGCGAGGGTTAGACCGGCGGCGATCAGCCAGCAGGTCACCGGCCGCCATCCGGCAGGGGCGAGATCGAGAATGGCGAAGTAGGCGACGAGGGAGGTCGGGATCAGCAGCACGTCGGCGCGCGAGAAGCGGCGGCCGCGGTGGTGCCGGCGATCGATGGGGCGCCGGCGATCGCGGGAGTCGGAGTGACCGGCGGGGTCGCTCGGAACGCCGGTACGGGTGACGCTGGCCGCGGCGGCGGCGCCGGCGCCGAAGAGCGCGTGCAGCAGCACGTCCAACGGGCCGCCGCCGTAAATGACAGTCAGCGGCGCGGTGGCGAGGGCGACACCGGCGGAGAGCAGCGCCCAGGGTGGGCCGGCGGCGATCTGGCTGGCCAGGAGCCCGCCGGCGAACGCCGCGGCGAAGGGGAGGAGCAGGAGCGCCGCCAGCCCAAGGAAAGGGCCGGCCGCATCGAGCCCCATCGCCGTCATTGCGCCGGGGAGCTGCCCGGGAGGGGCCGGGCGCTGGAGATACCCGACCAGAGAGGCGGCGAGCGCAAAGCCCCAGGCGGCCGCGGCGGCGCGGAGGTACCAGGCTTGGCGCGCCGCGGCGCGGGTGAGACGAGGGGCGATCATCGCAAGGTCCGGTCGCGGGTATCTTAGTGCTGCCTTCCGGAATGAATGGATCGGCGGCCGAATGTCACCCTATCTCCGGAAGGCAGTCCGGGGCCGCCACCGGTTGCGGCGATCCGCCAATCGGTTCTAGACAACCCTCGCCGTCAGCTCGCCGATCCGGCGCCACGGTAGCAGGCGGGTGCTGCCGCGGGTCTGCTCACGGTCGCCGCCGAAAACCAGCCAGGCTTCGCCGTCGGTCTGGCCGGAGATCCGACGCCAGTCGTCGATGCCGTTCAAGAAGTCGCTCGCCACCGTGCGGCCGGACTTGATCTCGATCGGCGTCAGCACCGAACCCTGCTCGACCAGGACGTCCACCTCATGGCCGCTGCGGTCGCGCCAGAAAAACAGGTTCGAACCCAGGCCCTGGGCGAATCGCATCTTGAGCAGCTCGGCGACCACCCAGCTCTCGAAGAGCGCGCCGCGTTGTGGGTGGATCGCGAGCTGCTCGGCGTTCTGGATGCCCAGCAGCCAAGCGGCCAGGCCGGTGTCGTAGAAATAGAGCTTGGGAGTCTTGACGAGACGCTTGCCGAAGTTGGCGTGGTACGGTGGCAGCAGGTGCAGCAGGTAGCTCGCTTCGAGGACCGAGAGCCATGATGCCGCCGTGTTGTGGGTGATGCCGCAGTCGTTTGCCAGGCTTGAGCGGTTGACCAGCTGCGCCGTGCGCGCGGCACACATGCGAACGAAGCGCTGGAAGGTCGACAGATCGCGAACCTGAACCAACTGGCGAACGTCGCGCTCCACGTAAGTCGCTACGTAGTTCTTGTACCAGATGGTGGCATCGAGGCCGCGGTCATAGATCGGCGGATAGAGGCCCTGAAACAGCAAGGCTTCCAGAGTGGCTGGCGCCCGGTCGGCGGCCTGCAACTCGCCCAGGTTGAAGGGCAGCAGCGCCACCATTGCAATGCGGCCGGCGAGAGTTTGGGTGACGTTCGACAGCAAGCCGAACTGCTGCGAGCCGGTCAGGACGAAGAGGCCGTTGCGGCGGTCCTCGTCGACCCTGGTCTGCAGGAACGAGAAGAGCGCCGGGCAGCGCTGCACCTCGTCGAGCACGGCGCCGTCGCCAAAGCGCGCGAGGAAGCCCCGAGGATCCGAATCGGCGAAGGCGCGCTCGTCGAGATCCTCGAGCGAGACGTAGGGCAGGTGCCGGAAGACTTCACGCGCCAGCGTCGTCTTGCCCGACTGGCGAGGACCGGTGATCGCCACCAGCGGATAACCGGCGGCCAGCCGCTCGAGGATCGCCGTCGCCTGGCGCGGGAAGAGCACCAGGGCATTGTAGGACTCTTCGGCTGATTGTCAATTGAATTGCAAATCAGCCGGCGGCGCGCGCTCGCCAACCTCAGCTGGTGCGGTTGGGGCGCGGCGGTAGGACCCGCACCTGCTGGCCTTCCACCAGGGAGTCGGCGGGACTGTCGATCACCCGCTGCCCTGGCTCGAGGCCGGCTACCACCTCGATCGCGGTACCGAAATCCCGGCCCGGGACGACCGGCGCCAGGTGGACGCGGCCGGCGGCGTCGACCACCGCCAGGCGCAGCCCCTCGGACTGGAAGATGAAGGCGCTCACCGGCACCAGCAGGGTGTGCGTGCCTCCTGCCAGGTCGAGGTGCACCTGCGCGTAGGCGCCTGGCAAGAGGTCGCCGCCGCGATTGTCGACGTCCACTTCGGCCAGCAGCGTCCGGCTGGCCTGATCGATGGCGTTGGCGTTGCGCACCAGCTTGCCCGCGAAGCGCTTGCCCGGCGCCTCGGCCAGCGTCAGGTAGGCGGCGGTCCCGGGATGCGCCGACCGCGAGTAGACCTGCGGCACGTTGATGAACACCCGCAGCGTCGAGATCGCCGCGACGTGGAACAGCTCGCGGGCGGGGCCCGAGCCGCTGCCGGAATCGATCAGCTGCCCGACGTCGGTGTTGCGCGCGGTCACCACGCCGTCGAAGGGAGCGTAGATCTTCTCGAACGATTGCAGCTGCTCGAGCCGCTTGACGTTGGCCTGCGCCGAGCTGACCATCGCCCGCTTGGCCTTGGCGTCGCCGGCGGCGTTGTCGAGGTCCTGCTGCGACACCGAGTCGGTCTTGCGCAGCTCGACGTAACGCGCGGCAATCACCTCGGCCAGCTCGGAGTTGGCGGTGGCGGTGCCGAGGTCGGCCCGCGCCTGGTCGAGCTGGCGGTCCACCTCCGGCGTCTCGATCTCCGCCAACAGCTGGCCCCGCTTGACCCGGGTGCCGATGTCCGCGTACCAGCGCCGCAGGTAGCCGCTGGTGCGGGCGAAGATCGGCGCCTCCTCGAAGGCCTGGATGCTGCCCGGCAGCACGATCTCCTGCGCCGCGCCGCCCGCCGGCGGCACGATCACCTGCACGGCGGGGATGGCCCCCTCGCGGGTCCGCTGGGCCAGCGCGCTCTCGGCGCGCATCCGCGGCACGATCCCGGCGACCGCCAGGCCGGCGGCGGCGAGCACGCCGGCGGCCAGCAGCAGGCCGCCGCGCGACCGCGGTGCGGGCGCCGTCGTCTCCTGGGGCGAGCCCGGCGAGCCGTGCGCCGGTGGCGATGCTGGGGACGGTGGGGACAGTGGGGACGGTGGGGACGGTGGCGGCTCCGGCTGGTGGCCCGGCTGCTCGGGCTGGCGGCTCATCGTGTCTCTCCCATGGCAACCGGCGCCAGTGCCGCCGCGGCCGGACGCGGTTGCTGATCGGTGGCCGGCAGCCCTGCCGCCGCCTCGCCGGCTCCCCGGCGGACGGCGCGGGCGCCGCGCTCGCGGTGCATGACGCTGAACAGCACCGGCACGAAGGTCAGCGTCGCCACCGTCGCCAGCACCAGGCCGCCGATCACCGCGCGCCCGAGCGGCGCGTTCTCCTCGCCGCCGTCGCCGAGGCCGAGCGCCATCGGCACCATGCCGATGATCATCGCGAGAGCGGTCATCAGCACCGGCCGGAAGCGGGTGAAGCCGGCCGACTGGGCGGCCTCCGCCGCGCTCAGGCCGGCCGCCAGCTGCTCCTTGGCGAAGCTGACCACCAGGATGCTGTTGGCGGTGGCCACGCCCATGCACATGATCGCGCCGGTCAAGGCCGGCACGCTGAGGCGCGTCCAGGTCAGAAACAGACACCAGACGATGCCGCAGAGCGCGGCGGGCAGGGCGGCGATGATGATGAACGGATCCAGCCAGGATTGGAAGTTGACCACGATCAACAGGTAGACGAGCACGATCGACAGCACCAGGCCGCCGAGCAGGCCGAGATAGGAGGCGCGCATCGTCTGGATCTGCCCGCGGACCAGGACCTGGGTGCCGCGCGGCAGGGCCTTGGCGTCGCGGGCGACGACGGCGTCGACCTGCCTGGCGACGCTGCCGAGGTCGGTCCCTTCCACGGCGCCGAAGATGTCGAGCACCGGCTGCACGTTGTAGTGGCTGATCGTCCCCTGCTCGGCGCCGCGGACCACCGCGGCGACGTTGCCGAGGATCTGCGGCGGCGCGCCGCCGCCGGCGGTGACCGGGACGTTGAGCAGGTCCTGCAGGCTGGCGATGCGGTACTGCGGCGATTGCACGGTCACGCTGTAGCTGACTCCGTTCTGCGGGTTGAGCCAGAAGGCCGGCGACGTCTGGGCGCTGCCGCCGAGCGCCACCAGCAGATTCCCCACCACGTCGCGCTGCGCGTAGCCGACCTGCGACGCCCGGGTGCGGTCGACGTTGACCTCGAGCTTCGGATCGTCGAACGGCTGGTGGATGCGCAGGTCGGTGGTGCCGGGGATCTGGCGTACCTGCGCCAGCATGCGCCGCGCATATTGCCGGTTCGCCGCCAGGTTGTTGCCGATGATCTGGATGTCGAGCGGCGCGGGCAGGCCGAAGTTGAGGATCTGGCTGACGATGTCGGTCGGCAGGTAGTAGAAGCTGAGCTGCGGGAACGCGACCGTCAGCTTGGTGCGCAGCGCGCGCATGTAGCCGGCCGTCGGCTGGTGGTGCTCGGCGAGCGAGACCAGGATGTCCGCGTCGCCGGGGCCGATCGGCGCGGAGTTGCTGTAGGACAGGTTGATGCCGCTGTATGGCAAGCCGATGTTGTCGATGATGGTGACCAGCTCGGCGCGCGGGATGGTGGCGCGGATCACCTGATCGATCTCGTCGCACAGCCGGGCGGTCTCCTCGATGCGGGTGCCGGTGCGCCCCCGCAGGTGCAGCTTGAACTGGCCGCTGTCGACCTTGGGGAAGAAATCCTGGCCCAGCCACGGCAGCAGGACGGCCATGGAGAGCAGGCAGGCGCCGAGGAAGCCCGCCAGGAACCAGGTGCGGCGCGCCAGGCAGGCGGCGAGGAGGCGCCGGTAGCCGCCGCGCAGCCGCTCGAAGCGCCGTTCGAAGCCCTGCTGGAAGCGCACCAGCGGATTGCGGCTCGCCTCCCTGGCGGCCGCCGCGGCGTGCGAGTGCTCGCGCAGCAGGTACTTGGCCATCGTCGGCACCAGCGTGCGGGAGAGGAAATAGGACGCCAGCATGGCGAAGACCACGGCCTCGGCAAGCGGCACGAAGAGATAGCGCGAGACGCCGGAGAGAAAGAACATCGGCACGAACACGATGCAGATGGCGAGCGTCGAGACGAAAGCCGGCACCGCGATCTGCGACGCGCCGTCGAGGATCGCCCGCTCGATCTCCTTGCCCTGCTCGAGATTGCGGTTGATGTTCTCGATCTCGACCGTGGCGTCGTCCACCAGGATGCCGACGGCCAGGGCGAGGCCGCCCAGGGTCATGATGTTGATGGTCTCGCCAAGCGCGCTCATGACGATGATCGAGACCAGGATCGACAGCGGGATCGAAACCGCGATGATCAGCGTGCTGCGCCAGCTGCCGAGGAAGATCAGGATCATCACCGCCGTCAGGCAGGCGGCGATGATCGCTTCGCGGATGACGCCGTCGACGGCGCTGCGGACGAACAGCGACTGGTCGACGAGCGGGCGGATGTGCAGCGCCGGCGGCAGCATGGCGGCGATCTGCGGCAGCTGCTCGCGGACGCGGGCGATGATGTCGAGGGTCGAGGCGTTGCCGGACTTGAGGATGGTCAGCAGCGCGGCGCGCTGGCCGTCGACGCGCACGATGTTGGTCTGCGGCGGAAAGCCGTCCCGCACGTGAGCGACGTCGTGCACGTAGATGGTGGCGCCGTTGACGGTCTTGACCGGCAGGTCGTTGAGCTGCGCGATGGTGGACGGACTGCTGTTGGTCTCCACCTGGTACTCGAGACCGCCGATCTTCGCCGTGCCGGCCGGCACGATCAGGCTCTCGGCGTTGAAGGCGTTGACCACGTCGCTCGGCGACAGCCCCTTGGCCTGCAGCGCGGCGTCGTCGATGTCCACCTGGACCTGGCGCATCTTGCCGCCATAGGGATAAGGGATGGCGGCGCCTTGCACGGTCGCCAGCTGGGTGCGGATGAAGTTGATCGCGAAGTCGCTGAGCTGCTGCTCGGAGAGGCCCTCGCCGGACAGCGCCAGCTGCAGGATGGGCACGGAGGAGGCGTTGTAGGTGATCACCAGCGGCGGCGTGGTGCCCGGCGGCAGCGAGCGCACCTGGGACTGCGAGATGGCGGTGACCTGGGCCACCGCCGATGCGATGTTGGCGTTGCGCTGGAAGAAGATCTTGACGATCGAGATGCCGGCCAGGGTCTGCGACTCGATGTGCTCGATGTCGTTGACCGTGGTGGTCAGGCCGCGCTCGTAGTTGCTGACGATGCGGTTGGCCATCTCCTGCGGCGACATGCCGGTGAAATTCCAGATCACCGTGATGATCGGGATGTCGATATTGGGGAAGATGTCGGTCGGCGTCCGCTGGATGACGATCGGCGCCAGGATCAGCAGCAGCAGCGCCAGCACCACGAAGGTGTAGGGCCGGCGCAGCGCCAGGCGGACGATCCACATGCTTGCCTCTCCTCTTCAACGACCGTTGGCGGTGAACCCTACCGGATGGCCGGGTGCCCCGGGGTGCCGGCGAGAGCACGGCGGCCACGGTGGCGGGGCATGCTCCGCCCGTGCCGCCGCTGCCGGCGTCTCTGAGTGAAACGCCGCAGGGGTCGCGGCGTTCCCGGCGGTTTTTCCCGGCGGGCGTTCCCGGCGGGCGTTCCCGGCGCTCGCGGCGAGCGCTGGCGAGCGCTGGCGAGCGCTGGCGAGCGATCATACCGCCCGGGGCGCGCGGCGGTGGCGACCGTCCGCGGCGGTGGGCGTCGGCGTCACCGCCGGCGGTACGGTCGAGCGGCGCGCGAGAGGCCGCGGCGAGCTCGGGGCAAGACGACAAGGGATTTGGGTGCAATGAGTTACGAGCGGATCGACAGTTCGAGCGGCAGCGGTCCGAAAGTTGCACTTGATGGGAGTCGGGACCCGGCAACGGGACGCCCACGACGAAGGAGAAGCCCATGAGAGTGCGAAGCAAATTCCTGATACCCGCCCTGGCGATCGCGGTCACCGCCGGTGCGGCGATGGCTGGTGCGAGCACCGGCGGCGCGGCGGCGACGCAGCCCGAGCGGTTCACCGGCAACCTGGTCGATACCCTGGCCACGGCACGCGCCAGCCGGCCCTTCATCCTGTCCGTCGATCACATCACGGACGTTTCCGAGATCCAGCGGTTCAACGGCGTGCTCACCGGCCAGGGCCTGTACCACCTGCGCGACGAGCTGTGGAAGCAGAACGCCGGCTATCTGAGCATCGGTGGCGGCCTGGGCTACCCGGTCGCGGCGGTGCTGTCGCAGGAGACGCCCAACGGGCGCCTGCTGCGGGTGGTCTTGAACCGGCCAGAATGGATCCGCGAGGTGCAGTCCTACGCCCGCTCCTCGAAGTATCCGTTCACCGTGCTCGAGCTGAAACTCGACCAGAACGGCAAGGGCGACGGACTGGTGATCGGCGCCGCCAAGCTACAGCTGCAGGGCGATGACCTGCAGATCAAGAGCCTCGGCAGCATTCCGCTCCGCCTGCTGGACGTGCGCGAGGGCTAGCGCGCCAGACGGCACTCCCAAGGTCCCGATGTGCGAGCGCGGGTGACCGGAGGGTTACCCGCGCTCGCTGTCGAGCGAGGCCATGGCGGCGGCGCCATAACGGTCCCCCGCCGCGGCGCCGGGCGGCACGGCGCGCTCGAGCTCGGCGAGGTCGGCTGCCGAGAGCTCGAGGTCGAGAGCGCCCAGCAGGTCCGCCAGCTGGACGCGGTTGCGCGGGCCGGCCAGCGGCACCACGTCGGCGCCGCGGCCGAGCGCCCAGGCGAAGGCGAGCTGCGGGACGGTCGCGCCCCTGGCCGCCGCCACCTGGCGCATGGCCTCCACCAGACCGAGGTTGTGCTCGAGGTTGGCGCCCTGGAAGCGCGGAAACGCCCCCCGCACGTCGGCGGCGGATCGCTGCGCGGCGCCGGCCGCGCCGGCCGCGCCTGCCGCGCCTGAGACATCGCGGCCGAGCAGCCCGCGGCTGAGAACGCCATAGGCGACCAACGCCACGCCGAGCTCGCGCAACGTGGGGAGGAGGTCGGTCTCGACGCGCCGGCTGAGCAGCGAGTACTCGATTTGCAACGCCACGATCGGATGCACGGCATGGGCGCGCCGCAGAGTCGCGGCCGAGGCTTCCGAGAGCCCGACGTGGCGGACGTAGCCGGCGCGCACCAGGTCGGCGACGGCGCCGATCGTGTCCTCGATCGGCACCGCCGGATCGACGCGAGCCGGTTGGTAGAGGTCCACGTGATCGGTGCCGAGGCGCCGGAGCGAATAGGCAAGGAAGTTCTTGACCGCGGCGGGGCGGCCGTCGAAGCCGATCCAGGCGCCGTCGGGGCCGCGCTGGGCGCCGAACTTCACCGCCAGGAAGACGCGCTCGCGCTTGCCGCCGGCGAGCGCCTGGCGCAGCAGCATCTCGTTGTGCCCCATGCCATAGAAGTCGCCGGTGTCGAGCATGGTGATGCCGGCGTCCAGCGCCGCGTGCACGGTGGCGATGCTCTCGGCGTCGTCGGCGGGTCCATAGGTGCCGGACAGCGCCATGCAGCCCAATCCCAGCGCCGAGACCTCCGGGCCGCTGGTGCCCAGGCGTCGTGTCTTCATGGGTCCTCGTCCTCCCGGATCCTGTCCCGTGTCGTGCCCCGCCTGCCGGCGCCTTTCGCGCCGGGCGCGCCGGGGTGGAAGATGGCGGCCAGGAGCTCGATGCCGTCGAGCAGCCGCGGGCCGGGGCGGCTGAAGCAGCCGTTGGCGTCCACCGGGTGGACGTTGCCGGCGCGGACGGCGCGCAGGCGGCGCCATTCGGGCCGGCCGGCGATTGCCGCCACCTGAGCGGCGGCGCCGGTGGCGTCGAAACCGCAGGGCATGGCGACGACGACATCGGGGTCGAGCCGCGCGATCTCGTCCCAGCCGAGGCGGGCCGAGTGGGCGCCGGGGACGGCGGCGACGTCGTGGCCGCCGGCCGCGGCGATCATCTCCGGCACCCAGTGGCCGCCGGCAAACGGTGGATCGAGCCATTCGAGGGCCAGCACCCGCGGCCGCGGCAGCCCGGCGACCCGCTGGCGGACCGCCGCCAGGCGCCGCTCGAGGGCGGCCACCAGCTCGCCGGCGGCGGCGCGGCGGCCGGTGCGCTCGCCCACCCGCCGCACGTCGGCGAGCACGTCGGCGAGCGTCGCGGGGTCGAGCGACAGCACGTCGGGGCAGCGCGGCAGGGGCGACACCGCACCCTGGACCTGCGCCGTCGACACGGCACAGACCGGACAGAGCTGCTGGGTGACGATGAGGTCCGGCGCCAGCGCGGCGATCCGGTCCTCGGCGAGGGTGTAGAGGCTCTCGCCGCCGCCCACCTGCGCGCTGACGGCGCGGTCCACCTCGGCGGCGTCGAGCCCCGGCGGCAGGGCGCTGCCGGTCAGCACCGGCCGGCGCCGCGCCTCCTCCGGGAAGTCGCACTCGTGGCTGACGCCTACCACCTGATCGCCGGCGCCGAGCGCAAACAGGATCTCGGTGCCGTTGGGCACCAGCGAGACGATGCGCATGGCGGTAGTCTACGACGCCGGGAGGACGCGGAGGGGCGAAAAGCGGCGGGCGGCGCCCCTGGCGGCGGCCCCCGCCTCGCCCTGCCGCGGAACGCCGCGAGCTTGTGTCACGGCCCGTCCGGCCGCATGATGGGCCGGCACGGGGAATGCAGGTTCATCAGGTGAGTACAGGCGAGGGTCGAAGGCAGGCCGATGGTCAGATGGTTTCGCAGTGCCAATGTCCACGATGGTGTCCATTTCCCGGCCGTCTCTCGTCGAGTGGTGGGCGCCCCGGCTGACGTCCGTACCGCGGCTGTCGTCCGTGCCGCGGCTGACCTTCGCGTCGTCGCCCCCGTCTGCGGCGCGATTCTCTGGCTGACGCTGGCGATCGCGGGCGCTGCCGCCGTTCCGGTTCAGGCGCCGTCGCCGGTGCCCAGCATCGGCGCCGGCCAAGGCGTGGCGGCGGGCGGCGGCCTGGTGCGGGTGCCGCAGGACGCCGCCACCCTCCAGCAGGCGATCTCGCAGGTGGCGAACGGGGGTGTCGTCGAGCTGGCCGCGGGCATCTATGCGGCGCCGGCGGCGGGGTTCAAGATCGGCAACGCCGGCAAGGCCTTCACCGTTCGCGCCGCCTTGGGGGCGGCGGTCGCCCTGGATGGCGGCGGCAGCCATCCGGTGCTCGTGCTGCGCAACTCCGCGCGCTCGCACGGCGGCCTGGTGGTTTTCCAGGACCTGACGTTCCGCAATGGCGGCGGCGGCTCGCCGGAGACCTCGCCCGGGGTCACCGTCGACGCCGGCGAGGCCCGGTTCGTCGGCTGCGCCTTCGCCGGCAACCTCGGGGGCGCGGGCGCCGACGGCGGCGGCGTCAAGGTCCGCAATGGCTCCGACGCCAGCTTCATCGGCTGCACCTTCACCGGCAACGCCTCGCCGATCGCCGGCGGCGCCATGATGGTCGACCTGTCCACCGTCGAGGTGCTGGGGGGCGCCTTCGTCGCCAACCTGGTCAATCTTCCCGGCAGCGACCCGACCGCGCACGGCGGCGCGATCGCCGTGATCGACGGCACGCTGTACGTCTCGGACGCCCTCTTCCAGGGCAACCAGGCCGGTCTGGTGGGCGGCGCGATCTACGGCTTCGGCGATTGGACCGCCACGCCGGCGACGCCGCACACCTACGTCGCCGTCACCCGCTCCACTTTCCAGGCCAACCTCGCCGCGCCGCCGGCCTGCTGTCCGGCGGCCGGAGATCCCACCGGCGGCGCGATCCACGTCGAGGACCAGACCACCCTCGACGTGAGCGGCTCGTGGTTCGTCGCCAACCAGGCGCAGTTCGGCGGGGCGCTCGACAGCTACCGCGCGCTGATCAACGTTGCGGGCTCCACCTTCCAGGCCAACCGCGGTGCGCTCGCCGATGCGCAGCTGGCGGTCGGCGGGGCCATCTGCGCGCTCTCCAACGACGCCGTGGACGCCTCCACCGCCGGCGGCAAGAACCCGCGCCCGGCGGGGGTGACGGTGGCCGGATCGCTGCTGCAGGGGCTGCCGGCGGGCGGCGGTCCGGTCGGCAACGCCGGCGGCTGCCTGCTGGTGGCGGGAGACCAGACGCACCTCTATGGCCAGAACGGGCTCAGCCCGAACGGCACGCTGGAC
>DATGHG010000087.1:0-46686 GCA_035308185.1 Thermoanaerobaculia bacterium | reverse complement strand
CTCCGGGAGTGGAACGACGAGCCAGGAGTGCCGCGGCCGGCGACCGGCGGCGCCGCGGCCGGTCTGTACGAGCTGTTCGCGGCGAGCGCCGCGCGCGTCCCGGATGCCGTGGCGCTCTGCTTCTGCGGTGCGGCGCTCTGCCTGAGCTACGCGGAGCTGGCGCGGCGAGCGGGCCATCTGGCGCGCTCGCTGCGGCGGCGAGGCATCGGTGCCGAGGTGCCGGTGGGCGTGTGCGCCGAGCGCTCGTGCGAGGCGGCGGTCGCGCTGCTGTCGGTGCTCGCGGCGGGCGGGGCCTGGCTGCCGCTCGATCCGGAGCAGCCGCGAGAGCGGCTGGCCCTGCTTCTGGCCGAGGCGCGGCCGGCGGTCGTGCTGACCCAGGGGCGCTGCGCCGAGCGGCTGCCGGCCGGCACGCCGGTCCTGGCCGTCGAGAGCGTGCTGCCTGGCGGCGAGGGCGGTGACCAGGGCGGTGGCGACGGCGGCGGCGACGGCGGCGACGGCCGCGGTGACGGCGACCGGGAGGCGTGGGCGCCGCGCACGGTGCCTGAGGTGCCTGAGACGCTGGCGGCATCCGCCGCGCCGCCGGACTCCCTCGCCTACGTGATCTACACCTCGGGATCGACCGGCGCGCCCAAGGGGGTGATGGTCGGGCACCGGGCGATCGTCGGCGAGATGCTGCGCATCGCCGAGCGCCAGCCGCTGACCGCGCGCGACGTCTTCCTGCAACACACGCCGCTGTCGTTCGACGCCTCGCTGTGGGAGATCTTCCTGCCCTTCGCCGCGGGCGCCCGCCTGGTGGTGGCGCGGCCAGGGGATCACCGGGACGCGGCGGCGCTGGCGCGGGCGGTGGTGGAGGAGCAGGTGACCGTGTTGCAGGTCGTGCCGTCGCTGCTCGGGCCGCTGCTCGACGAGCCGGGGATGGCTGCCCGCGGCAGCCTGCGCCGCCTGGTCTCCGGCGGCGAGGCGCTGCCGGGGCCGCTCGCCCGGGAGGCGCTGGCGCGTCTGGACGTGGAGCTGTGGAACCTCTACGGACCGACCGAGTGCGCGATCGATGCGACCGCCTGGCGGTGCGGCGCGGCGGAGCGGCGCGGCCTGCCGCGCTCGGTGCCGATCGGCCGGCCGCTTCAGGGGGTGCGAGTGCGCGTGCTCGATCGGCGCCAGGAGATCTCGCCCCTCGGGGTCCCGGGGGAGCTGTGCGTCGGCGGCGTGGGTCTGGCGCGCGGCTACCTGAGCCGGCCCGACCTGACCGCCGAAAGGTTCATTCCGGACCCGTACGGCAAGCAGCCCGGGGAGCGCGTGTACCGGACGGGCGACCTGGTGCGCACCCTGGCCGACGGCTCGCTGGAGTTCCTGCGGCGCGTGGACCAGCAGGTCAAGCTGCGGGGTGTCCGCATCGAGCTGGGCGAGATCGAGGCGGCGCTCGCGGCGCATCCCGGGCTGGCGCAGGCGGCGGTCGTGCTGGCTGCCGATCCGCCGCGGCTGGTGGCCTTCGTGGCGGGCCGCGGCGTGAGCGCCCCGGGCGCCGCCGAGCTGCGGCGCCACCTGCTGGGGCGGCTGCCCGAGGCCATGGTGCCGGCGGCATGGGTGGAGATGACGGCGTTGCCGCTGCTGCCGAGCGGGAAGGTGGATCGCCAGGCGCTCGCCAGCCGTACCCGGGGAGCCCTGGCGGAGCGCGCCGCCTATCAGGCGCCGCGGACGGCGACCGAGGAGACGATCGCCGCGATCTGGGAGGAGGTGCTCGGGCTGCCGCGGGTCGGGGTGGGCGACGACTTCTTCGCCCTGGGTGGCCACTCGCTGCTCGCGACGCGCGTGGTGTCGCGCCTGCGCGCCGCCTTCGGGGTGGAGGTGCCGTTGCGGGGTCTCTTCGCGGAGCCCGCGCTCGCGGGGCTCGCGGGGCTGGTCGAGCGCGCCCTGGCGGCCGGGCCGGCCGGCGCGGCCCCGCTGGACGGGGGAGCGGTCGAGGAGGTGGCAGCCACCGCGGAGAGGCTGCGCGCCGACGCGGTGCTCGATGCGGACATCCGGCCGGAGGGTCCTCGCGCCGGTGCCGGCCTCGATCCCGACGTCCTGGCGGCTCCTCGCGCGGTGCTGCTGACCGGCGCCACCGGCTTCCTCGGGGCCCACCTGCTGCGCGAGCTGCTGCACCAGACTGGCGCCATCGTCTACTGCCTGGTGCGCGCTGACGGGCCCGAGCAGGCCCGGCAGCGTCTCCTCGCAGCGGTGCGGCCGCTGGACCTGGCGCCCGAGCTGGTTGCAGCGCGGGTCGTGCCCTTGGCCGGCGATCTCGCACACCCGTGCTTCGGGCTGGAGCCAGGCCTGGTCGAAAGCCTGGCGCGGGAGGTCGAGGTGATCTGGCACAACGGTGCCCTGGTCAAGTTCTTGGCGGCGTATCCGGCGCTGCACGCGGCCAACGTCCTGGGCACGCGCGAGGTCCTGCGCCTTGCCTGCCGGGGCAGGGTCAAGCCGGTGATCTACGTCTCGAGCCTCGACGTGATCGCCGCCGTTGCGCACGCCGCGGGCGGGGCGGTGACGGAGGACGAGCCGCTGGGTGACTGCGGGGGTCTCCAGGGCGGCTACCCGCAGAGCAAGTGGGTGGCGGAGAAGCTGGTGCGCGCGGCAGGCGAGCGCGGCCTGCCGGTCTGCGTCATGCGGCCGGGTCTGGTCACCGGTGACAGCCGCACCGGGAGAGGCGGTGGCGGGGACCTGGTCACGCGGCTGCTCGCGTCCATTCTGCGGCTGGGGGCCTTCCCGGAGGGGATGGGAGAGATCGACCTGGTGCCGGTCGATTTCGTGGCGGCGGCGGCGGTCTGGCTGGCGCGCCGGCGCGCGTCCTGCGGCAGGACCTTCCACCTGACGAACCCGCGGCCGGCTTCGCTCGGTGGCCTGAACCGGGGGCTCCGCTCCCGGGGTTACGCGCTCACGCAGGTTTCGGCCGAGCGCTTCCGCACCCTGCTCGCCGCGCAGGTCGCGGCCGACGACTCCCATCCGCTGGCGCCCTTCGCGGAGATGTTCGGCGAGCACCGCCCCCGCACCTCGGAGGACACCGGCGGCAGGTCTCCGGCCACGGCAGGCGTGCATTGCGACAACCGGCAGACCTTCGCCGCGCTCGCCGAGAGCGGGATCGTCTGTCCGCCGGTCGATGCGGCCCTGCTCGCGACCTACTTCTCCTACCTCGAGCGTACGGACGTGCTGCCGGTGCCCGAGGCGCCGGCCTCGACCTGAGCCTGCCGTCTGTCCACCAGGGGCTCCATCACCGTGGAGCGCCCGCTTGGGGTCAGCAGGCCGGGTTGGTCGAGCAGGTGTACGGCGTGTGGCTGGTGCAGACGTTGCCGGTGGAGAAGTTGACGGCGCCCTTGACAGCGCCCTGCTCCAGCCGGTCGAGACGGCGAACGGTTTCGCGATCGAGAGTGATCCTGCGCTCCTGCTTTTTCACGATGTGTCTCCTTTGCGCCGCGCGTGCGTCGGTTGCAGCTGGCGTCTCTCTACTAATAGAGGTGAGGGGCAGGCATCCTAAGGAGACAGGCAGTCGGCCGGCGGATGCCCCCGCGACGGGGCCGCTCCGGCTCGGACAATCGGCCAAGCACCCGACCAGCGGAGGTGGTTGACGTAGTCGTATGGTATCGTCTACGATACCGCGGTGTCGCTCCCGCGGGTCGTCCTCGACACGAATGTGTTGGTCGCGGCCTCGCGGTCGAGGAGGGGGGCATCTGCCAGGCTCCTGTCGCTGATCGGGACGGGCAATTTCGAGGTGGTGCTCTCTGTGCCGCTCCTTCTGGAATACGAGGCGGTGTTCCTGCGAGATCTTGCACCCGACGCGTCTGAGCGGCAAACCAGAGAGGAAATCCTCGATTACCTTTGCGCGGTTGCCGAGCGGCAGGAGATCTTCTTCTTGTGGCGGCCTCATTTGAGAGATCCGCAGGATGAGATGGTCCTGGAGGCGGCGGTCGCCGGAGGCTGCGGAAGGATCATTTCCTTCAACAAGAAGGATTTCTTGGGCGCAGAGCGGTTCGGTGTGGTTGTCCTTACTCCCCGGGAGTTTCTCGAAGAGATAGGAGCAGCATCATGAGCACGATCAGCCTGAGGCTTCCGAACTCCTTGCACGAGCAGATCCGGAAATTGGCGAACGTGGACGGTATTTCTATCAACCAGTTCATCAGCACGGCGGCCGCCGAGAAACTGGCGGCTCTCATGACCGTCGACTATCTGGAGGAGCGTGCAAAGCGCGGGACTCGGCAGAGGTTCGAGGCTGCTCTCAAACGCCTGCCAGATGTCGAGCCGGCTGATGATGACAAGCTGTAGGCTTGGGTTGCGCACGGCGGCCCGCTCCCTGGGCTACGACGCGCGGCCGGCGCCGGCGACCTTCGGCGGGCTGGCGCGGCTCTCGTGGGTGCGGAGCGAGCACGGCCGCAGGGTGCTGCCACTACGCGCTCGGCCCGGTCTCCGATCCGGAGAGGCCGCTTGCGCCGCTCTTCGATTCGAGGAGGGTCTGGCAGGCGCGCAGGTAGTGGTTCCGAAGATGACTCTGAACCAAGCCCCTCGCTTTACCGGCGGAACCAGCGCTGATGGCCGTGATGATATCGCGATGATCGCCCACGACGATCTCCGGAAGATGAGTTGCCGCACTGTATACTGGTCTTGTGAAATCGTAGATCATCTGGGTGAATTGCTTTCGCCTGCGTCCGTCGGTGCCATCGGATAGCTCTGCTATCTGCTGGTGGAAGGATGAGCCCAGCTCCAGCCAGGCGGCGTCCGTAGCCACCGCCGCGCCCCGCGGAAGCATTTTCTCCATCTCGTTGACGGTCGTTTCGATGGAGTCAAGCTTCGTCTTCTCCACCTGGCCATCGCGAACCCGCTTGGCAAGGTCGGCAGCAAAGACACCCTCCCACTTCTCTCTTAGTTCGAAAACGAAGTACGAATCGTCTGGAAGGCGTTCACCCAACTCCCTTTCACGGTACGCCTGCCCAAGCCACGCAAGGGCAGAGCCAAGCGTCGAATCCTCCTCTCGCAGCCCCTTGGCGGAGACGCGCTGCTGCAATTCAGAGCAATCTTTCAGCAGCCAGATCGGTATATCCGCCGCGCCGTTATACGACCTCAGTTGGACGGCATCAAGCTCGCCCTGGTGCGCGCAGTGGCGCTCCATGAACAGAAACGGTTCGAGGTGGAGATTGGCGACGATACCGCCCGATGGCAAGGCCTTTTCCATGAGTTGGCCTGCTTCGATGACCGGCAGGCCTGAATAGTCGAGAGAGCTCGGAAGCGCCTCTCGTTTCCACGCCCTGCCGCTCGACAGAGCGATGCGCAGGCGAACCGGCGGCACCGGTTCGGCGGCAGCTATCGCCCGCTCCTGCGGCTTCCAAAACTCGTAGAACCTCTTATGAAAGTCTCCAACCAGGTCCAGGATCAAGAGCGCCAGATCCGCCTTCGTTTCGGGCTCGTCAGCCACCGGACATTCCCAAACCAGAGTTGCCGTGGCGGCGCCCGGCTTGATCAATCTGTATCTGAATGCAGACGGTGATACCATTGCTGCCAGAGATTGGTCCAGTGCCGCGTCAAAAATACGCAGCAGCCTAGAAAAGCTGGAAGAATACTTACTTGACAAGAAGGCAGTCAGGCCGGCGATGTCGACGCTGCAGACAGCTATTTCATGCCAGCTGGGCGACTCAGGAGTCAGTACTTGGCCTCCGAGTCTGGTAAGCAGGCTGCCGATTCTCAAGAGCAGACGGCGGTAGGAGTAAAATGAGTTCACGAAACCCAGAAGAGATATGAGGGTGACGGCGGCTGCGGCCGGCGCCAACCAGGGACGACCTTGCATGCTGGCGGGAGATATGAAAAGTGAGAAGTCACACCCGGCTATAAAAAGGACGACAGCAAGCCAGACCGTACGACGGGCAGTCCATAGGTGGTCCTGCTGAGGTTCATTCATTATTAGCTTATAGTAACATCATGGGTGAGTAACCGGCAATCGCCTGCAGGTGCGTGCCCTGCCGCTCCGGGCCAGCCGCGGCCGGACCGACCTCTCGTCGCCGCCGGCCGGTGAATGCCCGGGTGAGGGTTATCCTGCGGGCGGAGGTGCGCAATGGACGAACTGCGGCTTGACGGCGAGGTGGCGGCTCGGGTGCGGGGGGCGACGCGGGCGGTGGCGCTGACGGGCGCCGGCGTGTCGCGGGAGAGCGGGCTCGATACCTTCCGCGGCGCCGGCGGCCTGTGGGAAAACCAAAGACCTGAAGACCTGGCGACCCCGGAGGCCTTCTACCGTACGCCGCGGCGGGTCTGGAGCTGGTATGCCTGGCGCCATGGCGTGGCGTCGGCGGCTTCGCCCAACCCCGCGCATCTCGCACTTGCGCGCTGGGAGGCGCTGTTCCCGTCATTCTTATTGGTGACCCAGAACGTCGACGACCTTCACCGCCGCGGCGGCAGCCGAGATCCCGTGACGCTCCACGGCACCCTGGCCGAGGCGATGTGCGACACCTGCGGGCGGCGGCTGCCGATGGCCGAGGCCGTGGCCGCCTCGCCGGACGAGCCGCCGGCTTGCGGCGAGGGCGATTGCCGCGGCCGCTTCCGCCCGGCGGTGGTGTGGTTCGGAGAATCCCTGCCGGCGGCAGCCCTGGCGCGGGCTTCACGGGCGGCCGCCGCCTGCGACCTGTTGCTCGTGGCCGGCACCTCGGCAGTCGTCTATCCGGCGGCCGGCCTCATCGAGACGGCACTGCGCGCCGGGGCCTGCATGGTGGAGGTGAACCCGGAGCCGACTCCCTTCTCGCGCTTCGCCCACCTGCGCCTGGCGGCGCCGGCGGGGGAGGCGCTGCCGGCATTCACGGAGGCGATCGCCAGGTGCCGGAGCGCGGCGGGCTGATCAAGGAGATCCCGGAGGCGGAGCGGCCGCGGGAACGGCTGCTGTCGGCGGGAAGCGGTTCCCTTTCGGACGCCGAGCTGGTGGCGGTCCTGCTGCGCACCGGGCATGAGGGAAGCTCGGTCCTGAAGCTGGCGGCCTCCCTGCTGCGTGAGCACGGCGGTCTGGCGGGCCTGGTGGGCGCCAAGGCCGCCCTCTTGAGACGCCGCGGCCTCGGCGGCGCCAAGGCCGCTTCGCTGCTGGCGGCGATCGAGATCGGCCGGCGCCTGGCGCGTGAGCAGTTGCCGGCGCGCGCGCCGCTATCCCGCCCGGCCGACGTGGCGCGCTACCTGGTGCTGCAATACCAGCAACGCGACCAGGAGATCATGGGAGCCCTGTTCCTCGACGTCCGCCACTGCCTGATGGGCGACCGCGAGATCTTCCGCGGCACCCTCCATCGCGCCGCGGTCGAGCCGCGCGAGATCCTCAAGGAATGCCTGCTGCGCGGCGCCGCCGGCTTCGCGCTGTTCCACACCCACCCCAGCGGCGATCCGACGCCAAGCGCCGAGGACCTCCTGTTCACCCGGCGAATGGCCGAGGCCTCGGCGGTGGTCGGCGTCGAGCTGGTGGACCACCTGGTGCTCGGCGCCACCGGCCGCTGGGTGTCGTTGCGGGAAAGAGGCGCATGGTAGCCTACTCGGCGCCATGGACAGAGGCGCCAGCTACCACCTCGACTGTGCCAGCGGCATCGCCGGCGACATGTTCCTGGGCGCCTGCCTGGACCTCGGCATGCCGCTCGACGTGCTGGCCGAGGCGGTGGCCAGCCTGGGCCTGCGCGGTGTCGGCATCGAGGGCCGCAAGGCATCGCGCGGCGGCTTCATGGGCACCCGCTTCCGCGTGCTGCTCGACGGCAGGCCCATCGAGGGTCCCGATCCCGAGGAGGCCGAAGGCGCACACCGGCAGGCCCACCAACACGCCCACGAGCATGCTCGGCAACACGGCCTGGAACGCGGAGCCACCCCGGATTCGGCGGCCGCCGACGAGCACCCCCACGCGCACGAGCACGGTCACCACCACGGTCCAGAGAGCGGCGGACATGCGCACGACCACGGCCCTCACGTCCACGGCGAGCACACCGGCCAGCGCGACCTGACCCAGATCCGCCTCCTGCTCGCCCACAGCGGGCTGCCGCCCGCGGTGCGTGACCGCGCCCTGCGCCTGTTCGCGCGCCTCGGCGAGGCCGAAGCCAAGGCCCACGGCATGCCGATCGAGCGGGTGCATTTCCATGAGGTGGGGGCGGTGGACTCGATCGTGGACCTGGTGGGCGCTGCCGCCGCCGTCGAGCATCTGGCCCCTCGGCGCTTCACCTGCGGTTCGGTCAACGTCGGCAGCGGCCGCGTCCACACCGACCATGGCGAGCTGCCGGTCCCCGCGCCGGCGACCGCCGAGCTGTTGCGGGGCGTCCCCATCTACGGCGGCCCCGGCGGCGAGCTGACCACGCCGACCGGCGCCGTGCTGCTGGCAGAGCTGGTCGATGCCTTCGTCGAGCTGCCGCCGCTGGTGCTGGAGGCGACCGGCTACGGCCTGGGCCGCAAGCACCTGGCGATGCAGCCGAATGCCGTGCGCCTGCTGCGCGGCCACCCCCTCGCGGCGCCGGCGGCCGGCAGCCTGGCGGGCGGTCGGGAGGACGCCATCGCCGCGCCCGCGCCACAGGTGGCGGTGGTGGAATGCGAGGTGGACGATCTCGCCGGCGAGGGCTTCGGGTTCCTGATGGAGAGGTTGCTCGCCGCCGGCGCTCTGGACGTCTATTTCACCCCGCTGGTGATGAAGAAGAGCCGGCCCGGCACCCTGGTGAGCATGCTCTGCCGCCCGCCGCAGGTCGAGGAGCTGGCCGGCATCCTGCTGCTGGAATCCGGGTCGCTCGGTTGCCGTTATCACCTGGCAGCGCGCTTCGAGGCGGAGCGCGACTCCCAGGAGGTCGAGACCGCGTTCGGCAGGGTACGGATCAAGCGCGGCCGGCTGGCTGGCCGGATCCTGGCGGCGGCGCCCGAGTACGAGGACTGTCGCCGCCTGGCACTTGCCGCCGGCGTGCCTTGGCGCGACGTCTATCGCGCAGCCCTGGCTGCGGCAGGCGCTTGACATGACCAGAAGCGAAGGGAATCGAGACGCCCGGGAGCCGGCGAGCGTCGCCATGGCGAACGGCGCGGCGGCCGCGCCGGTGGTGGCGCCCGAGCGCCGCCTGCAGCTGGGTATGGCCGGCCGCGGCGCGCTGCGCTGGGTGGCGGTGGACGTCACCGACATCGTGCGCGAGGTGTGCGACCGCCTGGACATGACGCCGGTGGCGGCGGCGGCGCTCGGCCGCGCCGTGGCCGGGGCGTCGATGCTGCTGCGCTTGGCCACCAAGACCCCCAGCCGGCTGGTGCTGGACATCCGCGGCGACGGACCGCTGCGCCAGGTGCTGGTCGAGGTGGATGCGGAGGGCAACATCCGCGGCACCGTCGGCGATCCGCGCGTGGTGGTGCCCGATCTGGCCAACACCAAGCTGGCGGTCGGCGCCGCGGTCGGCGCCGGCCGGCTGCGCGTGCTGCGCGAGTTCGGCGACGGCGGCAGCTACCACAGCCACGTGAGCCTGGTCACCGGCGAGATCGGCGACGACCTCGCCCACTACCTGGCCCAGAGCGAGCAGAGCCATTCGGCGGTGCTGGTCGGCGTGCTCGGCCGCAAGACCGGGGTGGCGGCGGCCGGCGGCGTCATCGTCGAGGTCCTGCCCGGCGCTCCCGACGACGTGGTGGACCGCCTCGCGGGCAACCTGGCGGGAATCGCCGGCGTCAGCTGGCTGCTCGAGGAAGGGGGCGTCGAGCGGGTGCTCGACGCGGCGCTCGCCGGGCTCGACCGCGAGCTCATGGAGACCGCGGCGCTGCGCTATCGCTGCCGCTGCAGCCGTGAGCGCTTGCAGCAGCACCTGGTGATGCTGTCGGCCGAGGACCGCGCCTACCTGGCGGAGGAGGACGGCGCCATCGGGGCGGATTGCGTGTTCTGCGGCAATCACTACCGGTTCAAGCCGGAGGAGCTGATACCGGACGTCGAGCGCATGCCGAGCTAGGCCGGCCGATACTCCTACGACAATCCGCGTTCTCGTCCGCCCGCCGCGGGCTCGAGGCATCATGGCCCATCGCACCTACTACATCACCACGCCGATCTACTACGTGAACGATCTGCCCCATATCGGGCACATGTTCACCACCACAGTCTGCGATGCCCTCGCGCGGTACCACCGCCTCTTGGGCGAGGACGTTCGCTTCCTGACCGGCACCGACGAGCACGGCCAGAACATCGAGCGGGCGGCCAAGCGCGAAGGGATCGCTCCGCTCGCGCTCGCCGATCGCGTCGTGGTCCGCTACCGCGAGCTGGCGGAGAAGCTCGCTTTTTCCAACGACGATTTCGTGCGCACCACCGAGGAACGGCATGCCTGCGGCGTGCGCGAGATCATCCGCCGCCTCGACGCCGCCGGCGATCTCTACGCCGCGGTCCACGAGGGCTGGTACTGCTCGCCATGCGAGACTTTCTATACCGAGAAGGAGCTCCTGCCTGGCCGCCTGTGCCCGGTGCACGAAACGGCCGTCGAGTGGAAATCGGAGGAGAACGTCTTCTTTCGCCTGTCGCGTTACCAGCAGCCGCTGCTCGACTGGTACGAGAGCCGGCCCCAGCCGGTGCAACCGGCGAGCCGGCTCAACGAGGTGCGCTCCTTCGTCGCCGGCGGCCTGCGCGACCTCTCCGTCTCGCGCGCCCACCTCGAGTGGGGGATCCCCTTCCCCGGCAAGCCGGGCCAGACGGTCTACGTCTGGCTCGACGCCCTGACCAACTACATCAGCGCCCTCGGCCTGGGGGCGGAGCGGCCCGAGGATCGCGAGCTCTATCGTCGTTTCTGGGCTGAGGGCGACGTGCGGCTGCACATGATGGGCAAGGACATCCTGCGCTTCCATGCGGTGTACTGGCCCGCGTTCCTGATGTCGGCGCGGTTGCCCCTGCCCACCGCCGTCTGGGCCCACGGCTGGTGGCAGCGCGACGGCCGCAAGGTCTCGAAGTCGGCCGGCAACCTGGTGCGCCCCGACGAGCTGATCGAGCGCTTCGGCGGCGACAGCCTGCGCTATTTCCTGCTGCGCGAGATGGCGTTCGGCCAGGACGCGAGCTTCTCCGACGAAGCCGTCATCGATCGTTACAACAACGACCTCGCCAACGACCTCGGCAACACGGTGAGCCGGGTGGTGACCCTGTCGCGCAGCGCTTTCGGCGGGCGCACGCCCTACCAGAGCTGCGGCGACAACGAGCTGGTCGAGCTGGCCGCGAGAGCCGCCGCCGACTATCGCGCGGCGATGGACGAGCTGGCCTTCCAGCGCGCCCTGGAAAGCCTTTGGCGGCTGCTGGCCGAGACCAATCAGTACCTGGTGACGCACGAGCCCTGGAAGCTGATCAAGCAGGAAGGCCCCAGCCCCAAGCTGGCGCGTATCCTGTGGATCGGCCTCGAAGCCACCCGCATCGTCGCCATCGGCCTGCTGCCGATCATGCCACGCGCCGCCGTGCAAGTGCTGCACGCCATCGGCGCACCGGTGCCGCAGCGCCTGGACGCCATGACCTGGGGTGGCACGCCGGTAGGCGCCGAGCTGCCGCCGCCGTCGCCCATCTTCCCGCGCATCGACAAGGAGGCCTACGTGGCCGAAGCCAAGCTGTCCGCCGCCCCGCCATCCGCCCCGCCGGCCTCAGGAGGGGCAGGAGTCTCCGGCGCCTCCGCGGTCGCCGGCGACGCTGTCGCGCCGCCGACCGCCGCCCCGCCGCCGCCGGCAACCGGTCCCGCGGCAATCGCGGCCGACCGCGCCGCCGCCGCCTCCTCCTCCGAGCCTGCCGAAGGCGCCCGCATCTCGATCGATCGCTTCAAGCAGGTGCAACTGCGGGTGGCCACGGTGCGCGCCGCCGAGCCGGTACCGAAGTCGAAGAAGCTGCTCAAGCTGACCCTCGACCTGGGGGACGAGAGCCGGACCGTGGTAGCGGGGATCGCCCTCGCTTATCGCCCGGAGGAGCTGGTTGGCAAGCAGGTGGTGGTGGTCGCCAACCTCGAGCCGGCGACCCTGATGGGCGTCCAATCGCAAGGCATGGTGCTCGCCGCCGCGGGCGACGGCGCACCGGTGTTGCTGCATCCCGCCCAGGCGGTGCCAGCCGGAACCGTGGTGCGGTGAGCCCGCCGCCCAGGCGCAGACCATCGCTCCGTCCGGCAGCGGATGCCGGCGGGGGTTCCACGGCACCGTTGGTCTCCGGGACCGGCGTGATCGATTCGCACTGCCACCTGCAGAGCCTGTCCGCCGACGAGAGAGAGCGCGCGCTGGACGCGGCGCGCCGGCGGGGCGTGCGCG
This sequence comes from Thermoanaerobaculia bacterium, assembly GCA_035308185.1. Lineage (GTDB taxonomy): Bacteria > Acidobacteriota > Thermoanaerobaculia > Multivoradales > UBA5704 > JASLEW01. The sequence goes on along the minus strand of DATGHG010000087.1, from coordinate 34,461 downwards.
GCTTCCTGGTGCCGGCGATCCGTCTCGACGAGGCGGAGGACATCCTCGCTCTCTGCCATCGCCACCCCGACGTCTGGTGTGCGCTGGGCACCCACCCGCACGAGGCCGCGACCTGGCGCGCCGGCGATGCCGTACGCCTGGCGGGGCTGCTCGCCGATCCCAGGGCGGTGGCGGTGGGGGAGTGCGGTCTCGACTTCCACTACGACCACGCGCCGCGGCCGGTGCAACTCGCGGTCATGCGCGAGCAGTGGCTGCTGGCCGTCGAGCTGGGGCTGCCGGTCGTGGTGCACAACCGCGACAGCAACGAGGCGATGCTCGGCGCTGTCGAGGAGCCCGCCTTCGCCGGCCTGGCCGCCGATTTCCACTCCTTTGCGGGCGGCTTGGACATGGCCCGCCGGCTGCTTGCCCGCGGCTTCTACCTTGGCCTCTCGGGCATGATCACCTTCCCCAAGGCAACGAACGTGCGCGAGGTGCTTTCCATCCTGCCCGCCGATCGCGCGCTGGTCGAGACCGACACGCCCTACCTGGCGCCGGTGCCCTACCGCGGCCAACCGAACCGTCCTGCCTATGTGATCGAGATCGCGCATTGCCTCGCCGTCGCCACCGGCGACTCTGCCGAGACCGTGGCCCGCCGGACCAGCGAGAACTTCTTCCGGCTGTTCGCCAAGGCAAGCGCCGCCAGGGAGACTGGAACCCCCGCGCCGAGCCCCCGGTGAGTCCGGCGGGCGGGCGGTGAAGCTCTCAGACCGGGTTGGGGACGTCCACGAACTCGGCCTCGATGCCGAAGCGCCGGGCGACATGCTCGCCCAGGGCCCGCACGCCCAGCCGCTCGGTCGCATAGTGGCCGGCGGCGAGGAAGTGGATGCCGGCGTCGCGGGCGACGTTCATCACCCATTCGCTGGCCTCGCCGGTGACGTAGGCGTCGAGGCCCTGGGCGATGGCCTGGTGGATCTCGCCTTGGCCGCCGCCGCTGATCAGCCCGATGGTCGCGACCGGCTGGCGCCCGAAGAGGAACGCCAGCGGCTCCTGGCCGAAGACGGAGCGGCAGAGCTCGACCAGCCGCGCCGGCGGCACCGCCTCGGGGAAGCGGCCCTTGCAGCCGACCGGTTGGCCGCCATGCTCTCCGAAGGGCTCGACCTCCTCCAATCCGAAGGCGCGCGCCGCCAGCGCGTTGTTGCCCAGCTCCGGGTTGCGGTCGAGCGGCAGGTGGTAGGCGATCAGGCTCATGCCGCCGGCGATCAGCTCGGCGACCCGCCGGTAGCGGAAGCCGGTCAGGGTGACCGGCTGTCCGTCCCAGAACAGCCCATGGTGCACCAGCACCGCATCGGCGCCCGCCACGCGAGCCCGCTCGAACAGCTCGCCGCAGGCCGACACGCCGGTGACCACCTTGCGCACCCGATCGCGCCCCTCGACCTGCAATCCGTTGGGTCCGAAATCGGAGCCCTTTCGAGCCTCTAGCAGCTCGTCGAGGTAAGCGACCAGAGTGCCAAGGGAGATCTCGCCGCCGGCTACGGGCTGCGTCATGCCCGAAGTCTAGCAGCTGGCCGAGTCGCTGCAGGGTGATTGGCGGGGGCGGCGGGGCCGGCGGTCCGCCGACGAGCCGGCGATCAGCGCGGCAGGGCGGCGAAGAGCGCGGCGACCGGGCAGCGGAAACCGGTCACCACGTCGTCGCCGTCCAAGGTGTCAAGCTCCGAGAGCAATCGTTCGCCGCCGCTGCCAAGATGGACGCAGACGGTGCGGGCCGCCGGGTCGAGCACCCAGACGGCGCGCACGCCGGCCCGGAGGTACTCCGCGACTTTCGCCCTCATCGCGGCCGGGCGGTCGCCGGCGGAGAGCACCTCGACCGCGAGGTCGGGTGCCAGCTCCGGGAACGGCTCTCCCAGCCCCGAGGCCGCCAAGCGCTCCCTGGCGACGAAGGAGAGGTCGGGACACAGGACCGTGTCCGGGTGGCGCGCGAGCAGGAAGCCGGTCGCCTCGCTGAACAGCTCCCCGAGGCCGCGGGCCTGGACGTGCTGACCGAGGGCGACGAACAGGCGCCCGACCACCAGGCCATGGGCACCCGAGGCAGGCATCACCCGCCGCAAAGTGCCGCGCAGCAACTCGTGCGGCAGGCCGGGATTGGGCACGAACTGCAGGTCGGCGGCGGTGAGGAGAGTCGTGAGCTCCATGTGGCGGCCCTCCAGAGTCGCTCCAGCATACTTCAATTGACGGAATTCACCGGCTGTGATGCGCACCGGTGAGCCCGATCGCCAGAGGACGGTCATCGGAGGATCCGGCCGCCGGCTGACTGAAGGGACCCCGTCATCGGAGGGCCGATGACCGGAGGGACGGGCGAAGCTGGCCCTGCCCCTTCCGGTTCGGGCGAAGGAGGGTCCCCCCGGGAGGCCGCCTACCGCCCGCCGCCGGGTCCCCGCCCGCCGCCGCGGCCGCCGCGGAAGCCGCCGCGCCCGCCGCCGCCGCCCTCGCGTCCACCGCGACCGCCGCGGCCGCCGAAGTCGCCGCGCTCCCGCTCCCGCTCACCGCCGCCCCCGACCGGCACCGGCTCGCCCATCCCCTCGTACTGCGCGGGATCGTAGTCCGGCGCCTCCATGATCACCGCCTTGCGCGACAACCGCACCTTGCCGCCCTCGTCGATGTTGATGACCTTGACGGTCATCTCGTCGCCTTCCTTGACCAGGTCCGCCACCTCGCGCACCCGGTACGGCGCGAGCTCGCTGATGTGCACCAGGCCGTCGGTGCCGGGCATGATCTCGACGAAGGCGCCGTAAGCCTCCACCCGCCGCACCGTGCCGGTGTAGACCTTGCCGACCTCGGGCACCTCGGTCAGCCGTTCGATCATCTGGATGGCCCGGCGCGCCGCCGGCTCGTCGGGAGAGGCGATCACCACCTTGCCGTCGTCGCCGATCTCGATCTGGCAGCCGGTCTCCTCGATGATCGAGCGGATGGTCTTGCCGCCGGGTCCGATGACGTCGCGGATCTTCTCCTTCGAGATCAGCAGCGTGTAGAGCCGCGGCGCGAAGCGCGACATCTCGACGCGCGGCACCGAGATCGAGTGCTCCATGATGTCGAGGATGTGCAGCCGCCCCGCCCGCGCCTGCGCCAGCGCTTTTTCCATCACCTCGCGGGTGACGCCGGTGATCTTGATGTCCATCTGCAGCGCGGTGACGCCGTCGCGCGTGCCGGCGACCTTGAAGTCCATGTCGCCGTAGTGGTCCTCCTGGCCGGCGATGTCGGACAGCACGGCAAAGCTGGAGTCGCCCTTGATCAGCCCCATCGCCACCCCGGCCACCGGCGCCAGCATCGGCACGCCGGCGTCGAACAGCGCCAGCGAGCCGCCGCAGACCGTGGCCATCGACGAGGAGCCATTGGACTCCAGGATGTCCGACACCACGCGCAGCGTATAGGGGAAATCGTCCTCGTGCGGCAGCACCGGCAGCAGCGCGCGGCGCGCCAGCACGCCGTGGCCGATCTCGCGCCGGCCGGGGCCGCGCAGGAACTTCACCTCGCCGACGGAGAAGGGCGGGAAGTTATAGTGCAGCAGGAACTTCTGCACGCTCTCGCCCTCGTACTCCTCGATCACCTGGGCGTCGCGGCTGGTGCCCAGGGTGGCGGTCACCAGCGCCTGGGTCTCGCCGCGGGTGAACAGCGCCGAGCCGTGAGTGCGCGGCAGCAGCCCGACCTCCACCGCGATCGGCCGGATCTCGTCGAGGCGGCGATCGTCGAAGCGGGTGTGCTCCTCGAGCACCACCTCGCGCAGGATCTCCTCTTCGAGCCGCTCTAAGATCTTCTTGACCTGGCCGCGCCGCTTGCTGGCATTCTCCGGGGTTTCCGCCGGCTCCGGGTTCTCGGGGGTCGAGGCGATGGCCTCCAGGTAGGGCTTGGTGACCTTGCCTGCCGCATCCTTGCGCTCGAACTTCCCCTTGTGGAAAAGCGCCGTCTTGAGCGGATCGTGGAGATCGGCGCGGACCCGGCGGTAGAGCTCGTCCGGATAGGCTTCCGGCACCGTCCAGACCGGCTTCTGCTTGCCGCTCTGCCGGTAGAGGTCGTGCTGGGCCTTGATGATCTTCTGGATCTCGGTATGGGCCTTGAAGATGCAGTCGAGCAGCACCTCCTCGGAGACCTGGTTGGCGCCGGCCTCGACCATCGCCACCGCCTCCTCGGTGCCCACCACCACCAGATCGAGGTCGGAGACGTCGCGCTGGCTGTTGACCGGATTGAGGATCACCTCGCCGTGGATCAGGCCGACCCGCACCGCTCCCACCGGGTGGTAGAACGGGATCTCCGACAGCACCAGCGCCGTCGAGGCGCCGTTGATCGCCAGGATGTCGGGATCGTTCTCGCCGTCGGCCGACAGGCAGAAGGCGATGATCTGGCTCTCGGTGAAGTAGCCCTCGGGGAACAGCGGCCGCAGCGGCCGGTCGATCAGCCGCGAGGTGATGATCTCCTTCTCGGTCGGCCGTCCCTCGCGCTTGAAGAAGCCGCCCGGGATGCGGCCGGCGGCGGCGGTGTACTCCCGGTAGTCGACCGTGAGCGGCAGGAAGTCGCGCTCGACGCCCGCCTTGTTCTCCATGCACGCGGTGGCCAGCACCACGGTATCGCCGAGCCGGACCGTGCACGAGCCGTGGGCCTGCTTGGCGAGGTACCCCGTTTCGATGATCAGCTTGCCGTCCCCGATGGGGATCTCTCTGGACTGCCTCATAGGATTTGCTCTTCTTTCTCTCTCGTTCTGGTTGTCAGCACGTCGTCATCGCTTTGGACGCGTGCGCGCGCGCAGGCTCGGGGCTGCGAATCGCTCGCAGCCGGAGTCCTCCGGGGCGCCGGGCCGGCCGTCGCCTTCGATACCCTTGGTGGGGGCGGCGAGGCGCGCTATTTGCGGATCCCGAGGCGCTCGATCGTCGAGCGGTAGCGTTCGACGTCCTGCCCCTTGAGGTAGTCGAGCAGGCGGCGCCGGCGCCCGACCAGCTTGAGCAGGCCGCGGCGGCTATGGTGATCCTTGGTGTGAGTCTTGAAATGGTCCGTCAGCTCGGTGATGCGGTGGGTGAGCAGCGCCACCTGGACCTCAGGAGACCCGCTGTCGTGATCGTGCAGCCGGTAGTCCTGGATGACCTGCTGCTTCATTTCAGTGCTTTGAGCCAAGCTCGTGCTCCTTCCTCTCGTATATTCACGGCGTAAGTGTAGCAGATTTCAGCCCTTATTGGGCTCCAGCCCCCTTCGCGGCCATCAGGCTTCCCTTACCGGAAGACCACCTTGGGTTGGACGATCCCGACCCCCGCGCCGCCGATCTTCTCGACCACCGTGCCGATGGCGATGAATTGGCGCCGCCGGTTCACCAGCTTCACCCAGTCGCCCTCGCCACCCGCAAGCTCGCGCACCAGGACGGTTTGGCCGTGGCTGATGCGCAACTCCTGCTGGGAATCGGTGGTCACCTCGTCGAAGGGCAGCGGGATGTCGTCGAACGGCAACCAGGCGGCTCCCGGCGATTCTCCCGCCTCCACCGCCGCCGCCAGCGCCGCCAGCTTGAGCGCCGCCTCGACCTGGAACGAGCCGATGCGGGTGCGGCGCAGCTCCACCAGGTGGGCGCCCACCCCCAACCGCGCCCCGAGGTCGTTGGCCAGCGCCCGGGCGTAGGTGCCCGACGAGCAGGCCAGGCGAAACGCCAGGCGGCCCGCGGCCAGCTCGGAGGTCGGTTCGAACTCGTAGACGTTGACCTCCTTGGCTTCCGCCGGCACCTCCTCGCCGCGGCGCGCCAGCTCGTAGAACTTGACCCCGTGCACCTTTTTCGCCGAGTAGGGCGGCGCCTGCTGCTCGATGGTGCCCACGAAGCCGCTCATCGCCTGCGCCGCCGCTTCGCGGGTGAGGCCAGCCACCGCGGCCGCCGGCGCCTCGGCCAGCACCCGCCCCGAGGCGTCGTAGGTGTCGGTCGCCACGCCGAACTGGATCACTCCGCAATAGACCTTGGGCGCCCGGATCAGGAAGCGCGTCAGGCGGGTGGCGGTGCCGAGGGTCAGCAGCAGCAGGCCGGTGGCGTCGGGATCGAGGGTGCCGCAGTGGCCGATCTTCTTCTGTCCCAGCAGGCGCCGCACCCGCTGCACCACGTCGTGCGAGGTGAGCCCGGGCTCCTTGTCGATCAGCAGCAGTCCGTCTTTCATCCCTGGCCCGGCCGCTCCGCGCCCGCTGCCGGTCCGGCCGCGGCGACCTCGGCGGTGGCCGCTACCTCGGCGGCGGCGCCGCCGGCCTCGCCGGGTGCCGCCGAGAGGGCGGCGGCGACGTCGGCGACGACTTGGCGCTCGATCTCCGCGGTGTCGCCGGCGGCGCCGTCGAAGGAGTAGCCGGCGGCGTTGCGATGGCCGCCGCCGCCGTGATGGCGGGCGATCTTCTCGACGTCCACCTCGCCGCGGCTGCGCAGCGACACCTTGTGCGTGCCATCGGCGCGGCGGCGGACCAGGGCGACCGCGTCGACGCCGGCGATCGCGCGCGCGTAGTCGATCAGCCCCTCGGAGTCGCCGTCCTCGGCGCCGGCGCGAGCGAACATCTCCGGGTCCAGCCGGACGGTGGCGATGCGGCCGCCCTGATGCAGGCCGAGCGTCTGCAGCATCTCGCCCAGCAGGCGCACCACCGCGACCGGCTGGCTCTCGTACAGCCACTGCGAAACCTGCTCGGGATGGGCGCCCTCCCGCACCAGGGCGGCGGCCGCCTCGAAAGCCGCGGGAGTGGCATTGGAGAAGCGGAAGCCGCCGGTGTCGGTGACCAGGGTGAGGTAGAGGCAGCTGGCGATCTCCGGCTCGAGCGCGATCTTGAGCGCCTGCGCCAGGCGGAAGACCATCTCGCCGACCGCCGGCGCCGCCGAGTCCACCCAGTTGACCGCGCCGTAGTGCTGGTTGCCCAGGTGGTGGTCGATGTTGATCACCGGCAGGGCGCCCAGGTGCTGCTCGAGACCGGTGCGGTCGGGGCTCGGGCACTCGAGGACCACGATGCCGTCGAACTTCTCCGGAAAGCCGGCTGGCGGCTCGGCGCCGCTGTGCACGCGGTCGGTGCCGGGCAGCGGCCGGTAGATGGCCGGGATCTGGTCGAGGTTCCACACCACGGCGCCCTTGCCGAGGCGGCGCAGCAGCCGCGCCAGCCCGAGCTCCGAGCCGATGGCGTCGCCGTCGGGATTGACGTGGCTGGTGAGCAGGAAGCGATTACCCTGCCGGATCTTGCGCAGCAGGTCTTCAGGAGCTTTCGTCGCGGGCATTGAGGCTCTCCAAAAGGTCGGCAATGGTCTGGCTGTGCTCGGCGCCGCGGTCGAGCTCGAAATGCAGCTCCGGCGTCACCCGCAGCCGCAGGCGGCGGGCGAGCTCGGAGCGCAGGAAGCCGCGGGCGTGCTGGAGCGCGGCGACGGCGCCCTGTCGCTCTTCCTCGGTGCCCAGGGCCGAGACCCTGACCACCGCCTGGTGCAGGTCGGGGGAGACGTCGACGTCGACGAACCCCAGCAGGCTCGCATGTTTGATGCGCGGGTCGTGGACGTGGCGCTGCACCAGGTCGGCGAGCTCGGCGCGCAGCAGGTCCGCCACCCGGCCGGTGCGCCGGCTCATGGCGCGGCCTCCAGCAGCTGTGGTTCCCAGCGCGTCAGATACGCCTCCGCCTGGCTGTCCACGAGGTCCCGGATGTGCTCCATCAGTTTCTCCATCTCCGCTTCCTTCTGCGTCACGATGGCGATCGAGATCTCGGCCCGCTGGTGGAGGTCGTGAAAATCGGTCTCGGCGATCGACACCCGGAAGCGCTGGAAGATCCGGTCGATCAGCGATTTCACCACCCGCCGCTTGTCCTTGAGGCTGCGGCTCGACGGCAGGTGCAGCTCGCAGCTGACGACGCCAACGATCATCGGACGGGGAGCGGCGGTCGGCAGAGCCCTCGCAACCTCGACGGAGACGCCGCCGCCGCGGCTCGCGGCGGTGCGCCGCCGGCCGGGACGGTCCGCCTCGCCGCGACGGCTAGAGGACCGCGGCCACCTCTTCGCGGACGTGAGCTTCGATGAAGTCGCCGGGCTTGACGTCCTGGAAGCGCTCGAGGCCAATGCCGCAGTCGAAGCCCGCGCGCACCTCGGAGACATCGTCCTTGAAGCGCCGCAGCGACGCGATCTTGCCTTCGAAGATCACCCGGTTGTCCCGCACCAGGCGGACGGCGGCTTGGCGCGGGATCACCCCTTCGACCACATGGCAGCCGGCCACCGTTCCCACCTTCGGCACCTTGAAGGTGTCGCGCACCTCGGCCCGGCCGACGGCGACCTCGCGGAAGGTGGGATCGAGCAGGCCGGTCATCGCCTTGCGCAGCTCGTCGAGCAGCTCGTAGATGACGGTGTGCAGGCGGATGTCCACCTGCTCCTTCTCGGCCAGCTCGGTGGCGCTGCGCTCCGGCCGGACGTTGAACCCGACGATCACCGCCCGCGAAGCCGACGCCAGCAGCACGTCGTTGGTCGAGATGGCGCCGACGCCGGCGTGGATGACCGAGAGCCGCACCTTGTCGGTGCTGACCTTGCCCAGCGCGTCGCGCAGCACCTCGACGGAGCCCTGGACGTCGGCCTTGAGCACCACCGGCAGGTCCTTGACCTCGCCCTCCTGGATGCGGTTGAAGAGCTGCTCGAGCGACAGCCGGCCCTGGGTCGGGTTGAGGTCGCGGCTGCGGACCTCCTGGGCGCGGTACTCGGCGATGCCGCGCGCCCGCGACTCGTCCTCGACCACCTGCAGCAGGTCGCCGGCGTCGGGCAGATCGTTGAAGCCGGTGACCTCGACCGGGGTCGAGGGCCCGGCCTTCTGGGCGCGCCGGCCGGCGTCGTCGCTCATCGAGCGGACGCGGCCCCAGGTGGCGCCGGAGACGAAGACGTTGCCGACCTCCAGGGTGCCGTTCTGCACCAGCACGGTGGCGACGACGCCGCGCCCGACCTCCTTGCGCGCCTCGAGCACCGCACCCTGCGCCTGGATGTCCGGGTTGGACTTGAGCTCGAGGATGTCGGCGGTGAGCAGGATCATCTCCAGCAGCTCCTGGATGCCCTGCCGCTTGAGCGCCGACACCGGCACCATCACGGTGTCGCCGCCCCAATCCTCGGCCATCAGGCCGCGATCCGATAGCTCGCGCTTGACCCGATCGAGGTTGGCGTTCGGCTTGTCGATCTTGTTGATCGCCACCACGATCGGCACGCGCGCGGCGCGGGCGTGGTCGATCGCCTCGATGGTCTGCGGCATGACGCCGTCGTCCGCCGCCACCACCAGCACGACGATGTCGGTCACCCGGGCGCCGCGGGCGCGCATCATGGTGAACGCTTCGTGGCCCGGGGTGTCCAGGAAGACCACCTGGCGGCCCTTGACGTCGACGTGGTAGGCCCCGATGTGCTGGGTGATGCCGCCGAACTCGCTCTCGGTGACCTTCGAGGAGCGGATGGAGTCGAGCAGCGAGGTCTTGCCGTGATCGACGTGCCCCATGATCGTCACCACCGGCGCCCGCGGCACCTTCCCCTCGACCGCCGAGCCGCCGGCGGGACCCTCGGCGCCCTGCGCGGCGACGGTGCCGGCGAGCTCCTCGTTTAGCTGCACCTCTTCCTCGAACGACACCACCATGGTGTCCACGCCCAGGTCGTTGGCGAGCTGCTGCGCCAGCGCCGGCTCGACGACCTGGTTGATGTTGGCGATGATGCCGCGATCGAATAGCGCCTTGATCAGGTCGCGCGCCTTGACGCCGAGCTTCTCGGCGAACTCGCGCAAGGTCATGCCCTCGCCGATCATCACCGTGCCCTGGGGCGGCGCCTTCTTGAAGGTCAGCAGCTTGCCGCCCTCGTCCTCCTTGCGCTGGGCGCGCCGGCGCCGGCGGCCGCCGGTGCCGTCGCCGGTTTCCTCGACGCCCTCGATGTCCTCCTCGATGGTGCCCTTGTAGGCGCTGAGGTCCTCTTCTTCGGGGGAGCGCAGGCCGGGCTTCTTGACCCCCTTGGCCTTCTTCTTGTTCTTGTCCTGCTTGGGCGGCGCCTCGATCACCCGCTCGCCGCGCCGCCGGAGCGCGTCGTCGGCGCCGGCCGGAGCCGTGCGCGGGGCGGTTGCCGCGGCATGCCCCGGGGCGCCCGGAGCGCCGGGGCGCGCGACCGGTGCCAGGGTCGGCGGCCGGCCCGGAGAGCGATAGTCGCGCGCGGCGCGGGGGTCGCGCGTGCCGAGGCCGGCGCCGGCGGCGGGGGAGACGGCGCCGCCAAGGGAGCGTCCGGCGGTATGGCCGGCGTGGCCGGGCGCGCTGTAGGCACCGGGCGCCGCGTGGGCGGCATGGCCGGCGGCGTCGGCATGCGGCGCGTGGCCGCCGCTCGCCGGGTGCGCGCCTGGCGCGAGGCTGGCGACGTTGGCGGAATTCGCGGGACCGGCGGCATTTGCGGCGTGAGCGGCGGTTGGATCCCCGGCTTGGGACGGGTGTGGAGCGGCGGCGCCGGCGGCCGCCTGGGCTCCGGCATGGGCATGACCCAGGCCGGAAGCGGCGGCAAGGCCGGCGCCCGGCGCGTGGGCGGCAAAGCCGCTGCCGGCGGCAGCCGGCCCGGCCACCGTCGCCGCGCCTCCCGGGTAGAGGCCGCCCGGGGCTCCGAGATGCGCCGGCCGCTCGGCAGCCGGTAGCGTCTGGATGCGCGGCTCGACCTTCTGGATCAGGGTGCGAGGCCGGTTCGGGCGCAGCGGATTGGCGGGCAGCCGGCGCACCGGCGGCGCTGCCGGCACGCGGCGGCGCGCTGCCGCCGGCGATTCCGGCGCGGCCGGCTCGTCGCGCAGGATGACCTCGCGCGGGTGCGGCAGCTTCTTGCCCTGCAGGATCGCTGAAATGATGTCGGAATCGATGTGCGCGTCATCGCCTTCGACGCGGACGCCGATCGACTTCAATTTGAAGACGAGGTCCTGATTGGCGATCCCCATCATCCGAGCGAGATCCTGAACGCGAAGTTTTCCCATATTCTCTGCGGCTCCTGTCGATTCCTATCCGCCCTGGCGGCGGCGCGGCTCGCGCACGCGCTTGCTACCTGTCGTCTTCCTTGCCGGCGATGGCGGCGGGAGCGCCGTCCGCGGCGGCGGCTTCCCGATCCTCCGTGCCGCCCTCGGCGGCGTCGTGCGCGGCCTCGGCGGTATCCGTAGCCAGCGCGGCGTCCGCAGCCTCCGCGGTGTCCGCAGCCAGCGCGGCATCCGCAGCCACGCGGGCCGCCGTCGCCGACGCCTCGGCCTCCGCCACCGCGGCGGCGACGCCGGCGTCACGCGTGGCCCGCTGCGCCTCGCTCTCCTGGAAGGCGCGCGACAGGGCGGCCATGAAGTCCTCGTCTCCCATCGACGACGTGGTCTCGGGGCGGCGGAAGGTCTGACCGATTTCGGCTTGGCTTGCGCTCTGCTGCGCCGCGGCCTGCTCCGCCTGCTCCTCGGCCCACGCCAGCAGGCCGTCGGCCAGCTCTTCGTCGACGCCCGGCAGCTCGACCAGCGCCTCGCGGCCGCGCTCCCGCAGGCTGTCGACGGTGGCGATGCCGGCGGCCTCGAGGCTCGCCTGTAGCTCCGGAGTCATCCCCGGCGCCAGGGCGAGGTCCACGGGGGCGGCTTCCGGGGCAGGGCCCATGGCGGTCTGGAGCATTCGCGCCAGCGCGTCGGCCACCTCGTCCTTGACGTCGCTCTCGCTCTTGATGTCGATGCGGGCGCCGATCAGCTCGGAGGCCAGACGCACGTTCTGGCCGCGCTTGCCGATGGCGAGCGACAGCTGCTCGTCCTCGACGATGACGTCGAGATGCGGCACCTCGCCCTGGTGGGTGACCGACACGCGGGTGATCTTGGCCGGCGCCAGCGCGCTCTGGGCGAAGGTCACCAGGTCGTCGCTGTGCTCGATGATGTCGATCTTTTCGCCGCGCAGCTCGCGGATGATCGATTGCACGCGCGAGCCCTTCATGCCGACGCAGGCGCCGACCGGATCGACGTCGCGCTCGCGGCTGTAGACGGCCACCTTCGCCCGTTCGCCGGGAGCGCGCACCGCGTTCTTGATCACCACCGTGCCGTCGTAGATCTCCGGCACCTCGGTCTCGAACAGCTTGACCAGCAGGCGCGGATCGGTGCGCGAGAGCACGATCTGCGGCCCCTTGGGCTGCTTGTGCACCTCGACGATGACGGCGCGGATGCGCTCGCCCTGGCTGTAGCGCTCATGGCGGGCCTGCTCGTGGCGCGGCACCACCGCTTCGGTGCGCCCGAGGTCGACCACGATGTCGCCGCGCTCGAAGCGCTTGACGGTGCCGTTGAGCACTTCGCCGACGCGATCGATGTACTCGTTGTAGATGTTCTCGCGCTCGGCCTCGCGCACCCGCTGGTACAGCACCTGCTTGGCGGACTGGGCGGCGATGCGGCCTAGGCCGTCGGTGGGGATCGGCAGGTGGATCTCGTCGCCGATCTCGGCGCCGGCCTTGTGGTCCTGGGCTTCCTCGACGGTCCACTCGGCGAGCGGGTCCTCGACCTCGGCCACCACCTTCTTGACGATGAAGGCGTCGAACCTGCCGGTTTCGCGGTCGAGGTGAGAGCGCACCGGCTCCTTGATGCGGTGCTGCTTCTTGGCCGCCGAGGCCATGGCGTCCTCGAGCGCCGCGATCCAGCGCTCGAGATCGATGTCCTTCTCTCGCGCGACCTGGCGCAAGATCTCGTTCAAGTTCAGTTCCGACGTCTGTGCCTGGGCCATGAGTGCTTTCCTATGCCTGTCGCTTGATTCTGCCGTCCGTGCCGGCGCGGCCGGAGGAAGGGCGTGACGGAGGAGCCGTCGCCAGCTCGACCTCCAGCCGGGCGAGGCGGACGTCCTCGAGCCGCAGCTCGAGCCGCTCGCCCGTCTTGTCGTCGATCAGCGTCACCTCGCCGCCGCCGCCAGCTCCGTCGCCCGGCGCTCGGAAGTCGGCCAGCCGCGCCACCACCGTCCGGCGCCGGCGGGCTTCGGCGGTGTCTGCTGGCGTGGCCGGCGTGGCCGCCGCATCGCTCTCGAAGGTGACTCGCGCCAGGCGGCCGAGGAAGCGCTGGTAGTCGGCCGGGCGGTAGAGCTGCCGGTCGAGGCCGGGGGAGGAAACCTCGAGGGTATAGCGGCCGTTGCCGAAATCGAGCACGTCGAGCAGCGCCGAGGCCTGCCTCGCCACGTGCTCGCAGTCGCCCAGGGAGACGCCGGCCTCCTGCGCACCGTCGTCCCGGGCGGCGTCTTCCCGGGATGCCGGCTGCTCCGCGGGTTCCCGGTGCGCGAGGTCCTGGGCGCTTCTCAGCGCCCGCGCACCCTCCGCGGCAGGAGGCGCCGGCAGGTCGAGGATGAGGCGCAGGACGCCGCCCTTCCACTCGGCGTGGAGCAGCTCGCAGCCCGCCCCGGTCGCGATCGCGGCAAGCTCCGCCTCGATCTCCGGAGTGAGGGGAGTGAGCGAACCGAGCGGCCGCGGGCGAGCACCGGCGGCGCGCGCTTTCGGGCTTCGCCTGTCTTCGGCCGTGGACTTGCGTGTGCGCATCAGGTCGTCGAACCTTCCCCCAACAAAAAAAGTGGGCGTGAGGCCCACTTCGTACCAATCCCTTTCAGGATCGGGGCAAGCTCCCGCGGAGGATTATAGAGGATCCCCCGCAGCACGGCAAGTTGCTGGACCCGGCTTGCTTACGGGTCGCCATCACCGCGAGACGTCCCGTCCTGTCGATAAGACGAAACCTCCGCGACGCCGGGTCGCCGGAAGGCCCGGTTCCCGCCCCGGCCAGCAGTCTATCTGTTGTAAGGCACGGCGGCAGTCCCCGAGGCGCGCCAATTTGGCATTCGAAGCCTGTTCACCAGCTGACCGCTCCTCGACAACATGCTTGGCAGGCCCCTTGCTTATAGTGCCTGCTGATGGAAGACGAAAGGAGATCGCAGCACTCATGATCACCACCCGCAGTCGCCAAGTATCGACATTTTTGCTGGTCCTGGGAGCGGTTGTCTTTGGCATGGTCCTGGCGGGAGGGTTGGGGATGACGATGCCAGGGATGACGCAAACCCCTGACAGCTCGCTCTCGGCCACCAAGGCGGCCGAAGCCACCTCCGCGACCACCACCCATGGATTGCCCGGCTTCGCCGATCTGGCGGAGGCGGTGGATCCGGCCATCGTTTCGATCCAGGCCTCCACCATCGAAAAGGCGCCGCATGGCCGCGATAGTCGCGGGCGCCGCGGCCAGGGCCAGGGCCAGGGCATCGATCCCTTCGAGTTCTTCTTCGGTCCGCGCGGACACGGCGACCGTCAGGGAGCGCCCGGCGGCTCCGACGACGACGGCGGCGGCGGCGGAGGCAATGGCGGCGGCGTGCAGCCCGAGGACTATCGCTCCGAAGCGGGCGGCAGCGGCTTCGTGATCTCGCGCGACGGCCTGATCGTCACCAACAACCACGTCATCGAGGGCGCTTCGGAGGTCAAGGTCCACCTCGGCGACCGCGACTACACCGCTCAGGTCAAGGGCGCCGACGCGGCCACCGACATCGCGCTGCTCAAGATCAACGCCGGCGACCGGCTGAAGTACCTCGAACTCGGCGACAGCGACCGCGCCCGCGTCGGCGACTGGGTGATGGTGGTCGGCAACCCGCTCAACCTCAACAAGACCGTGACCACCGGCGTGATCAGCGCCAAGGGCCGCGCCATCGGGATCAGTCAGGATCTTTCGTTCGAGAACTTCCTGCAGACCGATGCGGCGATCAACTTCGGCAACTCCGGCGGACCGCTGGTGAACCTGCAGGGCCAGGTGGTGGGCATCGCCAGCGCCATCAACTACGGCGCCGAGAACATCGGCTTCGCCGTCCCGGTCAACACGCTCAAGGAGATCCTGCCGCAGCTGCGCGAGAAGGGGAAGGTCAGCCGCGGCTACCTCGGCATCAACATCCAGAACATCGATTGGCCGCACGCCCAGGCCTTCGGCCTCTCCTCGACCGACGGTGCGCTGGTCGGCGAGGTGGTCGCCGGCACCCCGGCCGCCGAGGCCGGCGTTCAGCACGGCGACATCATCACCGCGGTGGACGGCCGCCACATCAAGACCACCCGCGACCTGATCGACTACGTCTCGGCCAAGGGTCCCCACGCCACCGTCACCCTGACCCTGCTGCGCAACGGCAAGACGATCGAGAGCAACGTCAAGCTCGGCGAGCGGCCGGCGCTCAACCAGCAGGCGAGCAACGACGAGCATCAGGACGGCAACAGCGGCATCAGCTGGCTGGGCCTACAGTACGAGGACATCAGCCAGAGCGTGCGCTCGAGCTACAACCTGCCGAGCAACGTCAGCGGCGTGCTGGTCACCGGCGTGACCGCGACCAGCCCGCTCTACGACCAGGCGGTGCGGCCGGGCAACATCGTCAGTGAGGTCAACGGTCAGGCGGTGCACAACGTCGCCGAGTTCGAGCGCGCGGTCGGCGCCGCCAAGTCCAAGTCGTACCTGCGAATGTACACCCTGCGCTTCGGGCGCCAGGGGCAGTCGCTGCCGCCATTTTTCGCGGTGGTGCAGGTGCCGTAGAGGCCCCGCTTCCCTCCGGGGTCTCTCCGGGGCGACAGCAACGCACCATAGGCCACCGCTTCACCATACAAGGGCGGCCCGGGCAACCGGGCCGCCCTTTTTCGCTGCCAGGAGATAGACTCTCGCCGATGGCCAAGAACAGCGACAGCTACCGTGCCTCCGTGCTGGTGGTGGACGACGAGTCCGCCATCCGCGACAGCCTGAGGATGATCCTCGAGTACGACGGCTATCGGGTCGAGGAGGCGCCCGGCGGCTCGCAGGCGCTGGCGCGGATCGCCGACCGGTTGCCGGACGCCGTGCTGCTCGACGTCAAGATGCCGGAGATGGACGGCATCGAGGTGCTGCGGGCGATGCGGGAGCGCGGCTACGACGTGCCGGTGCTGGTGGTGAGCGGGCACGCCGACGTCGCCACCGCGGTCGAGGCGACCCGCCTGGGGGCTTACGACTTCTTCGAGAAGCCGCTGCAACGCGACCGGGTGCTGGTGTCGCTGCGCAATGCGGTCGAGAGCTCGCGCCTGCGCGCCGAGAACCGCTCGCTGGGCAGCGAGCCGGAGACGCTGATCGGCGCCGCGACCGCGATGCGCCGGCTGCGCGAGACCATCGAGAAGGCGGCGCCGACCCATGCCACGGTGCTGATCACCGGCGAGAGCGGCACCGGCAAGGAGCTGGTGGCGCGCGCCATCCACCGCGCCTCGGCTCGCCGCGACCGGCCCCTGGTCCAGGTCAACTGCGCCGCGATCCCCGAGGAGCTGATCGAGTCCGAGCTGTTCGGCCACGAGAAGGGCAGCTTCACCGGCGCGGTGCGCAAGCAGATGGGGAAGTTCGTGGCGGCCGACGGCGGCACCATCTTCCTCGACGAGATCGGCGACATGTCGGCGCGCACTCAGGCCAAGGTGCTGCGGGTGCTGCAGAACGGCGAGGTCGAGCCGGTGGGCGCCGAGCGCACCGTGCAGGTCGACGTGCGGGTGGTCGCGGCCACCAACCGCAACCTCGAGGACGAGATCGCCGCCGGGCGGTTCCGCGAGGACCTCTACTATCGGCTCAACGTCATCCCGATCCGCACGCCGGCGCTGCGCGAGCGCCTCGAGGACGTGCCGCTGCTGGTCGAGTACTTCGCGCGCCGTTACTCGGAGGCCAACAACTGCCGGCCCAAGGAGCTGGCTCCGGACGCCCTGGGCCATCTGCGGGCCCTGCCGTTGAAAGGCAACGTGCGCGAGCTCAAGAACCTGGTCGAGCGGCTGCTGATCCTGTCGCCGGGCGAGACGGTGACCCGCGAGGACGTGATCGGCGCCACCGGCGGCGCCCGTCCGGAGCTGTCCAGCGGCGTGCTGGCGGTCCGCACGCTGCGCGAGTTCCGCGACGTTTCCGAACGCATGTTCCTGGTCCACAAGCTCGAGGAGAACAATTGGAACGTGACGCAGACCGCTCAGTCCATCGACACGCCGCGCAGCAACCTCTACAAGAAGCTCGAACAGTACGACATCCGCCGCGAGGAGGCGCCGCGTGAGCCCTGACCCGGCGCCCGCCGACCGCGACCGGCGCGAGAGCCTGCTGGTGCGCCTGCTCGAGGAGAGCGGGGCGCTCTGCCGCGGCCATTTCCTGCTCTCGTCCGGCCGCCACTCCCCGGCTTACGTGCAGTGCGCGCTGCTGCTCGAGAGCCCGGTGCGCGCGCGCCGCGTGGGCGCCGAGCTGGCCGAGGAGCTGCGCCCGTTCCATCCGGATTCGGTCCTCTCGCCGGCGCTGGGCGGCATCATCATCGGCCACGAGGTGGCGGCGGCCCTGGGCGTGCCGTTCCGCTTCGCCGAACGCAAGGGAGAGGAGCTCGGCCTGCGGCGGGGCTTCACCCTGCGCCAGGGGGAACGGGTGGTGATCGTGGAGGACGTGGTGACCACCGGCCGCTCGACCCTCGAAACCGCGGCACTGGCCACCAGCCGCGGCGCGCGGGTGGTGGCGATCGGCGCCATCATCGACCGCACCGGCGGCGCCGGCGGCGAGCCGCCTTTCGACGTGCCATGGCGGACCTTGATGGCTCTCGACCTGCCCTCGTACGCCCCGGCCGAGTGTCCGCAATGCCGCGCGGGCGGCAGCCCGCAGAAGCCTGGCAGCCGGCCGGGGTCCGAAGAGCGGGGGAGCCAGCAGTAAGCAAAACGCCCGCCGCCCGCCTCGCGGGTCACGGCATGGACGCGGCAACCAAGGAGAGAAGCTCGGGACGGCGACGTTCGCCGCGCCTGCGTGCGGCGCTCGCCGGCGTCCTGCTCCTGGGCGCGCTCTGGCTGGCGGCCGCCAGGGTGGCGCGGGCCGACGGCACGCAGACCGGCCTGATCACCGGTCAGGTGGTGGACGCCTCGGGCGCCGGGGTGGCGGCGGTGCAGGTGACTGCCGCCGGACCGCAGATCCGGCGCACGGAGGAGGCCGACGATCAGGGGCGATTCCGCTTCCCGGCCCTCGGGCCCGGCACCTACGACCTGCACGCCGAGCTGCTGGGGCTGGCGGCGGACCTGCGAGCCGTCCGCGTCTCGATCGGCCGCACCACCATCGTGCAGCTGCGGCTGGTCGGTCCGGGCCAGCGGCCCGGGACCGCCGGGCCGGCGGCCGGCGGCGGCGGCGAGCAGGACGTCGCGGCGCAGGAATCGATCCAGGTCTTCGCCGAGGCCTCGGTCATCGACCGCTTCGACACCCGCATCGGCGCCAACATCAGCTTCGATTTCATCGATCAGCTGCCGATGCCGCGCTTCTACCAGAGCGTCGCCCTGCTGCTGCCCGGGGTGAGCGACGACCGCAACGGCAACTTCAACTTCAACGGCGCGTTGACCAGCGACAACCAGTTCCTGATCGACGGCGTGGACACCACCGATCCGGCCAGCGGCCTGCTCGCGATCAATCTCGCCTACCAGGCCATCCAGGAGGTGACCGTCACCACTGCCGCCGCTCCCGCCGAGTATGGACGCTCTTCGGGAGGCGTGATCAACGCCGTCACCCGTTCGGGAACCAACGATTTTCAGGGCGTCACCCGCCTGCTGGCGACCAACAGCGGCTGGAACAGCCCCTACAGCTATCCGGCCCGCGAGGTGGCGCAGCTGGCGCCCGAGATCGCTGCCGCCAACGGCGCGCCCAGCCGCATCGATCCGACCCTGGCGCTGGCCCTCGGCGGCCCGCTCTGGCGCGACCACCTCTTCTTCTTCGGCGCTTACGACGACAGCCAGAGCACTCTCCTGGGACCCACCCGCGAGGGGACCACCTGGAACCGCGGCGCCGAGATCGAGAGCTCCGCGGCCAAGGCGACCTGGCAGGTGAACGACGCCAACACCCTGGTCGGCCAGTTCACCAACGATTCGACGAGCCTCGCCGGGTTCGGCCCTTTCGGCCTGCAGGCCGGAGGGGTGGGAGGCATGGGGGACCTGGGCGGGACCCCGCTCGGGCCCGCCTTCGGGCCGCTGCAGAGTGCCGTGGTGGACCGCGTTCCCGGCGACATCTTCGCGCTCGGGCATCAGTCGCAGGACGGCAACTTCGAGAAACTACAGCTCAACAGCGCGATTCGCCAGGACATGTCGCTCGAGCTGACGCTGGCACAGCAGGTGCTCGATCTGACCAGCCGGGCGCTCAACTCGCGCGGCCTGACGGCGGACGCTCCGCACCTCGCCGTCGAGCCCTCGCCGGCGATCTCGCCGGCGCCTGGCGAGGCGCCGCCGCCGGCCGTCCGCGACCTCGTGCTCTACAACGGCGTCACCGACGAGGGCCTCGAGCATCGGCCGCGACGGCAGGGCAACCTGGTGATCAACGGCTTCGTGCAGCTGGGCCCCACCGACCACGAGCTGAAGACGGGCGTCGATTTCGAGCGCACGGTCTCGGAGCGGAGCTTTCAGGTCCCCGGCCAGCCCGGTGTCGATCCGTTGACCGGCAAGCCGGTCGCCGGCCAGCTGTTCGTGGACCAGGGGCAGGCGCCGGGCTGCTCGGGGGCTTCCTGCGGGCCGTTCGACCCCGCCACCGGCACCTTCCAGCCCTATCAGCTCTACCAGTTCTACGACCGCGACGACACCAAGACGGTGGAGCAGACCTTCGCCGTCTACCTGAGCGACGCCATCGCGGTCGAGCGCTGGCTGATCAGCCTGGGTGGGCGCTTCGAGTCGGTGCGCGCCACCGACCGGGACCGGGGGCCGTTGATCGACTCGAGCACCGTGGCGCCGAGGCTGGCGGTCACCTTCGACGCCGGCGGCGATCGCAAGGTGCTGCTGGTCGGCACCTACGGGATCTATTACGAGCCGTTCCTGCACAACTTCCTCAACACCTACAGCAGCGTCGACGCGCTCTCCGGCTACACGCCCTATACCTGGAACGCGAGCGCACCGGCCTGCGCCGGCCAGAACCCCGGCAACCTGGGCTCGCCCTGCTGGGTGGCGGGCGCGCCGGTGGGTTTCGCCAACGACCTGGCGACCAGCCCCAATCAGGACCTCCACCGCTCGTGGCTCGACGAGGCCACGTTCGGCTTCGAGCGCCAGGTGACCGCATCGGTGGGTGTCAGCCTTTATTTCATCCACCGCCGCTGGCACGATCTCTGGGACAACGTGATGCAGGGCGTTTTCGACTCGCACGGCAACCTCGTCGGGACCACCTCGCAGGTGCTCAACCTGCCCGGCGCGAAGCGCCAGCAGCAGTCGTTGCAGCTGCTGGTGCAGAAGCGCTACACGGATCACTGGCAGCTGCTGGGCTCCTACACCCGCAGCCGCACCGAGGGCAATCTGTTCGAGGACGACGGCGCCGACGCCGCGCACTTCGGCGATTTCAGCAGCGTCTCCGACGTCAACCTGGTGAACCGCTACGGCCTGGCGCCCTACGACCGGCGCGACCAGATCAAGGCTTTCAGCAGCTATCGCTGGCCCTGGCGGCGGGCGAACCTGTGGTTCGGGACGGCCTTGCTCTATGCGAGCGGCGCGCCCTACCAGATGGAGCAGCTGGATCCGCTCGGGGTGCGCTTCCTGACGCCGCGGGGCTCGCTGCGCCTGCCGGACGAGCTCCAGCTCGACCTGTCGCTGGGCTCCGAGTACCAGCTGCTGCGGCCGGGGCTGACGGTCGAGATCAGGGCGGAGGTGTTCAACGTCACCGACCAGCAGCAGGTGCTGGGAGTCGAGACGCTGACCAACACCGGCCTCTTCGGCCTGCCGCGCTCGATCGCCGACCTGCAAACCCCTCGCACCTACCGGGTGACCATCGGCCTGCATTTTTAGAGAGTAGGATCTCCGCATGGGGCGGAGCGCTGCGAGAGACGTCACGCAGCTGCTGCGGCGGTGGCAGCAGGGGGATCAGGCGGCGGCCGAGGAGCTGCTGCCGCTGATCTACGGCGAGCTGCGGAAGATCGCCCGCCGCCACCTGCGGGGTGAACGGGATGGGCACACTCTCGAGGCCACCGCCCTGGTCCACGAGGTCTACCTGCGGCTCAGCGGCGGCGCCGAGCTGCATTGGAACGACCGGGTCCACTTCTATGCCGTCGCCGCGCAGATGATGCGGCGGGTGCTGGTCGATCACGCGCGGAGCCGCGACGCCCTCAAGCGCGGGGGGAGCGTGGTCAAGATCTCGCTCGACGAGGCGCGGGACCCGGCGGTCGAGAGCGGTCCCGACGTGGTGGCGCTGGACGATGCCTTGAGGAGCCTCGAGGCGCTCGACCCGCGCAAGAGCCGGATCGTCGAGCTGCGCTTCTTCGGCGGCCTCACGCTCGAGGAGACCGCCGCCGTGCTGGGGATCTCGGTCCCCACCGTGGTCAAGGAGACCCGCCTGGCCAGGGCCTGGCTGCACAGCCAGATCGTGGCCGGCATTCCCGGGCAGCCGGGGGTGCAGGGGCATCCGGGAGCCGCGGAGCCCTGATGGAAGGAGCGGAGCTCGACCGCTGGCGGCGCGCCCAGGAGCTGTTCGAGGCCGCCGCCGACCTGCGGCCGAGCGAGCAGGCGGCCTACCTGGCGGCGGCCTGCCCTGGCGACCACGGCCTGCGGCGGGAGGTCGAGGCGCTGCTGCGGTCCGATGCCGAGGCCGGGAGCTTCATCGAGCACGCCATCCGGCGCGGCTCCGACCAGCTGCTGGCGGGCGAGCCCGATCCGCTCGAAGCCCTGGGCAGGATCGGCAAGTACGAGATCCTGGGACGGATCGGCGAGGGCGGCTTCGGCGTGGTCTACAAGGGGCGCGACGCGGTGTTGCAGCGCTACGTCGCGGTCAAGACCTGCTCGTCGAGCGACGACCGGCTGCGCCGCCGGTTCTTCCGCGAGGGGCAGATCGCCGCCAGCCTGCAGCATCCCAACATCACCACCGTTCACGATCTCGGCGTCGAGCGCGGCATCCCCTACCTGGTGCAGGAGTTCCTGGCCGGCGAGGACCTCAACCGCAAGATCGCGCGGCGGGAGGAGCTCTCCGCCCTGCGGCGGCTCGACCTCCTGGTGCAGGTCGCACGCGGTCTCGAATACGCCCATTTGCAGGGCGTCCTGCATCGCGACGTCAAGCCCGCCAACATCCGCGTCCTGCCGTCGGGCGCGGTGAAGATCATGGATTTCGGGATCGCCAAGCTGTTGCACGAGGTGTCCGACGTCACCACCCAGGGGGTGACCCTGGGCACCGTCGGCTACCTGGCTCCGGAGCAGTTGCGCGGCGAAGAGGTGGACCGGCGCACGGACATCTTCTCCTTTGGCGTCCTGGTCCACGAGGTGTTGACCTACGAGCGCCCGTTCAAGGGCAGCACCTTCTCGGAGGTCTCTTACCGCCTGCTCAACGAGGAGCCCGCGGCACTGGCGGAGATCGGCCCCGCCCACGGCGAGGCGATCGCCGAGCTGGCCAGGCGCTGCCTGGCCAAGGACCCGCGACAGCGGTACGAGACCTTCGCCGAGATCCTCGCCGTGCTCGAGCCGGAGCTGGCGGCGCTGCGCTCCGGGCCGTTGGCGGTGCCGTCGCCGGCGGTGCCGGCGGCGCAGCCGGCGACGCCAGCCATGGCCGGCGGCGGTCCTGGCAGCCCGAGCGCCGTGACCGCCCGGCGCTGGGTTTCGGCCACGCGAGCCATGGGCGGCGCGGCAGCCGCCATCGTGCTGGCGGCGATCCTGGTCGCCGGCGGGCGCGCCTGGGTGCGACGCCAGGTGCCGAGCGGGGCGGAAACGGCAGCGGTGCCCGCCGGCTCGGCGGCGGCTGCCGGCTCGGTAACGGTACCCGCCGGCTCGGCGGCGGCAGGGGAGAGGCCCGGGGTGGGGCAGCAACCGGCGGCCGGGACCGGCTCAGCGGGTTCGGCTGGGACGGGGATGGCGGTACGCGGAGATCCGGCAGGGCACGGCCCGGTGGGTACCGCAAATGGAGCGGCCGGCGACGACGCGCTCCACCCGCACCGGACGGCGCCGGCACCAAACCGCCGGGGAGCGGCGGCCGCCTTGGGCGTGCCACCTGCGCCCGGGTCGGAGCGGATGCCGGCCGGAAGAGCAGCCAAGCCTCGGTCGGTGCCTGTGACGCCTGGGCGGCCAGCGAGCGCCGGGACGGCCGGCGCGGCTCCGGAGGGGAGCGGCGAGGCGGGTCCGCGGCGCGACGGCCCGCTGCCGGCGCCCGATCCCGAGGGCGCCGGTCGTGCCTCGCGGCCGGCGGCCGATCTGCCGGGGAGCGCGCCGCCGGCCGGCCTTGGAGCGGGATCCGCGGCAGCGACCGGCAGCGTCGGAGGCGAGTCGCGGCGTGCCCTTGGACCCGCACCCGGCACCAGGCCGGCCGACGCCGAGGGCTCCGTTGTCGAACCCGGTCGGGTTCGGCCCATGGTCCGCGGCGACCTGATCCCTCCTGGCGCGCCCGGCACCTCGCCGCCTCGTCTGCTGAGCCGTCCCGAGCCGCAGTACCCGGACCGGGCGCGGCGGCGGCAGGCCGAGTCGGAGGTGCTGATGCTGGTGCTGGTGGACGAGAACGGGCAGGTGGTCCGGGCGATCGTCAAGCAGACCGACGATCCCGGGCTCGGCTTCAACGAGGCGGCGCGCCTCGCCGCCATGCGCGCCCGATTCAGCCCGGCCACCCGCGACGGCCTCGCCGGCAAGATGTGGACCGAGCTGCCGTTCAGCTTCCGTCTCCACCCCGGATAGAATGAGGGCGGATCGCCCCCCGCATCCCCCAGCGCCCCCCTCCCACCCTCCACTTCGGGGCAGTTTCGTCTAGAACTCGCCGATCATCAGGATCTCGGTCTCGAGGCGCTGGCCGGTGCGCCGCTCCACGGCCTCCTGGATGTCCGCGATGAGGGCGCGCACGTCCGCCGCGGTGGCGTCGCCGCGGTTGACGATGATGTTGGCGTGCCGATGGGTGACCACGGCGCCGCCTCGCGCCGCCCCCTTGAGCCCGCACTCCTCGATCAGCCTGCCGGCGCCGACGCCGGCGATCTTCTTGAAGATCGAACCGGCGCTCGGCTCCGTGTCCAGCGGCGGATGGCGCAGCGTGCGCCATGCGAGGTTCTCGCGCACCACCTGGCGTAGCCGTTCGGGATCCTCCGGCGTGAGCTCGAAGGTGACGCTCAGCACGGTGTCGGGGCGGTGGTGGAGGATCGAGGTGTCGTAGCCGAAGGCCAGCTCGCCCACCCCCGCGGTGCGGCGCTCGCCGGCGGCGTCCAGCAGCTCGGCCTCGACCGTCACCTCGGCGATGAACATGGTGCGCTCCCGCTGCGGCGCCGGCGACAGGAAATGGAGGTTCTGCCAGATCGCGCCGCCGACGGTCGAGGGAATGCCGGCATAGTGCTCGAGCCCGGCAAGGCCATGCTCGATCGCCAGCTCGATCAGGTCGGGGTAGACGATGGCGCCGCTCTCGGCACGCAGCCGGCGCGGCTGGCTGGGACCGGGGCCGGCGCCCGCCGGCAGCAGCTCGGCGGTGCGGGCGCGGTTGCGGATCACCAGGCCGCGGAAGCCGCGGTCGCCGACCAGGATGTTGGCGCCGAGGCCCAACCGGAAGTAGGGCACGCCATGACGTCGCGCCGCGGTCACGGCGGCCGCCAGGTCCGCGGCGCTCTCGACCTCGACCAGCAGGGCGGCGGGGCCGCCGATGCGGAAGGTGGTGTAGGGGGCCAGCGGCACACCGCGCCGCACCCGCGCCGACCCCAGCTCGCGCGCCAGCGCCTTCAACCGCGACGGCTCGGCGGCCGCGGGCGAGGTCAGGGGTCGATCAGCGCCAGCCGCTGGACGTGGCGCCCTCCCTCGAACGGCGTCTCGAGCCAGATGCGCACGATCTCGAGGGCGGTTTCGAGCGGCATCATGCGCTCGCCGAGCGAGATCACGTTGGCGTCGTTGTGACGGCGGCCGAGGCTCGCCGACTCGGCGTTCCAGCAGAGGGCGCAACGCACGCCGCGCACCCGATTGGCGACGATCGCCTCGCCGTTGCCCGAGCCGCCCAGGACGACGCCGCGCTCGGCGTCGCCGCCGGCCACGGCCTCGGCGACCGGTCGGATGAAGAGCGGGTAGTCGACCGGCGGCTGCGCGGCGTGGGTGCCGACGTCCAGCACCTCGTGGCCGCAGCCGGTCAGGTAGTCCTTGATCGCTTCCTTGTACCGGAAGCCTGCATGGTCGGAGCCGATGGCGATCTTCATACGCTCTCCCTGGCCCGGGCAGAGCCGGGGTGGAATGGAGTCTATCCTCGGTGGCGCCGGCGGCGCAGCTCGAAGAGGGCCAGGGCTGCCGCGACCGTCGCGTTCAGGGATTCGACCGGGGGCGCCAGCGGGATGGTGAGCCGCAGGTCGGCGCGAGCCGCGAGCGCCGGCGAAATCCCCGGCCCCTCGGCGCCGAGCGCCAGGACGAGGGTGCCGTCGAGGACGGCTGGCGGCAGCGCATAGAGATCGACGCCGTTCCGGGGCACGAGGACCACCCAGCATGGCGGTGCCGAGGCCGGGGAGCTCGCCGGGACGAGCCGGCCGTCCAGCATCGCCGCATCGACGCCGACGGCGACCGGCAAACGCAGCAGGCTGCCCGCCGAGGCGCGTAGGGCGCGCGGGTGGTTGGGGTGGACGGTGCCAACCGAGAGCGCCATGCCGTCGGCGCCGGCGGCCTCCGCGACCCGCGCCAGGGCACCGAGATTGCCCGGGTCCTGCAGGCCCTCGACGTAGAGATAGAGCCCGCCGGCGCGTGGCGTCAGGGCCTCGACGCCGGCGCGCGGCAAGCTCGCCACGGCGAGCAGGCCGCGGGGTGAATCGGCGTCCGCCAGCTCCTCGAGCAGCCGCGCCTCGACCACCTGGGGTGGCGATGGGAGATCGCCGGTCAGCGCCCTGCCCGCCGCCGAGGCGAGGAACTCGGGGGTCGCCAGCACGGTCGCGAGCGGCAGGCCCGCGGCGAGCGCGGCCGCGGTCAGGTGGGGGCCTTCGAGCAGGGCCAGATCGCCTTTACTTCGCCGGAGCCGGCGAATATCCTTGAGCGTTCGATTCCGACGGCTCTCTATCCCCATGATCCGAGATCTTAAGAACTTCTGGCAGCGGCTCCAAACCGGGGTCGAGGTGGCGGTTGCCGCCGGCCCGACGCCGGACAAGCTGCTGGGGGTGCGCGACGGCTTCGTGCGCTACTTCCGCGACGGCCTCGACCGGACGGTGTCGGTGGCGGTGGTGCCGCAGGCCATCGAGGAGCCGCCGCTCGGGCTGCTGATCTCGGACGAGGAGGTCATCCGCCTGACCCGCAGGCGGGCCCTCGAGCTGGAGCAGGCGCTCGCCGACACCTATCACTTCTACGTCGCGAGCGAGGCGGGCCTGCACTCGATCGAGGTCGACGGCAAGGCGCGGTATTTCGTGCGTTACTGGACGGTGGTGCGGAGCCTGATCGGCGAGTCATGGGGCTCGAGCGGCTCGATCCAGCTGCCGGAGCGGCTGGTCCACGGCCTCGACAGCGACCAGATCCCCTTTGCCGTGCCCGGAACGCGCAAGCGGGGCGGCATGATCAGCTCTCTCACCGGCCACCTCGAGAACCGCCGCAAGGCCATCGGCGGCTCCACCCTGCACGCCATCTCGACGCTGTTCTACGGCCTCATCGACAGCCGCCCGCCCCGCTGAGCGCATTGAGCGCTTGGCCTCCTACCCAGGAGGGGTCGCATTTGGTACCATAGGCGCCGGGCATTGCGGGAGTCCCAAGCCTTTTTCCATTTCCTCCCCGAACGCGGCGAGTCCATCAGGTTTCGATCAAACGCGCGCCCGCGGTGCTGGACGAGGGCCGCAGGCATCAGCTCAGAGGTGTGAAGATGAGCGAAACGGAAGCGCACCTGTTCACCTCGGAGTCGGTCAGCGAGGGCCATCCGGACAAGGTGGCCGACCAGATCTCCGACGCCATTCTCGACGAGGTCATCCGCCAGGACCCGATGGGCCGGGTCGCCTGCGAGACCCTGGTCACCACCGGCATGGTGCTGCTGGCCGGCGAGATCACCACCAAGGCCTACGTCGATTTCGCTCAGGTCGCCCGCCGCGTCATCCGCGAGATCGGCTATACCCACACCGACTATGGTTTCGACGGGTCGAGCTGCGCCGTGCTGTCGGCGATCGACCCGCAGTCTCCGGACATCGCCCAGGGTGTCGACACCGGCGGCGCCGGAGATCAGGGGTTGATGTTCGGCTTTGCCTGCCGCGACACCTCGACCCTCATGCCGCTGCCGATCACCCTGGCGCATCGCTTGACCCGCCAGCTGGCCACCTCGCGGCGTTGCGGCGAGATCAAATGGCTGCGCCCCGACGGCAAGAGCCAGGTGACCGTCGAGTACGAAGGCGATCGTCCGCTGCGGGTGCATACCGTCGTGGTCTCGACTCAGCATGACCCTGACGTCGGCAACGACGAGATCCGCCACACGGTGATCGAAAAGGTGGTGCGCGCGGCGGTGCCCGCCAGCCTGCTCGACGAGCGCACCATCTTCCACGTCAACCCGACGGGGCGCTTCGTCATCGGCGGTCCGCAGGGTGATTGCGGCCTGACCGGCCGCAAGATCATCGTCGACAGCTATGGCGGGGTCGGCCGCCACGGCGGCGGTGCCTTTTCCGGCAAGGATCCCACCAAGGTCGATCGGTCGGCCTGTTACATGGCCCGCCACGTCGCCAAGAACCTGGTTGCCGCCGGCGTTGCCGACCGCGTCGAGATCCAGCTCGCCTATGCCATCGGCGTCGCCGAGCCGGTCTCGATCCATGCCGACAGCTTCGGCACCGGCGCCGTCGGCGACCGGCGCATCGAAGCGCTGATCCGCGAGCACTTCCCGCTGAGCCCGGCCGCCATCATCCGCTACCTCGACCTGCGCCGGCCGATTTATCGCCAGACCGCCGCCTACGGCCACTTCGGCCGTGACGAGCCCGACTTCACCTGGGAGGACACGAGTCGCGCGGCGGTGCTGCGCGAGGCCGCCGGCCTCGAGCTCGAGCGCGTGCCGTCATTCGCCCATTCCGTCTGATCGAGCGCGCCGCTCGGGCGGGCGCGGACTGGTAACATCTCGGAGAGTCGAGACGCCTGAGCGAGTTGGAAGGGAAGGATCGGTGGCCTACCATGGGATCGATCGTCGATCGCCAGCTGGGCCGCCGCCGGCTCGCCAGACATCGGTCCGGCCTGATGCGCATCTCGAATCTGGACAGGCGGCCAGCCGGGTGTTAGCCTACCAAGCGACAAACTAGGCGTTGAGGTTCTATGGCGACTCTGGATCAACCTGATTTGCGGGAATCGCTGAACGCGTTGCTGATTGGCACCCGCCCGAGACTCGAGCGGGTGCTGCGCGGCTTCGAGGTTCCCCCGGAGGATGCGGAGGACATTCTCCAAGATGCTCAACTGACGCTGCTCTACAAGTGGGAGCAGATCCGCAGTCCCGAGAACTGGCTGGTCGGGACCGTCAAGAAGAAGTGCATCATGTACTGGAGAAAGCGGCGCGGCAGCCTCTGCGAAGCCGTCGATACGGCCATCCTGGACCTGATCTCGGCGCCGCAGGCGCCGCGTCAGGAGAGGGAAGAGCTGACCTTCGACCTGGACCGCGTGCTGTCGCGCGTCTCGACGCGATGCCGCTCGCTGCTGCAACTGCGATACGGCCTGGGGTATGGGCCGAACGAAGTGGCCGAGCGGATGGGCTATCGCTCCTCGAGCATAAGGAAGGTCACCAACCGCTGTCTGGCGGCGCTGACCCGCCAGCTCCTGGCAGTCGGCTTCGAGCGGAAGAGCTGATGAGAAGGGCTGATCCCCATGCCGGTCCGACTGCGACTTGTTACCGTACCGTCGTAGATACCCTCTAGACAGGGATGCGAAATGGTTGGTATTATTTTTACTTATAGATGGTTTTCACTACTAGCATGAGCTACCAAGTACCCCCAGTGGAGGAGCCGTCTCTCGAAGAGATCCTCCACAGCGTCGAGCCCAAGCTCAAGCGGGTCTTGTGGCGCCATCGCATCCCGCTGCAGGATGCCGACGACCTGCTGCAGGAGACCTTCCTGATCATGGTCTCGAAGGCAGGCAGCATCCGCAACCCGGAAGCCTGGCTGCTGGCGACGCTGGCGAACCGCTGCATCATCTACTGGCGCAAGCACCGCAGCCGTCTCTGGGACCTGGTGGACAGCACCATCCTCGAGCTCTTGGCCGAGGCCGAGACACCGGAGCAGGAGCGCTCCGACCTGCGCGCCGATCTCGACACCCTGCTGAGTCAGCTGCCGGACCGCTGCCGGTCGGTGCTCCGGTTGCGCTACGGTCTTGGCTGCAGCACGGCCGAGGCGGCCGAGCGCACGGGCTACCGCCAGTCGAGCATCCGCAAGGTGACCCACCGGTGCCTGGCGGCGCTCTCCGAGCGGCTCCTGGGAGCACGCTTCCAGCCTCAACCGGAAGCGGCGGCTCTCAAAGAGGACTGACCCCCTCTCTCCTGCCGCGGCGGGCGCGTGTCCGCGGCCCATCGACGGCGGGTATCTGACAGGCATCCGCACCTCGGGCGCTGGCGCGGTCTGGCGCCAAGCACGGTCGCCTGCCGGGCGACTCTCGCAGCATGAAACCGGACCCCCTCCGCAGCCTGCTCGAAGCATCGATTGTCCCCTCGCCTCCCATCGCACACCACTTCTTGGCACGGCAGGAACACCCTCCCGTAGCCCTCGGCGAGGGCTCGTCTCAGGTAGGGGAGGAAGGCATTCCACGGATGTCTCGCCAAGCCGGTCAGCGGCAACCTACCTTCAGGGCTCTTGCTTGCCGCCCAGCGCCTGCCGCGCCGGGACCACATGAAGGAGTGACTCGCCATGTCCAGCCGCAGCCTGCGTCGTATCGCTTCGATCGTTGCCTTTGCCGCCCTGCTGACGCCGATGACCGCCCTGCATGCGGCCCAGAGCCGGCCGCAGCCGGCGCCGGCGAAGGCACAGGCCCCGGAGCACCATAACCCGCTGGTCGAGCTCGTGCTGCGCGCGCTGGCAAGCGCGGGAGTGCGGATCGACCAGAGCGTCATGATCGACGGCAACGGCTAGCCTCCCGGCTCCAGCTTCGGGGATTCGGCGCCGACTCCCGGAGCCCACCGGCGACCTCGTGAAGTGCGCGAGCGCCGCCTGGGGGGAGGTTTGTCCACTAGACAGCGGCGAATTTTGGTGGTAGGGTGCTTAGAAGCTGAAACGCCTCTGGCACCGACATGAGTGCGCACGACACTTCGGAAGCTGAAGACTCGCTCGAGCTGTTCTTGCAGTCCGTGCGGCCGCGCATGAAAGCGCTGTTCGCCCACTATCGGGTCCCGCCGCAGGACACTGAAGACATCCTGCAGCAAGCGCTGTTGGCGCTGGTCTACCAGCGGCAGGTGATCCGCGACCCGGAGGCCTGGCTCTTCGGCACGCTCCGCAACAAGTGTCTCCTGTACTGGCGCGAGCGGCGCCGGAAGCTCTACGATGCGGTCGATGCCGCGGTGCTCGAGGTGATGGCCGGGCCGATGGCGCCGGAACAGGAAGACGCCGACCTGCGGCGCGACCTGGCGACCGCCATCGAGCGCCTGCCCGAGCGCTGCCGCACGCTGCTGTCGTTGCGCTACAGCCAGGGCTATGAGCCTCCGGAGCTGGCCAAGCGGCTCGGGTACAGCCCCACCAGCATCAGCAAGACCACCAATCGCTGTCTTGCCGCCTTGACCCATGAGCTGACCGCGGGCCTCGGCAGAAAGAAGACTCCATGAGCGAGCAGGGCGGACCGCTTGGCTCGAACAGCGCGGCAGATTTGAGCAAGCCGGACCTGCACCCGAGCCCGGAGACCCTCTGGCAGTTCATGGAGGGTGGGCTGGCGGCCAGCGAAATGCGGCTCGTCTTGCGTCATCTGCTGCGCGGCTGCCGTTCTTGCCAGGAGCGGGCGCGAGGGGTGTGGAACATCACCCTGCCGGCATTGGCCGCCGCGGCCGCCACCAAGGTCTCCGATGTCTCCGTTGTCTCCGTTGTCTCCGTTGTCTCCGACACCGCCGAGGTTGCCGACGCCTCCGAGATGCCGGCGGCGCCCTGCGCCACCTGCTCGATCGACGGTCCGACCGCACTGGCGCTGCTCCCGGCTCTCCTGCCGGCGCAGCCTGCCGCCGCGGCGCTGCCGGCGCCGACCCTCCATGCCGCTCACGGCTCCTGCGTCCGCCCCGAGCTGGCGCCGCATCTCGAGGTTCGTGAGGCGGCGACGGCTACCGAGATCGCCGAGACCTCGAGCGACGCGGCCTACGAGACGGTGCTGGACCGCGTGTTCTCGCGCATCAACGTCGAGGAGGCCGCGGTCGAGGCCGCCCGCCAGCGCGCTGGTGGGCTCTTCGACGAGCTCACGCAGCATCCGGCGGCACGCCAGCAGCTGCTGGTGCAGAACAGCGTGCGCTTTTGCGACCGCATGCTCTGCGAGCGCTTGCTGGCAGCGAGCCATGACGAGGGCTTCCGCGCTCCGGCACGGTCCCTGGAGCTCGCGCGGGTGGCGGTGGCGGTGGCCGAGCGTTTGGTGGATTCGCCGCCGCTACGCGTGCCCGGATCGCCCCCGCCGGCGACCGGCGAGCTGCTCGCCGGCTTGCGGGCGCGGGCCTGGGCGCAGCTCGGCAACGCGTTGCGTATCGGCTCGGATCATGAGGCTGCCGCGCAGGCCTTCCACGCGGTGGACGCCTTGCTGGTGGCAAATCCGCGCCTGGGCCTGATCGACAAGGCCAGGGTGTTCGATCTGAAGGCATCGTTCTGCAAGGACCGGCGGCAGTTTGCCGACGCGGCCCAGCTGCTGGACCGGGTGATCACGATCTACCGGCGGCTCGGCCAATCGGATCTCCTGGGCCGAGCGTTGACCCAGAAGGCGACCGTGCTGTTCGACGCCGGCGACGTCAAGGCCAGCCTGGTGCTGCTGCGCGATGCGCTCGAGCTGATCGATCCGCACGAGGATCCACGCTGGTTCCTGATCGTGCGCCACAACCTGATCGCGGCGCTGGTGGAGGACGGCCAGCCGCGCGAGGCCTTCGCTCTGCTGTTCCATACCCGGCCGCTTTATCTCAAGATGGGCGACCGCAGGAACCTGCTGCGCATGCGGTGGCTGGAGGGACAGGTGGCGCAGGGACTTCAGCGGCTGGAGCAAGCCGAAGCGGCCTTCCGCGAGGTGAGCGATGCCTTCGTCGAGCTGGGCATCGAATACGACGCGGCGCTGGTCAGCCTCGACCTGGCGGCGGTCTTTGCGCAGCAGGGACGCACCTCCGAGATGCGCCGGCTTGCCCAGGAGATGGTCTTGTTCTTCGAATCGCGCCAGCTCCACCACGAAGCGATGGCCGCCTACCTGGTCTTCTGCACCGCGGCCCAGATCGACCAAGCCGGCCTCGGCCTGGTCCAAGAGATCGCGGCCTTCCTGAAGCAGGCGCGCCACACGCCCGATCTACGGTTCGTGCCGCCAGCCCCCTTCGCCGACCGTCGCTGACCGCCGTTCTGGCGTCCGCCGGCGGGTGACGACCACGGCGCGCGCGGTCGGTCCGCCGGCTCGCCGCCCGCTAGGTCCGGACGCCCAGGAAGAGATAGACCGACAGGATGGCGAACACCGTGCCCGGGCTCCACACGGCAACCAGGGCGGGCAGGGCGCCCGCCTCGCCGAGCTTGGTGAAGAAGGCGAAGATGGCCATGAAGACGAAGCCAAGGATCACCGAGAGGCCGATGCCGTAGAGGGCGCCCTGGCGTCCGAGGCGGAAGGCGAAGGGGAGGGCGACCAGCGCCATGACCAGGCAGATCACCGGGTAGGCGATCTTGTCGTAGAGGCTCACCAAGAGCTCGGGCTCCGGCTGCCCGCTTTCGTTCATCTCCTCGATGTAGTCTTTGAGCTCGTGATATCCCATCTGATCGGGCGGGCGGATCTCGGAATCGAAGTAACCCGGGGTCTCCGGGTAATGCACGATGCGCGGTTGATTGAAAGGCTCGTACCGGATGCGGAAGCTGCCGCCGAAGGTGCGCGCCCAGCCGCGGGAGAACACCCAGGCATCGCCGATGTAATGGGCGCTCTCGGTGTAGAGGCGCCGGATGAGATGGTGCGCCGGATCGAAGTCGAAGACCTGCAACCGCTGCAGGGTCTGGGAGCCGGCGTCGTAATTGAGGTAGTTGTAGATGTAGCGTCCCTGCCCGAAGAGCCATTGCCGGTCGGCCCGCCGGTAGGCGTGGGCGACGGTCCGTCCCTGGATGCGGTCCTTCGCCTCGGCGACCTTCTCGTTGGCCGCCGGCAGGATCTTGCTCGATTCGAGGTAGCCCGAAAAGCCGGTGATCAGCAGCGCGCCGACCACCGCCGGCAGGGAGATGCGATAGAGGCTGATGCCGAGCGCCTTGAAAGCGACGATCTCGCTGGTGCGGCTGAGCAGGGCGAAGGTCATGAGGGTGGTGACCAGCACCACGATCGGCGAGATCTGATAGACGATCTGCAGTGAAAAATACTTGTAATACTTGATGATGATCCCCGCCGGGATCTTGTTCTTGATGATGTCGTCGATCCGCTCGGTCAGGTCGAAGACCACGAACAACGAGACTCCCGAGAGCAGCACCAGCAGGAAGACCCGCCCGAAGAGGGACGCCACGTAGCGGTCCATCAGGCTGGGGAAGCGGACCCGGGGGCGCGGCACCCGCAGCAGCAGCCGTCGTCCTGCCTGGGCGCGCAGCAACCGGCGCTTGGCGACCTGGCGCACCCGCTGTTTGCGCCGGCTCTGCAGCCAGTGCAGGCGGCGCCAGAGATCGGTGCGCACCCAGCGGTCGAGGTGGCTCAGCAGCAGGCTTTTGTCGCTGTTGCGGCGGATGAGGACGAAGATGCCGACCACCGCCAGCACCATGTTCGGCAGCCACATCGCCAGCCAGGCGGGGAGCTTGCCGTAGCGGGCCGCCTCCTCGCCGTTGTTGAGCATGATGTAGTAGACGATGATGACGCCGATCGAGATGGCGAAGCCCGAGGTCTTGCCGCCGCGGCGGTTGTTGATGCCCAGGGGCAGGGCGAAGAGTCCGAAGACCATGCAGGCGAAGGGGATCGAGAACTTCTTGTGCAGCTCGACCAGCGCCAGGTTGCGCATCTCCGGCGGCGCGCCGCGGTCGCTGCGGACGCGCCGGAGCTCGTGGAGATTGAGCTCGCGGACCCCCTTGGAGGCTGCCATCTTGGCCTTCTGCTCGCTGGTGAACTGATCCTCGAGCACGACGTCGAGCTCTTTGTGGCGGCTGATCTCGTAGCTCACCGGGCGGTTGATGTCGACGGTGTGGCGGACGGCGTTGGTGAGCACCATGACCACGTGCTCGCCGGCCTTGTCCACCTTGATCTCTCCCCAATCGGCGACCGTGATCTGGCTTTTCTGGGTGCCGGGCTCGGTCTCGGCCAGGAACACCCCCTTCCAGCGGCGGCCGGGAGGTGGTGCTTCGAAGACGTAGATCGACTTGCCGACCCATTCCTGGTAGAAGACCCGCGGCTCGACCTGCTGGGACATGGTTTGGGTCAGGATCTCGAGACGCAGCTCCTGCAGCGAGTGATTGCCCCAGGGCAGGATGTAGATCATCAGCAGGGTGTTGAGGACGGTCAACACCGCCGACACCAGCAGCACCGGCCGGTAG
>DATGHG010000086.1:0-8250 GCA_035308185.1 Thermoanaerobaculia bacterium | reverse complement strand
CTCGCCCCGATCTCCCTCGCCTCGCCGACCCCGACCGGCTCGCTGCTGCTCGGCAAGGCGGCCGCCAACGGCGTGCTGGCGGCGGCGATCCTGGCGATCACCTTCGCCGGCTGCGCCGTGACGCTGCTGTGGCAGCGGTCGGTGCCGGTCGCCGCGGGTCCCTTCCTGCTGATCTGGGGCCTGCTGCTGGTGCCGACGCTGCTGCTGTGGACCGCCTTCGTCATGGCGGTGCAGACGGCGTTCGGGCAACGCACCGTGACCTACGGCGTCTGCATGGCGGTGCTCGCCCTGACCGGTTACCGCGCGGTCACCGGGACGATCAACTGGGTGGGCAACTGGCCGCTGTGGCGCGCCGTCCGCTGGAGCGAGCTCGGGCCCTTCGAGGTCGACCGGCGCGCCTTGCTGCTGTCGCGGCTGGCGGCGGCAGGGATGGCCGGCTGTCTGGCGGTGATCGCGGTGCGCGCCTTCAGGCGGCGCGAGCCCGATGCCATGGGCACCGTCCATCGCCTGCAGCCGCGGGCGCTGGCGCGGCGAGCGCTGCGCCTGGCGCCGTTCGCCCCGCTCGCGGCGGTGCCGCTGGTCGCCGGCTCGCTGCTCTGGCTCGCCGTGGTCTATGGCTTCCAGGGCGACGCCGCCATGAAGCAGCAGAAGGACTACTGGAAGCAGAACCTCGGCACCTGGAAGGACTCGCCGGTGCCGGCGATCGCCGCGGTCGACCTCGACGTCACGCTCGATCCGCCGCGCCACTGGTTCCATACCCGCGGGACCTACCGGCTGTGGAACGACCGCGGCGCGGCCCTGCCGCGCTTCGCCATGACCGCCATGCCGGGCTGGCGGAAGGTGACCTGGACGCTCGACGGCAAGCCCTACCAACCGGCGGACCGCTCGGGGCTCTATGTCATCGCGCCGCCGCAACCGCTCGCTCCCGGCGCGCGGCTCGCCGTCGGCTTCGATTGCGAGGGGCTGCTGCCCAACGGGGTGTCCAAGGACGGCGGCGAGCTGCGCGAGTTCATCCTGCCGTCGGGAGCGGTGCTCACCAGCCTCACGCCCAGCTTCATGCCGGTGCTCGGCTTCGTCGAGGAGATCGGCGTCGACAAGGACAACCGCTACGAGCCGCGGGTCTATCCGCCGGACTGCTACCTGGGCAGGACCGATGCCGCCTTCGGCAGCAACTCGCCGTTCACCACTCGCATCCGGGTCACCGCGCCCGCCGCCTACACCGTCAACTCGGTCGGAGTGCTGGAGAGCGAGAGCGTGGCGGCGGGCCGGCGCACGGCGGTCTGGCGCAGCGACCAGCCGGTGCACTTCTTCAACCTCATCGCCGGCCGCTGGCGGGTGCGGCGCGGCCAGGGGACGGCGATCTTCTACGACCCGCGCCACGCCTACAACGTGCCCGCGATGAGCCGCGTCCTCGACGCCGCGCGGCTGTGGTACTCGCGGTGGTTCTATCTCTATCCCTGGCGGGAGCTGAAGCTCTCGGAGTTCGCGGCGCATGCCAATTACGCCCAGGGATTCCCCACCGACATCAGCTTCTCGGAGGGCATCGGCTTCCTGACCAAGCCCGACTTCGAGACCGACGCCGTGTTCGTGGTGACCGCCCACGAGTCCGCTCACCAGTGGTGGGGAAATCTGATCGTTCCCGGCAAGTGCGCGGGCGGCGACCTGCTCTCGGAGGGCATGGCCCACTTCTCGACCCTGCTGCTGACCGAACAGGTGAAGGGCCTCGGGGCGCGTCTCGAGTTCGCCAAGCGCATCGAGGAGAGATACGGCCGCAACCGCCATCCCGACGCCGAGCGTCCGCTGGTCGAGATCGACGGCTCCCGGTCCGGCGACACCACGGTGATCTACGACAAGGGAGGCTGGGTTTTCTGGATGCTGCTGCGGCAGCTGGGGCGCGAGCAGGACCTGGCCGGCCTGCGCCGCTTCGTCGCCGACTGGAAGGACAGCCCGGACCACCCGGTGCTGCAGGACTTCGTGGCCGCGATGCGGCCATTCGCGGCGGACCCGGCGGCCTATGACGCCTTCGTGCGGCAGTGGTTCTTCCAGGTGGTGGTGCCGGAGTACCAGCTGCGAGAGGCGCGGAAGCGGCAGGTGGCGGCGGCGGCCGGCGATTGGGAGGTGACGGTGATGGTCAGGAACGCCGGCAGCGGCCGCATGCCGGTCGAGGTGGCGGCGGCGCGCGGCCGGCGCTTCGACGCGGCGGGCCGGCCGGAGGCGGCCTATCGCGACGTCCGCGCCACGGTGGTGCTGGGCGCCGGCGAGGAACGGCGCGTCACCCTGCGCTGCCGGTTCGAGCCCGACACCGTGGTGGTCGATCCGGACGCCCTGGTGCTGCAACTGCGGCGCAAAGCGGCAGCGGCCAGGTTGTAGGCCTGGCCGCTGCGGTCCCTGCTGGTGGTGATCTCCTTAGTGGTGATCCCAATGTCCGCGGCGGAAGTAGTGGCGGCCACCGCGCAGCTCGTAGTGGGGGGCGACCCAGCGCGCTTCGGCGTGCGGCGGGCGGTCCCAGCGGCCCGGCGTCCAGACGTAGTGGTGAACGCCGACGTCCCAATCCCAGAAGCCGCCGATCCAGACGTAGCCCGGACCGGGCGTGTCGACGACCGTCTCTTCCTGCACCGGTGGCGGCGGACCGTCCACCTCGAACTCTCCCTCGACCCCGACGCCGGCGACAGGGCGCACGTAGCAACCGGCGGCGACGAGGCTCAGGGCCAAGGCGGTCAGGAGCAGCGAGGCCCTGAGCCGGCTGGCGAATGGCGTGTGCATGACTTCCTCCTTGTCGATGAACCGCGATTTTGGAGGAGCCGGTTGGCAGCCGGCGCTCGCACCGGCCGCGGCCAGCTCCTCGACGACGCTGGCAGGAAGGGTAAGTGCAAGAAGAATGCCGCTGACGGGCTCGCCGCGGCGCGCCCGGCAGCACGTGCCGAGACTCAGGGCAGGCGCGGGCGGCCGCCGGCCCAGGCCACGGGGTAGCGGACGCAGGGGCCGGCGACGGGGTCGGCGAGATGCAGCGGATAGCAGGCCGGCGGGCCATAGATGCCGTACGGGTCGATGAAGTACCAGCGCTGATCGCCGGGATCGCGGCGGGCGAAGAAAACGTGCAGATGGGTGTTCGGATCGCCCGCGCCGCGCTTGCCGCCCGGACCGGTGTTGCCGGCCCAGGCCAGGAACTGCCCGGCGGCGACGTGCTTGCCGAGCAGGCGCTTGTCGATGGTCTCGGCTTCGGTGCCCCACTGCCGAGGATCGAGATGGCGGCTCGCCTGGTCCTCGGCGCAGCCGGTGGCGAGGAGGTGGACGCGGTAGGGTGCGAGCTCCCGTTCGCCGGCTGGCGGCTGCGCCATGGTCTGGGACCATGCGGCCGCGCAGTCGTGCCGGGCGCCGTCGCGCAGGTGCATGTAGATGGTGCGGTAGGCGTCGGGGACGCCGCCGGCGTCGTGGCTGACGACGATGGTGTTGCCAGACCACGGATCCCAGCCGATGAAGACGACCTTGCCCGGCGCGGCGGCGCGGGCGGCGAAGGTGAGCGCGTCGTCGCGGCTGAAGTCGGCGGCGTGATGCCAGCTGCCGGGGCCGTAGAGCCAGACGGCGCGGCGCCGGACCGCGGGGTCGGCGAAAGGCAGGGTGAACGGGGCATCGGCGACGGCGAGGGCGGAGAGGCGGACGTAGCGATTGCCGCCGTCGCTGATGACCGGCCAGTGATAGGTCACGGTCTCGCCCGGGGCCGGCGTGCCGCAGGTGCCGGGCCGGCCCTGGCAGTGGGTGGCGGTGGCGCGGATGCCGTAGTCGTAGGACCGGCTGGCGACGATCTGGTTGGCGCAGGCGTCCGGGCAGGCGCCGGGCGCGACTGCCAGGGCGATCAGCCGCTCGCCCTTGGCGGCGAGCTCGTGCCAGCGGGACACGAAGCTCTCCCAGTCGCCGGTCCACAGCGAGCCGGGCTCGGCGCCGGCCCGCCAGAGGCCGGCGAAGCGGCGGCGCCCCCGGGCGTCGTCGTAGGCGTCGACGTCCACCAGCCGCAGGCCGCGGCCGGCGAGGTCGGCCTGGCTGCGCGCCAGGCCGGGGCCGTCGAGGCCGGTGAGCAGCTGGTGATCGCCGGTGCCGGCGCTCCACAGCGCCAGGAAGCGCAACCGGCCGTGGTCGCGATAGGCCCTGAGCCTGGCTGGCCGCAGTCCGCGCCCGGCCAGGGTCTCGTCGAGGCTGGCCAGCGCGGCGCCGTCGAGGTCCAGGGCGAGCTCCTGACGGTCCTTGCCGGCGCGCCAGGCGCCGAGGAACTGCCGCCGGCGCCCCTCTTCGTAGGTGTCGACGTCCACCAGGCGGAAGCCATGGCCGGCAAGCTCCCGGTTGCGCGCCTGGAAGGCCGCCGCGTCGAGGCCGGTCAGCAGCTCTTCGGCGCCGCCACCCTCGCGCCAGGCGCCGGCGTAGTAGCGGTGCCCGCCCGCGGTATAGGTGCGCACGGCGGCCAGATGGAGTCCCTGGGCGGCGGCCTGCCGCCATTTGGCCTGGAAGGCCTGCCAGTCCGGAAGCGCCCAGAGCAGGTAGGCGTCGCTGCCGCGGCTGAAGACGCCGGTGAAGACCGGCTCGGCCGGCAGCGGCAGGGCCGCGCCGGCGGCCAGCGCCAGGGCGAAGGTGACGGCGAGCGCCAGGGAGGGCGCCGCCGAGCTCGAAGGCCTCATCCGCCAGGGATGGTAGCACCGGGTGGGCTCGGCTCGGTGCCGGCGCCGGCAGTGACGCCGTCGGCGCCGAACGGGTCGGAAGCGGGCATGGCCGCGGTTACGGACCGCCGCCGGCGAGGGCGACGACGAGATCGACCAGCGCTTCGAGGTCGCGGAGATCGGCGACCTCGGCCGGGGTGTGGGTGTAGCGGCAGGGCCAGGCGAGGGGCAGCACGGCGGCGTCGCCGGCCTGGAAGGGGACGCCGTCGTTGCCGCCGGCGATCGTGCCTCGCTGCAGGGCGATGCCGCGCCGGCGGCCGAGGTCCAGGAGCGGGGCGAGCAGCGCCGGCGGCGCGTTCGCGGGCACCACCGCGCCGCGGCCGAGCGGGGCGTAGGCGGCGGCCCGCGACTCGACCGGGGAGTCGGCGGTGGGGAAGGCGTCCACCGGAAAGACCCGGCGCCGGCCGCCCAGGCGATGGGCGAGCGCCGCGGCCCCGAGGTAGCCGATCTCCTCGCGGGTCGTCCAGGCGAAGGTGACCGCGCGCCCCAGCCGGGCGAGACGGGTCGGATCGAGGCGGCGCAAGGCGAGCAGCAGGACGGCGGCGCCGGCGCGGTCGTCCAGGCTGCGGGCGGTGACCCGGTCGCGCCCCAGGCGCAGTAGGTTTTTCGGCATGGTCACCGTCGCCCCCGGCTGGACGCCGAGCGCGGCGATCCTTGCCGGGCCGGTAGGCCCAGGGCCGGGGCCGGGACCGAGGCCAGGGCCAAGGCCAGGGCCAAGGCCAGGGCCGGGACCGAGGCCGGGAGCAAGGCCGGGGCCAAGGAACACGGTGAGGGCGCCGGCGGGCGAGCGGCGGGAGGCGGTGAGCCAATCCGGGCGCGGCTCGAAGACTCCCGGCACCGGGCCGCGGCGGCCGTGGACGAGCGCCGGCTGCGCCTCCCACAGCGAGCTCTGCAGGCCGCCCATCGCTTGCACCTCGAGGCGGCCGTCCGCGCGCACCGCGCCGACCCGGAAGCCGATCTCGTCCATGTGGGCCATGAACAGGAGGCCGCCGGCTGCCTCGGCGCCGGCCGGGCCGATCATCGCCACCGCCGGGGCGACTGCCCTGGCGCCCACCGTGCGAACCGCGCCGGCCGCGCTTGCCGGGCCGCGCGGTTGAGCCGCGTGAATGGCGCCGGCCGCGCCGACCGTGACCGAGAGGTTGCCGGCCCAATCGATGGCCGGATGAGCCCAGGACGGCAGCCGGGCGGCGATCGCGTCGCGCACCGCGACCTCGTTGCCGCTGACGCCGTAGCGGGCGACCAGCTCGCCGATCAGGGACGCGGTTTCGTCATGGCGGTCCACGGCGGAAGAGCGCGGTGGCGCTGTGCCGGCGTCGATCGCGGCAGCGGGGTGCGGTTTGGAGCCAGACGGGCGGCCCTGCGGCTCCCGAGGATGCGCGCCGAGGTGCGTGCCGAGGAAGGAGAGCAGCGCGGACGTGAGCCGCTCGGCGTCGGCCAGCGAGATGGTTTCGACCGGGGTGCCCGGGTACAGAGCGGGCAACCCCAGGTAGCCAAGTTCGGTCGGTGGAAAAGGCGCGGGCGCGGTATTTTCAGGCGTTCCGGGCGTTCCGGGCGTTCCGGGCGTTCCGGGCGTCCTGGGTGTTCCAGGCGTCCTGGGTGTTCCAGGCGTTCCGGGCGTCCCGGGCGTCCTGGGTGTACCGGGCGTCCTGGGCGTTCCAGGCGTTCCGGCCGTCCCGGGCGTCGGCGGCGCTGGCAGGTATGGCGCCGTCTGCGTACCTGGCAGCTTGCCGGCCAGCGCACCGGCCGCGAGCAGGCCGGTTCCGGGCGCCGGCAGGGCCGCGGGCCGCGGGCGCCCGTCCTGGCCTGGTCGCCATCCGAAGCCGCGGCCGAGGACGACGATGCTCGAGACCGGACCGTGCTGTCGCAGCAGCTCGTCGAGCGCGGAGCGCCGCTCGGGATCCCGCACGGTCCAGGCGAAGACGACCGTGCCGCCGCCCGACGCCGTAGGCAGGCGGCGGGCGGCCTCGGCCGCCGCCAGGCAGGCGGCCCGCACTCGCGCCGAGGGGCCGGCGATCAGGTCCCCGTCCAGGCGCACCGGCCGACGGTCGAGAGTCACCGGATCGCGCGGCCGGATGCCCAGGCCGGCTGCCTGCGCGGCGTCCTCGGCGCCGACGTCGACGAAGGCATCGGCGATGGCGAAGGGCGGCGCGGTCGGCGCGGCGTGGGGTTGCAGGTGGATCGAAGGCGCCGCCACCACCCCGGGGAC
Organism: Thermoanaerobaculia bacterium; assembly: GCA_035308185.1. GTDB lineage: Bacteria > Acidobacteriota > Thermoanaerobaculia > Multivoradales > UBA5704 > JASLEW01. Next base: position 1,338 of record DATGHG010000086.1, on the reverse strand, counting down.
CTCGCCGCGGGCGCCGGCCACCCATACCACCTGACCCTCATGGGCTTGCGGCCAGAGGGCGCCGGCGAAGGGAGCGTCGGCAGGGAGGGCGAGGCGCAGGTAGCCGTCGGCCTCGATCTCGCGGACCACGAAGCCGGGCTCGGTCAGCGGGCAGAGGACCAGCCGCCGCGGCTGGCCCGAGCCAAGGGTGACGCTCAGATTGCCGAGAGCGTCGGAACGGACCGGCAGTTTCCGCCCCAGCCGTTGCCGCAGGAAGGCGGCGGCCGGCCGCTCGCGCCCAGCCACTGCCGGCAGGCGCAGCAGGGCCGCCAGCTGCGGGCCGAGGTCCGCGGCGCTGCCGGCAGCGCCGGCCGCGGGCGCCAGGCCGGCCAGCGCGATCACCATCGCGGCGAGACGGCGGCCGCGGCGCCGCCAGCCGCCCACTCCTACTCCCGTCCCGCCAGGAGCGAGACGATGGTCCCCGGTCGATCCTCGGGAGGATACGAAGCGGTATAGCCGTATCGCTGCTGGAGATCCTGACTGGCCCAGACTTCGTTGTATCGGCTCCGGTAATTGAATTGCAGGACGGGCGGCCTGTCGCCGGTCCGGCCGTATTGGATCAGGCGCGCGATCGCCTGCCGGTCCGGATGACAGAAATGCTCGCCGTTGGTCGACACGATGTAGTGCGGGCAATCGAGGAGCTGGACCAGCTCGGAGCTGACGTTGTTCTGGCTGGCATGATGCGAGACCTTGAAGACGTCCAGCTTCAGCCGCTCGACGCGGCGCTGCCGCAGCAGGGCCTGGATCGATTGCACCAGCAGCGGCGCATGCGCGTCGGCAGCGAGCAGCGCGCTGGCGCCGCCGAATTCCGCCAGCAGGGCGATGCTGGTGCCGTTCGGCGCCCCATTGTCGCCGCCAAACTTCTCGGCGGCGAGCTCGGGGACGTCGGTCGAGGTCGAGGGCGTGCCCTTCAGGAACCGGCTGTAGTCGACCCGTGCGCCGGGCTCCAGGCCGTACCGCTTCAGCTCGCGAGCCCATACCGGAGCAAGCTTCGCGAGCTTCTCGGGTGAAGGCGACAACAGCGTCAGCGTCATCCCGCCGGGCAGGACGTGCACGGGCAGGTCGTCGCCCTCCACGACGATGGCGCCGCCCTCGCGCCAGACGTTCCACGGCAGCTCGAGCTCCAGGAGGGCGGTGGAGAACATCTCGCCCTGCCGAGCGCCGAGCTGGCCGGAGAGATGACGCCAGCCGTTGAACCAGACGTCGCCGAAGCGCAGGCCGCGCTGCACGGCCCTGAAGAACGGCAGCGCGCCGCCGATGTGATCGGAATCGATGTGCGACAACACGAACAGCTCGAGG
>DATGHG010000085.1:0-35387 GCA_035308185.1 Thermoanaerobaculia bacterium | reverse complement strand
CGAGCTGGCGACCGACCGGCAGCGGCCGGCGATGCCGGAGCTGCGCGGCGGCGCCGCCGCGCTGGCGCTGCCCGCGGCGCTCGCCGGCGCCCTGCGGGAGCTGGCGCTGCGCCACGGCGCCACCCCGTTCATGGTGCTGCTCGGCGTCCTCGCCACCCTGCTGTCGCGCCACGGCGCCCAGGAGGACCTGCTGGTCGGCACCCTGGTCGCCGGCCGTCACCGGACCGAGACCGAAGGGCTGATCGGCTTCTTCGCCAACACCCTGGTGCTGCGCGCCGACGCCAGCGGCGATCCGACCTTCGGCGAGCTGCTGGCGAAGGTGCGCGAGGCCACGCTGGGGGCGTTCTCGCATCAGGACGTCCCCTTCGAACGCCTGGTCGAGCAGCTGGCGCCGGAGCGGAGCCTGCGGCACATGCCGCTGTTCCAGGTGCTGCTGGTGCTGCAGAACGTGGTGCCGGCGGCGGTCGAGATCCCGGGCCTGAAGCTGGCGCTGCTGCCGGCCGGCACCGGCCTCACCCGGCTCGATCTCGGCCTGACGGCGGTGCTGGGCGACCATGGCCTGGAGCTCGCCGCCGAGTACAGCGCCGAGCTGTTCGACGCGCCGACGGTGCGCCGAATGCTGGTGCGCTTCGGCCGCCTCGCCGCGGCGGCGGCGGCCGCTCCGGAGCGCCGCCTGTCGCAGCTCTCGCCGCTGGCCGCGAGCGAGCGCCAGCAGCTGCTCGCCGAATGGGGAGAGGGCGACGTCGATCCCGTCCAGGCCGACGGCGACCCGCAGCTGCAGCAGCTCCACCGGCTGTTCGCGGCCCAGGTCGAGCGCGGCCCGCGGCGCGTGGCGCTGGTCTACGGCCAGGAGCGGATCACCTACCGCGAGCTGCAACGCCGTGCCGGCGCCCTGGCCCGGCGCCTGCGGGCGGCAGGGGTCGGGCCCGAACGCACCGTCGGCCTGCTGATGGAGCGCCGGCCGGCGCTGATCGTCGCCATCCTGGCGGTGCTCGAGGCTGGCGGCGCCTACCTGCCCCTGGCGGCCGACCTGCCGGCCGACCGGCTGGGCTTCGTGCTCGCCGACGCCGGCGTCCACCTGGTGCTCGCCGATGCGGCGCTCGCCCCCCGCCTGGCGGCTGCCGGACCGCCGGTGCTCGATCCCGATGCGGACGAGCCCGCCGGCGATGCGGCGGGACCGCGGGACGGCACCGAGGCCGCCAACCTCTGCTACGTGATCTACACCTCGGGCTCCACCGGCAGACCCAAGGGAGTGATGGTGCCGCACGGCGCCGTGTCGGCGACGCTGCGCTGGCGCCTGCAGCGGTTCCGCCTCTCGCCCGCCGACTGCGTGCTGCAGAACATCGCCTTCACCTTCGATCCCTCGCTCTGGCAGATCTTCGGCGCCCTGCTCTCCGGCGCCCGCCTGGTGCTGGTGCCGCCGGGCGGCCATCAGGACTTCGCCGGCCTGGTGCGGACCATCGCCGCCGAGCGCGTCACCATCACCGACCTGGCGCCGTCGATGCTGCGCGCCTTCCTCGATCAGGACGGGCTCGACCGCTGCGGCAGCCTGCGGCTGCTGTTCGCCGGCGGCGAGGCGCTGCCCCCCGAGCTCGCCAGGAGCTTCGCGGACCGCTTCCCGGCTGCCGAGCTGTTCAACATCTACGGGCCGACCGAGGCGGCGATCGACGCCAGCACCTGGCGCTGCGCGCCGCGGCCGGCGGCGGCGAGCCTGCCGATCGGCCAGCCGATCACCGGCAAGCGCTTGGCGGTCCTCGGCAACGACCTCGAACCGGTGCCGATCGGGGTGCCCGGCGAGCTGTTCATCGGCGGTCCGGCTCTTGCCCGCGGCTACCTCGGGCGACCCGACCTCACCGCCGAGCGCTTCCTGCCCGACCCGTTCGGCAGCCTGCTGGACGGTCCCGGCGCCCGCCACTACCGCACCGGCGATCAGGTGCGCCACCTCGCCGACGGCGCGCTCGAGTTCGTGGGCCGCCTCGACCGCCAGGTCAAGGTGCGCGGCTTCCGCATCGAGCTGGGCGAGATCGAGGCGGCGCTCGGCCGCCACCCGCAAGTGCGCGAGAGCGTCGTCCTGGTGAGCCAGGACCACGCCGGCGAGCCGCGGCTGGCCGCCTGGTTCGCGCCCGTCTGGCCGGCGGCGGTCGCCGAGCTGCGCCTGTGGCTGCGCGAGTGCCTGCCGGAGTACATGGTGCCGGCGGCGCTGGCGGGGATGGCGGCGCTCCCCCGCGCCGCCAGCGGCAAGGTCGATCGCGATGCGCTGCCGGAGCCCGACGACGTCGACGGCGCCGATCTCGCGGCGGGCGCCGGCGGCGGCCCCGACAGCGGCTTCGTCGCGCCGGCGAGCGCCCTCGAGCGCACCCTGGCGGCCATCTGGCAGGAGCTGCTGGGCAAGGAGCGGATCGGCATCGCCGACAATTTCTTCGATCGCGGCGGCCATTCGCTGCTGCTGGTGCGCATGCAGGCCCGCATCCAGCAGGCGCTCGGCCGCGAGGTGCCGCTGGTCGACCTGTTCACCTATCCGTCGATCGGCGCGCTGGCCGCCCATCTCGCGGGGGCCGCCGCGCCGCCGGGCGGCGATGCCGGCGGCCGCCGGGGTGGCGAGCAGATCGCCGCCTACGCGCGCGGCGGCGCCGGCTCGGCCCTCGAAGCGATCGCCGTGGTGGGCATGGCGGGGTGCTTCCCGGGTGCGCGCGACCTCGCCGAGCACTGGCAGAACCTGCGCGCCGGCAGGGAGTCGATCCGCCGCTTCTCGGCGGCCGAGCTGCTCGCCGCGGGCGTCCCTCGCGAGCTGCTGACGCGTCCCGACTACGTGCCGGCCCGCGGCGCGATCGACGGCTTCGACCGCTTCGACGCCGCCTTCTTCGACATCGCGCCGCGCGAGGCCGAGCTGCTCGATCCCCAGCACCGGCTGTTCCTGGAGACCGCCTGGGAGGCGCTCGAGAGCGCCGGCTGCGATCCCGGGCGCTGCGACTTCCCGGTCGGCGTCTTCGCCGGGGTGAGCGCCAACACCTACCTGCTGAGCCATCTGCTCGACGATCCGGCGGCGCTGGCCGCCGCCGACGGCTCGCAGACGATGCTGGGCAGCGACAAGGATTTCCTCGCCACCCGGGTGTCCTACAAGCTCAACCTGCGCGGCCCCAGCCTGACGGTGCAGACGGCCTGCTCGACCTCGCTGGTGGCGGTCCACCTCGCCTGCCGGTCGCTGCTCGGCCGCGAATGCGACCTGGCGCTGGCGGGCGGCGTCTCGATCGCGGTGCCGCAGGTCGCCGGGTATCTCTACCAGGAGGGCGGCATCGCCTCCCCCGACGGCCACTGCCGGGCCTTCGACGCCCAGGCCCGCGGCACCGTCTCGGGCAGCGGCGCCGGCGTGGTGGTGCTGCGCCGGCTGGCCGACGCCCTGGCGGCCGGCGATCCCATCCGCGCCGTGGTGCTGGGCTCGGCGATCAACAACGACGGCGCCGCCAAGGTGGGCTACACCGCGCCCGGCGTCGACGGTCAGGCCGAGGTCATCGCCGCCGCCCAGGCGCTGGCCGGGGTGACGCCGGACGAGGTCAGCTACGTCGAGGCCCATGGCACCGGCACGCCGCTCGGCGATCCGATCGAGATCGCGGCGCTCACCAAGGTCTTCCGCGCCGCGACGGCGCGCCGCGGCTTCTGCGCCATCGGCTCGGTGAAGACCAACATCGGCCACCTCGACGCCGCGTCGGGGGTGGCCGGGCTGATCAAGGCGACGCTCGCCCTGGAGCACCGGGAGATCCCGCCGAGCCTGCATTTCACCGTGCCCAACCCGCGCATCGACTTCGCCGCCAGCCCGTTCTTCGTCAACGCCGAGCTGAGCCCCTGGCCGGGCGGGGAGGCGCCGCGGCGGGCCGGCGTCAGCTCCTTCGGCATCGGCGGCACCAACGCCCACCTGGTGCTCGGGGAGGCGCCGCCGGCAGCGCCCTCGGGGCCGTCGCGGCCGCTGCAGCTGCTGCCGCTGTCGGCGCGCTCCGCCGCCGCGCTCGAGGCGCTGACCGACCGGCTGGCCGGCCATCTCGCCGCCCATCCGGACGTCTGCCTCGCCGACGTCGCCCACACCCTGCAGGTCGGCCGGCGGCCGCTGCCGCACCGCCGCGTGCTGATCGCCGGCGGAGCCGCGCCTGCCGCCCATGGCGCCAAGACCGCCGGTGCCGACGATGCCGCCGCCACCGCCACTGCCGTCGATGCCGCCGCGCTGCTGTCGGCGCGCGATCCGGTACGGCTCCTGACGCTGGCTCGCGAGGCGCAAGACCGCGGCCGGCGGCAGGTCGTCTTCCTCTTCCCCGGCCAGGGGGCGCAGCATCCCGGCATGGGGCGCGGCCTCTACGCCGCCGAGCCCGTCTTCCGCGCCGCCCTGGACAGCTGCCTCGAACTGCTGGCGCCGCACCTGCCGGGAGTGGATCTGCTGCGGCTGCTCCATCCTCCGCCGGCGGCGGCGGCGGCGGCGGCGGCGCGGTTGACCGAGACCGCCTTCGCCCAGCCGCTGCTGTTCGCGGTCGAGATCGCCCTGGCCAGGCTGTGGATGTCCTGGGGGATCGAGCCGGCGGCGATGCTCGGCCACAGTCTTGGCGAGTACGTGGCGGCCTGCCTGGCGGGCGTCTTCTCGCTCGCCGACGGCCTGGCGCTGGTGGCCGAGCGCGCCCGCCTGATGCAGGCGCTGCCGAAAGGGGCGATGCTGGCGGTGCCGCTGCCGGAGGCGGCGGTCGGCGAGCTGCTCGCCGTCGGCGGCGACCTGGCGCTGGCGGCGGTGAACGCCCCCGCCCTGTGCGTGGTCTCCGGCCCGGAGGCGGCGGTGGCGGCGCTGGCGGCGAAGCTCGGGGCGCGGGGTCTGCATGCGCGGCGCCTCCACACCTCGCACGCCTTCCACTCGGCGATGATGGACGCGATGGTGGAGCCGTTCGGCGAGGCGCTGGCCGGCGTCCGGCTCGAGCCGCCGCGGCGGCCCTGGCTGTCGAACCTGACCGGCACCTGGATCGAGCCGGCGCAAGCCGTCGATCCCGGCTACTGGCTGCGCCACCTGCGCCAGCCGGTGCGTTTCGCGGCGGCCCTGCGGGAGCTCGCCGGCGATCCGGACCGCGTGTTGCTCGAGGTCGGCCCGGGGCGCGGCCTGGCCACCCTGGTGCGCCGCCAGGACGAGGTGCGCTCGGCGGCGGTCTCCTCGCTCGGCAAGCCGGGAGAGGAGGACCGGGAGCAGGAGGCGGTGCTCACCGCCCTCGGGCGCCTCTGGCTGGCCGGCGTGGATGTCGACTGGCGGGGCTTCGCCGCCGGCGAGCGCCGGCGCCGCCTGCCGCTGCCGACCTATCCCTTCGAACGGCAGCGCTTCTGGCTACAGCCGGCCGCCCCGGGGGCCGTCTCGCGCCGCGCCGCCGCGGCCGCTCCGGCACGCCGCCAGCCGCCCGAGGACTGGTTCTGGGTGCCGGTCTGGCATCAGTCGGTGCTGCCGCGGCCGTCGCTCTCGGCCGGCGTGCCGGCGGCTGGAACCGGCCGGCGCTGGCTGGTGTTCGCCGATGCCGGCGGCGTCCTCGATGACGTCGCCTCCCGTCTGAGGGAGGCGGGCGACGGCGTCGTGCTGGTGGAAGGCGGCGAGACCGGCGAGGCCGGCGATCTCGGTCAGGGCTTCTCCGTGCTCGCCGGCGGGCGGTACCGCATCGATCCGAGCCGCCGCGAGGCCTACCAGCGGCTGCTCTCCGAGCTGGCGCTCGCCGGCGGGTTGCCCGAGCGGGTCGTCCACGCCTTCAGTTTGGGCCGCGGCGCGGCGGGCGCTGCCCATGGCCGGCAGCCCGGCGCGGAGCCAGAGGAGCTGCGCGACGTCGACGCGGTCACGGCCCGGGGCTTCGACAGTCTCCTGCTGCTGGCGCAGGCGATGGGCGAGCTGGACGGGACGGTGGCCGCTCCCATCGCGGACCTGACGGTGGTCGCGGATGGCCTGTGGGCGGTGACCGGCGACGAGCCGCTCGCCCCGGCCAAGGCGACGCTGCTCGGTCCGGTGCGGGTCATCCCGCTCGAGTACGGCGTCCGCTGCCGGCTGGTCGACGTCCTGCTTCCCGGCGACCGGCCCGCCAGCGAGCGGCTCGCCGGGGACCTGCTGCGCGAGCTGATGCTGGCGCCGGCGCCGGCTCGGCAACCGCCGGAGCCGATCGTGGCGTTGCGCGCCGGCCGGCGCTGGGTACGGCGATTCGACCGTCTGGCCCTGGCTTCACGAACGCCCCAGGCGAATGCCTTGGTCGGGCCGCTGCGCCGCGGCGGCGTGGTGCTCGTCACCGGCGGCCTGGGCGGCGTCGGTGCCGCCCTCGCCCGGCATTTCTTCGAGGCGGCGGCGGCAAAGCTGGTGCTGCTGGCCCGTACGCCGCTGCCGCCGCGATCGGAATGGGCCGAGCTGCTCGCCGCCGGTTTCGGCGCCGACCAGCCGGGAACGCCGCGCCAGGCGCCAGGCGCCGGCGCTGCCGAGGCGGCGCGCCGGCGCATCGAGCGGCTGCTCGCCCTCGAAGAGCTAGGGGCCGAGGTGTTGGTGGTGGCCGCCGACGTGACCGACCCCGGCCAGCTGGCGGCCGCGGTCGAGGCGGCGGTGGCCCGCTTCGGCGGCGTCCATGGCGTGATCCACGCCGCCGGCGTGCCCGGCGCCGGCCTGATCCAGCTCAAGAGCCCGGCGCAGGCGGCCGCCGTCCTGGCCCCCAAGGTGCGCGGCGCGCTGCTGCTCGAACGGCTGCTGCCCGCCGCCACGCTCGACCTCACCGTGCACTGCTCGTCGCTCGCCTCGATCCTGGGCGGCGCCGGCCAGGTCGACTACTGTGCCGCCAACGCCTTCCTCGACGCCATGGCGGCGGCCACCGCCGCCCGCGGCGCCAACGCGGTGGCCATCGCCTGGGATGCCTGGACGGAAACCGGGATGGCGGCCATGCCGGTGGCCGGGACCGCCCCCTCGCGGCATGAGCGGCGCCCCGCCGGGCAGGGACTGTCGACGGCCGAAGGCCTGGCTGCCTTCGACCGCGCCGTCGCCACGGGCCTGTCTCAGGTGGCGGTGTCCACACTGGACCTCGCGGGCCTCGTCGCCGAGATGGGTCGCGACCGCCGCGGCCTGCCGGCGGGCGCCGGTCCCATCGCCGGACCTGCCGCCACCGCCGCCGGCGCCGCTGGCCCAGGCGGCGCCCACGCCCATGCGCGGCCCGAGCTGGCGACTCCCTACGCCGCGCCGCGCAACGAGACCGAGGCGGCGCTGGTCGGGATCTGGCAGGACGTGCTGGGCATCGAGCGGGTCGGCGTCCACGACGATTTCACCGAGCTGGGCGGCCACTCGCTGCTGGCCCTGCAGGTGCTGTCACGGGTCCGCGCCGCGCTCGCCGCCGACCTGCCGCTGCGGGCGGTGTTCGACGCGCCGACGGTCGCGGCGCTGTCGCTGCGCCTGCTCGAGCGCGAGGCGGCGGCATCCGACCAGGGCGACCTCGAGCAGATGCTGGCGCAGCTCGAGGGCCTCTCCGACGACGAGACCGCGGCCCTGCTCGCCGCCGCCAGCCAGCCTGCCGGCGCCGGCGGCGATGCCTCGGGAGAGCCGCGATGAGCCAGCTCGCCGCTCGGCTGCAGGGCCTGTCGCCGCAGAAGCGGGAGCTGCTGCTGCGCCAGCTCCGGCAGCGGCCGGGCGCGCCGCCGCCGCGGCCGGCGATCCGGCCCCTGCCGCGCGACGGCCGGAGCTTCCCGCTCTCCTACGCCCAGCAGCGGCTCTGGTTCCTCGACCAACTCGAGCCCGGCAGCGCCGCCTACCACATCCCGGCGGCGGTGCGCTTCTCCGGTCCGCTCGACGAGCGGGCGCTGGCCCGCGCCCTCGCCGCGGTGGTGCGCCGCCACGAGGCGCTGCGCACCACCTTTGGCGGCGATGGCGGGCTGCCGGCGCAGCGCATCGCGCCGCCGGCCCCGCTGCCGCTGCCGGTGATCGACCTCGCGGCCTGGCGCTGCCCGCCGGCGGTGCGCGAGGCGGCCGCCCGCACCATCGCCGGCGCCGAGCTGCGGCGGCGATTCGATCTGGCCGCCGGGCCGCCGCTGCGGGCGCTGCTGCTGCGCCTCGGGCCGGAGGACCGCATCCTGATCCTCACCGTCCACCACATCGTTTCCGACGGCTGGTCGATGAGCATCCTGGTACGCGAGACCTCTGCCCTCTACGCGATGTTTGCGGCGGGCGCGGCCGGCTCGACCACCGCTGCCGGCGCGGCCGCTGCGCCCACCGGCCTGCCGGCGTTGCAGGTGCAGTACGCCGACTACGCCGCCGCCGAGCGCGAATGGCTGGATGCCGCCGTCCTGGCGCCGCAACTCGCCTACTGGCGCCAGCGGCTGGACGGGCTCGACGGGCCGCTGGAGCTGCCCGCCGACCGGCCGCGGCCGCAGACCCAGAGCTTCGAGGGCGCCCACCTCCAGGTGGCGCTGCCGGCGCCGGCGCTCGCCGCGCTGCGTTCCCTGGCCCAGCGTGAGGGGGCCACGGTGTTCACCGTGCTGCTGGCGGCGCTGATGGTGCTGCTGGGACGCTACAGCGGGCGGCGCGACCTGACCGTCGGTACCCCGGTGGCCAATCGCGACCGCCCCGAGATCGAGCCGCTCATCGGCCTGTTCGTCAACACCCTGGTGCTGCGCGGCAACCTCGCCGGCGACCCGCCGTTCCGGCAGCTGCTGGCCGAGCTGCGCGAGTCGGTGCTCGAAGACTTCGCCAACCGCGACGTGCCGTTCGAGCGCCTGGTCGAGGAGCTGCAACCGCAGCGGGACCTGGCGCACAGCCCGCTGTTCCAGGTGCTGTTCGCGCACCGCAGCGTGCCGCACGAAGCGCTGCCGGCGGGCGGCGGCCTGGCGGCGCAGCCGCTCGCCATCGAGACCGGCCGCTCGCCGTTCGACCTCTCCCTGGTCCTCGAAGAGATGCCCGAGGCGCTCGCCGGCGCCTTCGAATACAGCTCCCGGCTTTTCGACGCCGTCCGCATGCAGCGGCTGGCGGGGCACTGGGCGGCCCTGCTCGCCGGTCTGGCCGCGGCGCCGTCGCGGCGCCTGTCCGAGCTGCCGCTGCTGAGCGCCGCGGAGCGCCACCAGCTCCTGGTCGAAGGTCCGGACGCGGTGGCGGCGCCGCTCGACTGGCAGGGCTCGGTGGACGAGCGAGTCGAGCGCCTGGCGGCGCGGCATCCGTCGCGGGTGGCGGTGGCGGCGGAGAGCGAGCGGCGCACCTACGGCCAGGTGGCGGCGGGAGCGGCGCGGTTGGCGGCGCGGCTCTCGGCGCAGGGGATCCGCCGCGGCGAAGCGGTGGCGGTGGCGGTCAAGCGGTCGGTGCGGCTGCCCGAGACGCTGTTCGGGATCTGGCGCGCCGGCGGCGCCTACGTGCCGATGGACCCCGGCTATCCCGAGGAGCGGCTGATCCACATGCTCGAAGACGCCGGCTGCCGGCTGCTGCTGGCCGACGAGACGACGCCGCCGGGGCTGCTGGCGCGGGCGGCGCGGGTGGTCCGCCTCGGCGAAGACCGCGAGGAGGACGGCGAGTCGCACGCCCAGGCGGCGGCCGGCGGCGGCCGGCGAGACCCGCTGGAGCTGGCCTACGTCCTCTATACCTCGGGATCGACGGGCCGGCCGAAAGGGGTGGCGGTGACGCACCTGGCCCTGGCCAACTTCCTGTGCGCCATGGCCGAGCGTCCGGGCCTTGGCGCCGAAGACGTGCTGCTGGCCGTGACTTCGCTGTCGTTCGATATCGCAGCCCTGGAGCTGTACCTGCCGCTGCTGCGGGGAGCGCGGATCGAGCTGGCGGATCGGGAGGCGGCGGCCGACGGGGCGCGCCTGCTGGCACGGCTCGCGGGCTCTGGCGCGACCGTGCTGCAGGCGACGCCCTCGACCTGGCGGCTGCTGGTGGATGCGGGCTGGCAGGGCAGCCCGGGTCTCAAGGCGCTGTGCGGCGGCGAGGCGCTGCCGGAGCCGTTGGCGGCGGCGCTGCTGGCGCGGGCCGGGGAGGTCTGGAACCTCTACGGTCCCACCGAGACGACCGTCTGGTCGGCGGCGGACCGGGTGGAGGCGGGCGAGCCGGTGCGGCTGGGGGGCCCGATTGCCAACACCTCCCTGGTGGTGGCAGATGGCGATCTCGCGGCAGCGCCGCTGGGGGTCCCAGGGGAGCTGTGGATCGGCGGCACCGGGCTGGCGCGCGGCTATCTCGGGCGTCCGGACCTGACCGCGGAGCGGTTCGCGCCGGACCCCTTCGCGAGCGCCCGCGGGGAGCGCGCCGAGCCGGGCGCGCGGCTCTACCGCACCGGCGACCTGGCGCGCCTCGACGCTCGCGGGCGGCTCGAGTTCCTCGGACGCATCGACCACCAGGTGAAGGTGCGGGGCTTCCGCATCGAGCTCGCAGAGGTGGAGCTGGCGCTCGAATCGCACCCCGCGGTGGCGCGTGCGGTGGCACTGGCGGACGCGGCGGGCGGCGGGCGGCTGGTGGCCTTCCTGGTACCGCGGCCCGGCGACGGCGTTGGCGTCGGCGACGGTGGCGGCGGGATCGCCGCGTTGCGCACCCACCTCGCCCGTACCCTGCCCGACTACATGATCCCGACCGGCTGGGTGGAGCTGGCAACCCTGCCCCTGACTCCCAACGGCAAGGTCGATCGGCAGCGCCTGGCCGGTCTCGCGGCGCCGGGCGCCGCGCCGGCCCGACCGCCGCGGCGCGCGCCGGCCGGCCCGGACGAGGAGCTGCTGGCGGCGATCTGGGAAGAGGTCCTGGGGGTGGCGGACGTCGGCCGGGACGACAGCTTCTTCGATCTCGGCGGCCACTCGCTGCTCGCCACCCAGATGGTGGCGCGGGTGCGGCGGTCCTGGGGCATCGAGCTGCCGCTACGCTCGCTGTTCGAGCTGCCGACCGTAGCTCGGCTGGCGGAGCAGTTGGCGCTGTTGAAGGCGGGCGGGCTGGCCGAGGCGGCGCCGCCGATCGCCGCCCTGCCGCGGTCTCCGGGCCAGCGGCTGCCGCTATCGTTCGGCCAGCAGCGGCTGTGGTTCCTGGACCAGCTCGAGCCCGGCGGCGCCACCTACAACCTCCCCGCCGCCGTGCGGCTGCGCGGCGAGCTCGACGCCGGCGCCCTGGCGGCGAGCCTCGGCGAGGTGGTGCGCCGTCACGAAGTGCTGCGCACCGGCTTCGCGCTGGACGGCGAGGAACCGGTGCAGGTGCCGCGCCCGCCGGCCCCGCTGCAGCTGCCGGTCGTCGACCTGGCGGGTCTGCCGCCCGGGCGCCGCGCGGTGGTGGCGCGCCGGCTGCTCGCCGCGGCCGCCGGGCGCCCATTCGACCTCGCCGCCGGCCCGCTGCTGTTGCCGCTGCTGTTGCGCCTCGAACCGCGCGAGCACCTGCTGCTGGTGGTCGTCCATCACATCGCGAGCGACGCCTGGTCGATGAGTCTGCTGGTGCGCGAGCTGTCGCTGCTCTACGCCGCCCGCCGTCGAGGTGAGCCCAGCCCCCTGGCCGAGCTGCCGCTGCAGTACTCCGACTACGCGGCCTGGCAGCGCGGCTGGCTGCGCGGCGACACCCTGGCGGCGCAGCTCGCCTGGTGGCGGCAGGCGCTCGCCGGCGCACCGCCGCTGCTCGACCTGCCGGTCGACCGGCCGCGGCCGGCGCGCCAGAGCTTCCGCGGCGCCCGCCTCGCCCGCCGTCTCGATCCGGTGCTGAGCGAGGCCGTGCGCGCCCTCGGCCGCGGCCAGGGCGCCACCGCGTTCATGATCCATCTCGCCGCCTTCCAGGCGCTGCTGGGCCGCTGGTCGGGCCAGCCGGTGGTGGTCGTCGGCACGCCCATCGCCAACCGCCGCCACGCCGAGGTGGAAAGCCTGATCGGCTTCTTCGTCAACACCCTGGCGCTGGCTGGCGACCTCGCCGGCGAGCCGCCCTTCGCCGACCACCTGGCGCGGGTGCGGGAGACCGCCCTCGGCGCTTACGCCCACCAGGACCTGCCGTTCGAGAAGCTGGTCGAGGATCTCGACCCGCGCCGCAGCCTGGCGCACTCGCCGCTGTTCCAGGTGCTGCTGTCGGCGCGGGACATGCCGCCCGCCGCGGCGGCGGTCCTGCCCGGTCTCGAGCTCGAGCCGATGGCCGCCGAGTTGGGGGCGGCCAAGTTCGACCTGACGCTGGACATCGCCGGCGGCGCCGCTGCCGGCGCCGAGGTCGGTCTGGAATACAACACCGATCTCTTCGATCGGGCGACCGCGGTCCGCCTGCTGGGCCATTACGAGACGCTGCTGAGCGCGGCGCTCGCCGCCCCCGGCACCCGCATCGGCGAGCTGCCGGTGCTCTCGGCGCCCGAGCGGGCGCAGCTGCTGCTCGACTGGAACGACACCGCGCCGCCGGCCCCCGCCGCCGCCTCCTCCGCCGCCGCGGCAACCGCCGCGGGCGAGGCCACGGCGGCGGCGTCCCGCTGCCTGCACCAGCTGCTCGAGGCCGCCGCCGACCGCGCGCCCGCCGAGCGGGCGCTCGCCTGGCGCGGCCGGGAGCTCTCCCGCGGCGAGCTCGAACGGCGGGCCAACCGGCTCGCCCACCGGCTGCGCGGGCTCGGCGTGGGGCCGGAGACGCGGGTTGGCATCTGCATGGAGCGCTCGCCCGCCATGGTGACGGCGATGCTGGCCGTGCTCAAGGCCGGCGGCGCCTACCTGCCGCTCGATCCCGCCTATCCGGGCCCGCGGCTCGAGCTGATGGTGGAGGACTCCGGCGCCCTGGTGGTGCTGACCGAGGAGCGGCTGGCCGGCAGGCTGGGGCCGGGCGCGCCGGTGCTCAGCCTCGACCGCGACGCCGCGGCGCTCGCCGCGCTGCCGGAGAGCCGGCCGGCGCCCGTCGCGGCCGCCGGCAACCTCGCCTACGTCATCTACACCTCGGGCTCGACCGGCCGTCCGAAAGGGGTGGCGATCGAGCACCGCAGCGCGGTCGCCTTGGTGGAATGGGCGCGCGGCGCCTTCGCGGCGGAGGAGCTGGCCGCGGTGCTGGCCTCCACCTCCATCTGCTTCGACCTCTCGGTCTTCGAGCTGTTCGTGCCGCTCGCCTGCGGCGGCAGCGTGGTGCTGGTCGACAACGTCCTCGAGCTGCCCGGCCTGGCTGACGCCGGCGTCAGCCTGGTCAACACCGTCCCCTCGGCCGCCGCCGAACTGGTCCGCACCACCGGTCTGCCGCCGTCGGTGCGCACGGTATGCCTGGCCGGGGAGCCGCTGCCGCGGGCGCTGGTGGACGCCATCCACGCCGCCGGGGTGGCCGCCGGCGGCGGCCGGTTCGAGCGGGTGCTGAACCTCTATGGCCCTTCCGAGGACACCACCTACTCGACCTGGGCGGTGGTGCCGCCCGGCACGGCGCAGGCTCCGGGCATCGGCCGGCCGGTCACCGGCACTCAGGCCTACGTGGTGGACGCGCGGTTGCAGCCGCTGCCGCTGGGCGTCCCTGGCGAACTCTGCCTCGGCGGCCAGGGGCTGGCGCGCGGCTACCTGGGCCGCCCGGAGCTGACGGCGGAGCGCTTCGTGCCCGACCCCTTCGCGGCCGCGCCGGGTGGCCGCCTGTACCGCACCGGCGACCTCGCCCGCCACCGCCCCGCCGGCGATCTGCGGTTCCTCGGGCGGCTCGACCATCAGGTCAAGCTGCGCGGCTTCCGCATCGAGCTCGGAGAGATCGAGGCGGCGCTGGCCGCCCATCCGCGGATCGCCGAGGTGGCGGTAGTGTCAACCAAAACCGCCGCCGCGGCACTTGATGAGCAGGATGCCGGCGCTGGCTCCGATGCCGGCTCGGCGGCGGCGGCCGCCGGACGCCGGCTGGTCGCCTACGTGGTCGGGTCGGCGGTGTCCACCGGCCCCACCGGCTCCATCGGTTTCTCAGGGCCCTCCGGGCCGCCGGCGCCCGCGCCGTCCGCCGACGAGCTGCGCGCCTTCCTCGCCGCGAAGCTGCCGAGCTTCATGGTTCCCTGGGCCTTCGTGCCGCTGCCGGCGCTGCCGCGCAACGCCAACGGCAAGCTGGACCGCGGCGCGCTGCCGGCACCGGGGCGCCAGGCCTGGGGCGCCGCTGCGGAAGTAGAGGAGCCGCGGTCGGAGGCCGAACGGACGGTCGCCGGCATCTGGCAGGAGGTGCTTGGGCTCGACCGGGTGAGCGTGCGCGACAACTTCTTCGACTCGGGAGGCCACTCGCTGCTGGCGGTGCGGGCCTACCACCGGCTGCGGGCGGCCTTCGGCCGGGACTTCCCCCTGGTCGCGCTGTTCGAGCATCCGACGATCGAGGCCATCGCCCGCTATTTGGGCGGCGGCCAGGAGGGCGGCGAGCCGGCGGGCGCCTCGCGCCGCCTTGGACAGGAGCGCGGCTCGCGGCGCCGCGAGGCGGCCGCCAGGCGCCGCCCCGCGGCGGCCATCGTCGCGGAAACCGTGGCAGAACCAGGAGATCGTAGGAGCTCATGAGCGATTCCCCAGCCAACCTTTCCGGCATCGCCGTCGTCGCGATGGCCTGCCGTTTCCCGGGCGCCGACGGGGTCGAGCAGTTCTGGCGCAACCTGGCGGCGGGCGTCGAGTCGATCCGGACCTTCACCGGCGCCGAGCTCGAAGCGTCGCCCGGCCAGCCCGACGCTGCCGGCGACCCGGGCTTCGTGCCGGCCGGCGCCGTCCTCGACGACGTCGAGCTGTTCGACGCCGGCTTCTTCGATTTCAACCCCCGCGAGGCCGAGATCACCGACCCGCAGCAGCGGATCTTCCTGGAGTGTTGCTGGGAGGCGCTCGAGCGCGGCGGCTACGATCCGGAGCGTTTCAGCGGCGGCGTCGGCGTCTTCGCCGGGGCGGCGATGAGCACCTACTTCTTCTACAACGTGCTCGCCCACCCCGAGCTGCTGCGGACACTGGCGCCAATCCAGCTCCAGATCGGCGCCGACAAGGACTACCTGGCGCCGCGGGTGTCCTACAAGCTCGACCTCAGGGGTCCGAGCATCACCGTGCAGACCGCCTGCTCCACCTCGCTGGTCGCGGTCCATCTCGCCTGTCAGAGCCTGCTCGACATGCAGTCGGACCTGGCGCTGGCCGGCGGCGTCACGGTGCGGGTGCCGCAGCGCACCGGGTATCACTACCAGGAAGGCGGCATCGCGTCGCCGGACGGTCACTGCCGGGCCTTCGATCGCCGGGCGAATGGGACGGTGTTCGGCAACGGCGCCGGCGTCGTGCTGTTGAAGCGGCTGGACGAGGCGCTGGCCGACGGCGACACCGTGCTCGCCGTCATCCGCGGTTCGGCGGTCAACAACGACGGCGCCGCCAAGGTCGGCTTCACCGCCCCCAGCGTTTCCGGGCAGGTGGCGGTCATCGCCGAGGCGCTGGCGGCCGCGGACCTCGACGGCGCCGCGATCGACTATGTCGAGGCCCACGGCACCGGCACGCCGCTGGGCGACCCCATCGAGGTGGCGGCGCTGAGCCAGGCGTTCGCCGGCCGGCCCGCCGGCGCGCCTGCCTGCGTCCTGGGCTCGGTCAAGACCAACGTCGGCCACCTCGACAGCGCCTCGGGAGTGGCCGGGCTGATCAAGGCGGTGCTCGCCCTCGAGCACCAGGCCATCCCCCCCAGCTTGCATTTCGAGTCTGCCAACCCGGAGGTGGACCTGGCGGGCGGCGGCTTCCACGTCAACACGACGCTGGCGGCGTGGCCCACCAACGGCCGCCCGCGGCGGGCCGGGGTGAGCTCCTTCGGCATCGGCGGCACCAATGCCCACGTGGTGCTCGAGGAGGCGCCGGCCGCCGCTCTGCCCGGCCCCTCCCGCCCCTGGCAGCTGCTGGCGCTGTCGGCGCGCACCGCCAGCGCGCTCGAGACCGCCACCGACAACCTCGCCCGGCACCTCGACGAGCATCCGGAGCAGGAGCTGGCCGACGTCGCCTACACCCTGCAGGTGGGCCGCAAGAGCTTCCCGCACCGGCGGGTGCTCCTCTGCCGCGACCGCGCCGCGGCGGCCGCCGCCCTGCGCGGCCGTGATGCGCGCTCGGTGCGGACCCAGGCGGTCGAGGCCCGCGACCGGCCGGTCGTCTTCCTCTTCCCCGGCCAGGGCGCGCAGCACGTGGGCATGGGCCGCGAGCTCTATGACGGCGAGCCCGCGTTCCGCGCCGCGCTCGACCGCTGCGCCGGCCTGCTCACGCCCCACCTGGGCCGCGACCTGCGTGAGCTGCTGTATCCGCCGGCGGCGGCCGTGTCCGACCTCGCGCAGACCGCGATCGCGCAGCCCGCCCTGTTCGCCGTCGAGTACGCCCTGGCGCAGCTGTGGAGCGAGTGGGGGGTGCGCCCGGCGGCGATGCTCGGGCACAGCGTCGGCGAGTACGTGGCGGCCTGCCTGGCAGGGGTGCTGACGCTGGCCGACGCGCTCGCCCTGGTGGCGGAGCGCGGCCGCCTGATGCAGGCGCTGCCGGCCGGCGCCATGGCCGCCGTGCCGCTGCCGGCAGCGGAGGTCGCGGCGCTGCTCACCGGCGGCCTGGCGGTGGCCGCCGCGAACGCGCCGGCGCTCACCGTCGTCTCCGGTCCGCCGGCAGAGATCGCGGCGCTGGACGAGCGGCTGCGCGGCGAAGGCGTCGACTGCCGGCGCCTGCACACCTCGCACGCCTTCCACTCGGCGATGATGGATCCCGTTCTCGCGCCCTTCGCCGCGGCGCTGGCCAGGGTCCGCCTGGCGCCGCCGCGGATCCCCTACCTGTCCAATCTCACCGGCACCTGGATCGAGCCCGCCCAGGCCACCGATCCGGCCTATTGGGTGCGCCACCTGCGCGAGACCGTCCGTTTCGGCGACGCGGTCGGCGAGCTGCTGTCCGCTCCGGCGAGGGTGCTGCTCGAGGTCGGCCCGGGACGGGCCCTGGGCACCCTGGTGCGGCGCCATCCGCAGGCCGGGCCCGAGCGGGTGGTGATCGCGTCGCTCAGCCATCCCCGGGAGGAGGCGGAGAGCGCCGCCGCGACGGGTAACGCCCTCGGCCGGCTGTGGCTGGCCGGGGTCAAGGTGGATTGGGCCGGCGTCCACGCCCACGAGCGGCGGCGCCGGGTGCGGCTGCCCACCTATCCTTTCGAGCGGCAGCGCTTCTGGCTCGAGCCGGTGGCCCGGACCGCGCCGGCGGCGGGCACCCAGGCATCGGCGCCGGCGGTGCCGCCGGCCGGCGGCGGGCCGATCCCGTCTCTCACGTCGCCCGCATCCCCCGCGCCACCGGCGTCCGCCGCGTCGCCTGCCGGCGATCTCCCGGCGGCAGCGGCGGCGGGCCACCGGCGGCCCGCCCTCGCCACGCCCTACGTGGCGCCGGCCGGCGAGGTCGAGAGCCGACTGGCGGCGCTCTGGGCGCTGGCGCTCGGGATCGACGGCATCGGCGCCCACGACGACTTCTTCGAGCTCGGCGGCCACTCGCTGCTCGCCACCCAGATCGCCACCGAGGTGCGCGGCCGCTTCGCGATCGAGGTGACGCTGCCGGCGCTGTTCGCCGAGCCGACGGTGGCCGGCATGGCGTCGGCGATCGGCGCCGCACGGCAGACCACTGGCGCCCCGACGGTTGCGCCGGAGCTGCCGGTGATCGCCGCCGACCGCGCCAACCTCCACCAGCCGTTCCCGCTGACCGACGTGCAGCAGGCGTACTGGATCGGGCGCAGCGGCGCCTTCGAGCTCGGCCAGGTCGCGACCCACCAGTACCTCGAGATCGATGCCGCCGCGGTCGATCCGGCGCGCATCGCCGCCGCCCTGAACCGGCTGGTCGAGCGCCACGAGATGCTGCGCGCGGTGGTGCTGCCCGACGGCCTGCAGCAGATCCTCGAGCGGGTGCCGCCCTACGCGATCGCGGTCCTCGACCTCTCCGGCCGCACCCCCGCGCAGGCCGAGCGCGACCTCGCCGCGGTGCGCCACGAGATGTCGCACCAGGTGCTGCCGAGCGACCGCTGGCCGCTGTTCGAGGTGCGGGCGACGCGCCTGCCGGGCGGCCGCAGCCGCTTCCACGTCAGCTTCGACTTCCTGATCGGCGACGCCTGGAGCTGCCAGATCCTGCTGCGCGAGCTGTCGGTGCTCTACCACGACCCGGCGACGTCGCTGCCGCCGCTGCCGGTCACCTTCCGCGACTACGTGCTGGCGACCGTCGAGCTGGAGCGGTCGGCGGCGTTCGAGCTGGCCCTCGCCTACTGGCGCGGCCGTCTGGCGGAGCTGCCCGCCGCTCCCGACCTGCCGCTGGCCAGGAACCCCATGGAGCTCGACCGGCCGCGCTTCGTGCGCCGCTCGACCGGCCTGCCGCGCGCCGCCTGGCAGCTCGCCAAGCAACGCGCCAGCCGCGCCGGCCTCACCCCCTCGGTGCTGCTGCTGACCGCTTACGCCGAGGTGCTGGCGGCCTGGAGCAAGAGCCCGCGCTTCACCGTCAACCTGACGCTGTTCAACCGCCTGCCGCTGCACCCCCGGATCCACGAACTGGTCGGCGATTTCACCTCGCTGACCCTGTGCGCCATCGACTGCTCGCGGCCGGCGCCGTTCGTCGAGCGCGCCCGCCGCGTCCAGGACGGCCTCTGGGAGGGCCTCGACCACCGCCTGGTGAGTGGCGTGCGGGTGATGCGCGAGCTGGCGCGCGCCCAGGGTGTCGCCGCCCGCGCCCTGATGCCGGTGGTGTTCACCAGCACTCTCAACCTGGCGCCCACGGGCGAGGGTCCTGCCGCGCCGGAGGCGCTGCCCGCGGCCGGTGGCCTCAACGGTGCCGGCGGCCTCAACGGTGCCGGCGGTGTCGATAGCGCCGGCGGTGCCGGCGCGGGCGCGGACGAGACGGCGGTGGCGCCGGCCGAAGGCTACGGCATCAGCCAGACGCCGCAGGTCTGGATCGATCACCAGGTGTCCGAGCACGACGGCCGCCTGGTCAGCACCTGGGACGTGGTCGAGGACCTCTTCCCACCGGGGATGCTCGACGACATGGTGGCGGCATTCACCGGCCTGCTCGAAAGCCTGGCGGCCAGGCAGGAGGCCGACCTGCCGCCGGTCTGGCGCCAGGAGCGGCGCGAGCTGGTGCCCGCGTCGCAGCTCGCCGAGCGTGCGGCGATCAACGCCGCCTCGCCGGCGCTGGCGGCGCCGCCGCCCGGGCTGCTGCACACCCTGATCGCGGCGGCCTCCGACCGGCCGGCGGTGGCGGCTCCCGACCGTGTGCTGAGCTATGCCGAGCTGCGCGGGCGCGCCGCCGCGCTGGCCGCGGAGCTGCGCGCCCTGGGCGCGCGCCCCAACCACTTGGTGGCGGTGGTGATGGAGAAGGGTTGGGAGCAGGTGGTGGCGACGCTCGGCATCCTGGGCGCGGGAGCCGCCTACCTGCCGATCGATCCCGAGCTGCCGGCCGAGCGCCGCAGCTGGCTGCTGGCCGACGGCGGGGTGGAGGTGGCGGTGACCCAGCCCTGGCTCGACGAGCGCTTCGCCCAGGCCGCGGAATGGCCGGAGGGGCTGCGGCGCGTGACGGTGGCGCCCGACGCGCCGCCGGCGTGGCCGCCCTTCGCGCCGGCGGCCCAGGACGCCGGCGACCTGGCCTACGTCATCTACACCTCGGGCTCGACCGGCCAGCCCAAGGGCGTGGCGATCGACCACCGCGCCGCGGTCAACACCGTGCTCGACATCAACCGCCGCTTCGGCGTCGGACCGGAAGACCGGGTCTTCGCCCTCTCCTCGCTGTCGTTCGACCTCTCGGTCTACGACATCTTCGGCACCCTCGCCGCCGGCGGCACCGTGGTGCTGCCCGCCGCCGGCGAGCGGCGGGATCCGCGGCACTGGGCCGAGCGGCTGGACGCCGGCGGCGCGACGATCTGGAACTCGGTGCCGGCGCTGATGGAGATGCTGGTCGACGACGCCGCGGAGGAGGCCCGGCCGCTGCCCGGCGCGCTGCGGCTGGTGATGCTCTCGGGCGACTGGATCCCGGTGCAGCTTCCCGACCGCATCCGGGCGCTGGCGCCGGATGCCGAGGTGGTGAGCCTGGGCGGCGCCACCGAGGCAGCGATCTGGTCGATCCTCTATCCCATCCGCGAGGTCGATCCCGGCTGGCGCAGCATTCCCTACGGCCGGCCGATGAGCGGCCAGACCTTCCACGTGCTGGACGGCGCGCTGGCGCCGCGGCCGACCTGGGTGCCGGGGCAGCTGTTCATCGGCGGCGCCGGTCTGGCGCGCGGCTACTGGGGCGATCCGGGCAAGACCGCCGCCAGCTTCATCCAGGATCCGCTCACCGGCGAGCGCCTGTACCGCACCGGCGACCTGGGGCGCTACCTGCCGGGCGGCGACATCGAGTTCCTCGGCCGCGAGGACTCCCAGGTCAAGGTGCGCGGCTATCGCGTGGAGCTCGGCGAGATCGAGACCGCGCTGTGCCGCCACCCCGCGGTGCGCGAGGCGGTGGTGGTGGCGCATGCCGGCGACCGCCCGGGCGACAAGCGGCTGGCGGCGTATGTCGTCGCCGCCGAGAGCTCGGCGTCGTCCTCCGGGCCGCCCGGACCTCCCGGTGCCGGCGAGCTGCGGGAGCTGCTGCGGCGCACGCTGCCCGACTACATGGTGCCGGCGGCGTTCGTCTTCCTGCCGGCGCTGCCGCTGACCGCCAACGGCAAGGTCGACCGCCAGGCCCTGCCGCGCCCCGGCAACGAGCCGCCGGCGGAGCGCCGCGGCTATGTCGCCCCGAGCACCGAGGTGGAGAAGGTCCTGGCGGCGATCTGCGGCGATGCGCTGGGGGTCGAGAAGCTCGGCATCCACGACGATTTCTTCGAGCTGGGAGGCGATTCGCTGATGGCGGTGCGCGCCATCTTCCGCATCCGCAAGGCGGTCGGCGTCGAGCTGCCGGTGCGCAGCTTCTTCGACGCGCCGACGCTGGCGGGGTTGGCGGCGCTGGTCGAAGAGCTGCTGCTCGCCCAGGTCGAGGAGATGTCGGACGAGGAAGTGCGGGAGCTGTTGTGATGGGCGACGCCACCGTTTCGCGGCTCGACAAGCTGTCACCCGAGCGTCGCGCGCTGCTCGAAAAGCGGTTGCGCGCCCTGGCGGCGAATGCGCAGGCCGCCGAGACGGCGGCGGCGGAGGAGGCGCCGCCGCATCCGCCGGCCGCCCCTGCCGCCGGCGCCTCCCGGGCGGCGGACGCGGCGCTGGCCGCCGAGCTGGCGGGCGGCGATTGGGTGATGCCGGACGAGGTCTGGCGCGCGCTGGTCGCCGCCGGCGCCGCCGAAACCGAGCGGGTGGTGCTGGCGGCGGACCTGGTGGCGGACGCCGAGATGGAGCCTCGCCACGACCGCGAGGCGGTCGGCTTCGTCGCCGCGGCCTTCCGGCGCATGGGGGCCCTGCAGCGGGCCGGCGAGGAGGTCACGGTGGCGGGGCTGCTGCGCGACCATCGCCTGCTGCCGCGCAACCGCAAGGTGCTGCGCCGCTGGCTGGACATGCTGGTGGACGAGGGCGTCATGGCGCGGCGCGGCGAGGTCTATCGCACCGTGCAGCCGCTTTCCCAGCCGCTGCCGATCGACGCCGCGATCGACCAGGCGCGGCGCGACTACTACGGCGAGAACCTCCACGCCGTGCTCACCGGCGCCACGCATCCGCTCGAGTTCTACCTCGCGGGCGGCTCGTCGGAGAGCATCGAGGCCAGCTACCGGGTGACCCCGATCTTCCAATACTGCAACGGCATCGCCAGCGCCCTGCTGGCCGCCCAGGTCGCCGCGCTGCCGCCCGGGCGGCGGATCCGCTTGCTCGAGGTGGGTGCCGGCACCGGCGGCAGCACCGCCTCGCTGCTGCCGCTGCTGCCGCCGGAGCGCGCCGTCTACCTGTTCACCGACGTGTCGAAGTTCTTCACCGACCTCGGCGCGCAGAAATTCGCCGAGTTCCCGTTCATGCGCTACCGCGAGCTCGACCTCGAGCGCGACCCGTTCACCCAGGGACTGCCGGCGGGGTGCTGCGACTGGCTGATCGCCGCCCACGTGCTGCACGCCACCCGCAACATCCACGAGACCCTGAGCCACGTGCGGCGGCTGCTCGCTCCTGGCGGCGTCCTGCTGCTGCTCGAGGAGACCCAGTTCCAGCGCAAGTACCACTTCTCGATGGGTTTCCTGCCCGGCTTCGATCACTTCGAGGACTACGGGCTGCGCCCCATGCATCCGCTGCTCTCGGCGGCGCAATGGAAAGCAGCGTTGCGTGCCGCCGGCTTCACCGAGACCGCGTCGTTCACTCCCGCCGGCTCGGCCGCCGAGGTGCTGGGCGTGGACGTGCTGATCGCCCGCACGGCGGGCCGAGACGGCGCCGCGGCGGCCGGCGGCGCCCAGCCGCGCGCGGCGGCAGCGCGCCCGGCGGCGCCCGCGGGGCGCGGCGAGGCGCCGTCGTTCGCCCAGCAGCGTCTCTGGCAGATCGCGCGCCGCATGCCGCACGGCACCGCCTACAACGTCTACCATGGCGTGCGCTTCACCGGCCGGCTGCGGCCGCCGGCGCTGGCGGCGGCGCTGGGCCGGCTGGTGGCGCGCCACGAAGCGCTGCGGACCCGCTTCCCGGCCACCGAGCAGGGGCCGCTGGCGGTGGTGGATCCGGCCCCGAGCGCGCCGCCGGCGCTGCCGCTGGTCGATCTCGCCGGCCTGGGAGAGCGGCGGGCGCGCCAGGCCTGCGAGCAGGCCCTCGGCGACCAGGCGGGGCGGCCGTTCGACCTGCTGCGCGGCCCGCTGCTGCGGGCGACGCTGCTGCGTACCGGGCCGTCCGAGCACCTGCTGCTGCTGGTCGTCCACCACATCGTGATCGACGGCTGGTCGCTGACGGTGCTGGTGCGCGACCTGGCCGGTTTGTACGCGGCGGCGGCCGGCGGTGTTGGCGGCGATGGCGGCGCAGCCGTGGCGGCGGCGGCGCCCATGCAGGCCGCCGACTTCGCCCGCCGGCAGCGGCAGCTGGTGATGGATGGCGAGCTCGACGCGGAGCTGGCCTGGTGGCGCCGGCGGCTGGCCGGCGCGGACCCGCGCGGCATGCGCTGGCCGCCGCTGGACCGCGACGCGCAGGAAGCGCCCGGCGGCCGCTGCGGCCTGCGCCTCGACGCCGGGGTGAGCGCGGCCCTCAAGGCGCTGGCGCGGCGCGAGCGGGTGACGCTGTTCGTCGTCGTGCTGGCAGCCTGGAAGGCGCTGCTCCACCGCCGCGGCGGCGAGGACGACGTGCTGGTTGGCACGGTGGTGGCGCTGCGCGACCGGCCGGAGACCGCGGAGCTGGTCGGCCTGCTGCTCAACCTGTTGGTGCTGCGCACCGACCTCGCGGGCGACCCCGACTTCGGCGAGCTGCTCAAGCGGGTGCGCGAGACCACGCTCGAGGCGCTCACCCACCAGCGGGCGCCCTTCGAGTTCCTGGCGGCGGCGGTGGTAGGGGCGGGGGGCGAGGAGATCCCGACGCCCTGGATCCGCGGCGTGTTCATCATGCCGATGGGAGAGGCGGCCCACGCCGCGCCGCTGCGGCTGCCGGAGCTCGAGGTGGAGCCGGCGCTCACCGGCGAGATGGGCACGGAGTTCGACTGGAACCTCTACGCTCGCGAGATCGAGGGCGCGATCCAGCTCGATCTCGGTTACACGGCCGGCCTGTTCGCGCCCGGTGCGGCGGCGGCGCTGCTCGGCGAGCTGGCGGCGCTGCTCGCGGCGGCCGCGTCCGATCCCGGGAAGCGGCTCTCGGAGCTCGTCCTGGCCGGCGGCTGAGGGAGAACGCTATGGCGGAGAGCATCATGGTCATCGGCGCCGGCCTGGTTGGCTCGCTGCTGTCGCTCTATCTGGCCCGGCTGGGCCACGCGGTCCACCTCTACGAGCGCCACGCCGATCCGCGCTCGGGGCCGATCGGCGGCGGCCGCTCGATCAACCTCACCATCTGCGAGCGCGGCTTCGCCGCCCTCGACCGGGTGCAGGCCGGCGATGCGGTGCGCGCCATCGGCGTGCCCTGCTACGGGCGGGTGATCCACAACCGCGACGGCACCCTGGAATACCAGCCCTACGGCAATCGCGGCGAGGCGATCCACTCGGTGTCGCGCAGCCGGCTCAACCGCACCCTGCTCGACCTCGTCCTCGAGCGGCCGGAGATCCGCTGCTCGTTCGACGAGAAGTGCCTGAAGGTGGACCTGGCGGGGCCGGGGGCGACCTTCCAGAACCGCCGTTCGGGAGAGGTCGCCAGCCGCTCCGCCGAGGTGCTGTTCGGCGCCGACGGCGCCTTCTCGCGGGTGCGGCTGCAGATGCAGAAGATGCAGCGCTTCGATTACGCCCAGGAGTACCTCGACCAGGCGTACAAGGAGCTGCGGGTGCCGCCGACGGCGGCGGGAGAGTGGGCGCTGTCGCGCAACGCCATCCACATCTGGCCGCGCGGCGAGTACATGCTGATCGGGTTTCCCAACCTCGACGGCAGCTTCACCGTCGCCCTGCACATGCCCTACGAGGGCGAGCCGTCCTTCGCCTCGATCCGCGGCGAGAGCGAGCTGCTCGCCCTCTTCCACGAGACCTTTGCCGATGCCGTGCCGCTGATGCCCACCCTGGTCAGGGACTACTTCGCCCATGCGCCGACCTCGATGATCACCGTGCGCTGCTTCCCGTACACCGCCAACGGCCGGGCGGCGCTGATCGGCGACGCGGCCCACGCCATCGTGCCGTCGTACGGCCAGGGCGCGAACTCCGGCTTCGAGGACTGCTCGGTGCTGGCGGACTGCCTGGCGGCCGAGACCGGCTGGCCGGCGGTGCTCGCCGCCTACGAGCGGCAGCGCAAACCCAACGCCGACGCCATCGCCGAGCTGGCGCTCGAGCATTTCGCCGAGCTGCGCGACAAGGTGGGCGATCCGGAGTTCCTGCTGCGCAAGCAGATCGAGCGGCGCCTCGCCGAGATCCATCCGGAGAAGTTCATCCCGCTGTACGCGCTGATCTCATTCACCACCCTGCCCTACGTCATGGCGCGGGCGCGCGGGCGCGAGCACGACCGGCTCATCTCATGGGCGATGGCGCAGCCGCGGATCCGCGAGCGGCTCGCCGACGACGACGAGCTGCGGCAGCTGCTCGGCGCGCTGCCGAGCGACATGCTGCAGGGAGTCGCCTTGCCCGAACCGGCGCTGGCCGGCCCGTCGTAGGCAGCAGCGCGCCCGCCGCCCGCCGGCGGGCGATCAGAACCGCCGGTCGATGCTGATGAACGGCTCCCGGTACCGGCGCGCCGAGATCCCCCACACCACCTGGCCGTAGCCGCCCTCGACGAAGTATTCCCGGTGCCGGCCGAACGGCACCAGCCACGAGGCGGCGAGCTGCAGATAGCTGGCGTCGTTGAAGTTGTTGGTGGCGGAGACGCCGAACCGATCATTGGGCTGCGGAGTCGTCCAGTTGCCCACGCTGTGGTACCAGGAGCCGGCGAGCTTGGCGAAGGAACCGAACAAGGGAAGGGGATAGCCGAGGTCGACCAGCACCGGGATCTGGTCGGAGGGTGCGCCGGAGCGCCAGATGTAGCCGGTCTGGAAGTTCCACCAGCCGCCGCCGAAGGCCGATTGGCTGATCAGATAGGTCAGGCCGTAGTCGTTCTTGAGCAGGCCGCGCCAGCTCGGGCTCTCGCCGATGTGGTTGCCGTGCGCGTCGAAGAGCTCGCGGCTGTAAGGGCCGGGCAGGGCGTAGAAGATCGGCGTACGGTAGGTGAAGGCGATCGCCATCGGCAGCTTGCCCTGGGTGAGGGCGTACTTGCAGCCGAACCAGGCGTCGGACGGGCCCGAGTCCTCCTCGCCGTTGTTGTGCGGCCCCTCGATCCCGTCGAGATAGGTCATCAGGAAAGTGGCGGAAAAGTTCTTGAACAGGCCGATCTCGCCGTCCAGATAGAGGTAGCGGAAGTCCTGGTAGCTGATCTCGCCGGCGCCGTTGCGGTTGGTGTAGGCGCGGCCGTGCGTGTCCCAGGACGTCGACGCCGTCTTCGGGCTGTACCCGAGATCGATGTCGCCGTCGCCGGGAGCGGGTACCCATGCGCCGCCGGCCGAGGAGACACGGGGCGCGGCAAGAGCCAGCGCCAGGCAGCAGACACATCGCGCGATGCCTTTCATGGTCGTCATCCCTCCATGCATGGCAGTTGTAAAGGAATAACTTTTCTTCTAATTATTGATGGTGCGTCTCGTAGACACTAACGCGACAACTTGCTCGCGGCGGCCCTGGTCGAGGCCGCGCGCGGGGCGCGCGCGACTTGAACTGGCATGTAGCATTGGCTAGACTGCGAAGCTGGATCGGTGAACCCAGCGGAGTGCCCCGCCGGACGGAACGCCTGCCCGGAGAGCGTCGTGCAGCCAAGGAAAGTTCTGGTCGTTGACGATTCGAAGCTGATGCACAAGATGTATGAGGTGATGCTGCGCCAGTACCCACTGGTGTATGCCTCGGACGGCCGGCAGGCCCTCGACCGCCTGGGCGAGCATCAGGACATCGACCTCGTGCTGCTCGACGTCAACATGCCGAACATGAACGGCCTGGAGTTCCTCGCCCAGCTCAAGGCCGGCGGCGGCTGCGACGGCATGGCGGTGATCATCATCAGCACCGAGGGGCGCGACGAGGACACCGCGCGCGGTCTCGAGGCCGGCGCCTCCGCCTACATCAGGAAGCCCTTTCACACCGAGGACATCCTCGACGTCATCTCCCGGCTGCCGGCGAGGTCGGCCGCTTGAGCGACCGCCCGCCCTCGCCGACCGCGCCGACCGCGCCGACTGCGACCGCCGCCGGTGTCGATCTGGTTGCCGAGCTGCGCACCACGCTCGACCGCGCCCGCGAGCTGGCGCGGGTCGCCGAGCTCAACCTGCGCGAGCTGGTCGAGCGCCACGCCGCCGGCCCCGCGGACCGGCTGAGCCCAACACCTGCGACCCCTCCAACCCTTGCAACCCCTTCAGATACCGCCGACGTTTCGCGCGCCGTCGAGCTCGAGCGGCGCTTGGCGTCCGCCGAGTCGGACGTCAAGGAGCTCGCCTCGCGGCTGGTCGACTCCGAGCACCAGGGCGGCCGGTTGATGAATCTCTACGTCGCCACCTACCAGCTGCACGCGACGCTCGATCCGGCCGAGGTGCAGGCGACCATCGCCGAGATCGCCATCAACCTGCTGGGCGCCGAGCAGTTCGTGCTGCTGCTGCGCAAGGACGACGCCCCCGGCTGCGACATCGCCCTGATCGGCGGCACGGCCGCCGCCGCGCCCCCGGCGACCGCGACAAACTCTCAAAACGCCGAATTGGACGGGCTCTATCGCGGCGAGATGTACGCCGGCGGCGATCCGGTGGTCGACGCGACGCTCTCCGACGGCGTCCTTCGCCTCGGTCCGACCGCCGACTCGCGGGCGCTTGCGGCGGTGCCGCTGCGGGTGCAGAACGAGGTGGTCGGCGCCCTGGTGCTGCTGAAGCTGCTCGATCACAAACCGATCCTGCGCGCCGAAGACCGCGACCTGCTGGACCTGCTGTCCGCGCACGCCGCCTCGGCGCTGTTCGCGGCTCGCTTGTTCGCCGCCAAGGACCGCAAGCTGCGCACCCTCGAGAGCCTGGTCAAGCTGGCGCGCGGCGAGTGACGGACCGGGGGCGGGGATGGCAATTTCCGGCAGCCTGAAAGACGTCTCCGTTGCCGACGTGATGCAGTTCGTTCACCTCGGGCGGCGCACCGGCACGCTGCTGCTCACCCGCGGCGCGCAGCGCGCGATGATCGGATTCCATGGCGGCCGCCTGGTCTCCGCGCAGGCGCCGCGCACGCCGAAGCTGGGAGATCTGCTGATCTCTTCGGGGCTGCTCGACCGCGCGCATCTCGATCAGGCGATCCAGACCCAGGGCCGGGAGCGCGAGCGGCGCTCGCTGGGACAGGTGCTGGTGTCCTCGGGCGCCATCGACGCGGAGGGCCTGCGCCAGGTCATCGCGCAGCAGATCGGCCAGGCGGTGTCGGAGGTGATGGTCTGGGATGCCGGCACCTTCGAGTTCGCGATCGACGACCTGCGCCCGATCGACGACATTGCGCTCTACCCGAGCGACGTGCTGCCGGACGCCGACCTCAACACCCAGATGGTGCTGCTCGAGGCCGCCAGGATCTTCGACGAGCGCAACCGCGGGCGCGGCGAGCCCGGGCTCGAGACGGCGGCGGTCTTCGACCTGCCGACGTCCCACGGCGACGGCTATCCTGACGGCGACGAGACCCACCCGGCTCTCGGGCCGGCGCTGGTGGCGGCGCCCGCGATGGCCGCGGCCGCGACGGCGGTGGTGAGCGCCGGGGCGGCAGCGGGAGGCCGTCCGTCCGGCGCGCTGCTGCTCGAGCCGCGGCCGGAGATCGCCCATCGCCGCTGGGAGATGCCGAAGCACGCGGCGGAGCGCCTGCACCTGCAGATCGTCTCGCACGACGCGGTCTTCGCCGAGAAGCTGGGCGAAGCGCTGCTCCACGAGGTCGCCGGCATCGAAGGGCTGCGCATCGAGCAGGCGGGAGCGGCGGCGCCGGGAGAGCCACCGCCCATCGTGGTGGTGGATCTACGGCGCGGCGGGGCTTCCATCGAGCAGGCGGCGGTGCTGCGCCGCGCCCGCCCCCGCGCCTCGATCATCGCGCTGGTGGATCCGGCCATCTCGGTCGCCAAGGTCTACGCCGCGGGAGTGCTGACGGCGTTGCCGCCGGACGTCGAGGCGGTGGCGTCCTGCGTCGAGAACCTCATCGAGAGCCGGGACGACCTGATCCGCGGCGGCTCGGGCAGGATGACGCCGGCGAACGCGCAATCCGGCGTGGCGCGCTTGCGGCGGGTGTTCGGCGACCTGCGCTCGGGGCTGATCTCGGCCACGGTGGCGCTCAACCTGATGCACATCATCTCCGAGTCGGTGGAGCGCGCGGTGCTGTTCCTGGTCAAGCGCGACCAATTGATGGCGCTCGGCGCCTTCGGCGCGGACCTGAGCGGGCGGCCACTCGCCGAGCTGACCCGCGGCATCAGGCTGTCGAGCCAGACGGAAGGTGTCTTCTCCCGTAGCCTGGCCCAGGGCGAGGTGCAGTCGGTGACGTTCGAGGAGGCGGGGCTGCCGGAGCCGTTCCGGTCGCTGGTCGGGCGCTCGCGGACCGGCCAGGTGGTGGTCTTCCCGGTGCTCGGCGCCCAGCGCGTGATCTCGGTGATCTACACTGACAACGGCGAGCGCGACCAGCCGATCGAGGACATCGACATCCTGGAGCTGGCCACCGCCCAGGTGGGCATGGCGTTCGAGAACGAGCTGCTGCGCCGGCAGATCTCCCAGAGCCGGGAATCTTGAGCAGTCTCCTCGTCACCACTGTCTCTCGGCGACTCAGAGCCATGAAGACCCATCAAGCACTACTCAAAGCATCGATTGGATCGCCCCCGCATCCCCTCGATCCCCTTCCCACCCTCCGGGGGGAAGGGGACGCCCCCTCCCCCTCTTCGACGGGACTTTTGTTCTATCCGGGGGGACGGAACGGGTCGTAGGGAACCGAGTTGAAGCCCGCCGGCGGATCGTAGGTCACGTCCGGCACCGCCTTGGTTTCGACCGCGGCCACCTCTTCATGGGAGAGGAAGCTCGTGCCGCCGACACTGACCGTGGTCTCCTGATAGACCGGGAAACCGTCGAGCTGGCCCAGCTTGCGCGCCCACTCCCCTGAGCTCGCCTGCAACGAGGCGAGGACGCCCGACATCTTGTTGTAGGCGGCGGCAAACGGCAGGTCCTTGGTCAACCACATCCGCGTCGAGACCTTGAGCCCGTGGGCATTGGCGAGGTCGACGTCGACCCGGTGGGTGTTCCAGTCGCGGATCTTCTTGGTCTCGGTCGACGGCGTGATCGTCGACTTGAGCTGGCTGTCGGCGAGGAACTGCTGGAATTTCTCGCGATCGCCGCTCGGGACGAGCTTCGCCCAATCGACCGGCAGGTCCACCACGCTGTAGGTCTTGTCGGCGTGGTTGACCAGGTAGAGCTTCTGGCGGTCGAGGCGGACGATGGCGGACAGCGGGCCCTCGTCGCGCCGCATCTTTTCGGCGCTGAGCCAGATCTTGACGTCCGCGTCGCGCGGCTCCTGGGTGCGGTCGCCGACCTTGAAGCCTTCGGTATGGCCTTTGAGCGTGAGCAGGACGTCGGCCTCGGCCCGGGCGGCGAGCAGGGCGAGCGCGGCGGCGAGCGACAGGGCAAGCAACGGGGCGAAGGCGGGCGAGACGGCGCGGGAACGCTGCATACGGGGCCAGCTTACGCGCCTGGCGGAGGCTTGGCAAGGCGCCGGCGGAAGCGCAGAATCGACCGGCCCGCCGCCGCCTGGTCAGCGCAGGTTTGGCCGGCGTCGGGGGTTTCAGCATCACGCGCGGGACCCCTCCCGAGGGGCCCGCGCCGAGGAGGATGTATGAGAGCGGCAAGCGTGACGACCTGGACGACGACCGTGCTGACCTCCCTGGCGCTGGCCGGCGGGCTGGCCTGGGGGCGGCAGGGGAGCCAGGGGCGCCAGGGGGTGTCGGCCGGGGAACGCCGGCCGGCGTCCAGGCTGCCTTGGCGGGAAGCGGGCCTCGGCGAGCGCCAGGCGGCCGCTCACCTGCTCAACCGGTTCGCCTTCGGGCCGCGCCCCGGAGAGGTCGACCAGGTCGTCGCCGCCGGTCTGGACCGCTGGTTCGAGCAGCAGCTTGGCGCCGCTCTCCCCGATCCCAACCTCGAAGCGCGGCTGGCCGCGCTGCCCGCCCTGGCCATGTCCCAGGCCGACATGGTCCGGATCTACAAGAACCCGGGGCAGGTCCTGGCGGCAGCGGTCAAGGAGGGGGTGATCCGCAAGGAGGATCTGGCCGCCGCCCAGTCCGACCAACGGCTGAAGCGGCTCTACGCCGCCGGCAACTTCGATGGCAACGCCAACGGCCGGGGACGCAATGGCGGCGCCGGCGGCAACTCGGCGGCCGCGGCGGGTGAGGTCGCCGACGCGGCGGCCGGCGCCGGCGGCGCGGAAAGCGACCGGCCGGAGCTGCGGGCGAGGCTGCTGGCGTTCGCGCGGAACCAGGGCTACCGCCCCGAGCGGGAGCTGGACGACCAGCTGCTGACGC
Organism: Thermoanaerobaculia bacterium; assembly: GCA_035308185.1. Taxonomy (GTDB): domain Bacteria; phylum Acidobacteriota; class Thermoanaerobaculia; order Multivoradales; family UBA5704; genus JASLEW01. The sequence continues at coordinate 4,458 of DATGHG010000085.1, read as the reverse complement.
AGAAGCTGCTCCGCGCGGCGGAGTCCCAGAACCAGCTGCGGGAGGTGATGACCGATTTCTGGTTCAACCACTTCAACGTCTCGCAGACCAATGGCCGGGCGCGCCCGTATCTGCTCTCCTACGAGCGCGACGCCATCCGGCCCAAGGCGCTGGGCACCGTGCGCGGCCTGCTCGAGGCCACGTCGCACCACCCGGCGATGCTGTACTACCTGGACAACGCCGAATCGACCGCGGCGCCCGACGAGCCGACCCTGTTCGGAGACGAGATGCAGGAGATGCGGGCGGCGCGCCGGCCGCGCGGTCCGGCCCGCCAGCCCAATGTCCCCCAAGGCCGCGGGCTCAACGAGAACTACGCTCGCGAGCTGATGGAGCTGCACACCCTGGGGGTCGACGGCGGCTACACCCAGAAGGACGTGATCGAGGTCGCCCGCGCCTTCACCGGCTGGACGGTGCTGCCCTCGGGCCCGGCGCGCGAGGGCATCGAGAAGCGCCTCGACAAGGCCCGGCGCTTCGGCGGGCTGGGGTTCCAGGTCGACGGCGACTTCCTGTTCCGTGCCGACATGCACGACTCGGCGGTCAAGAAGGTCCTGGGCCGGACCCTGCCGCCGGGGCGCGGCATCGAGGACGGCGAGGAGGTGCTCGATCTGCTGGCCGGCCACCCGTCCACTGCCCGCCATCTGGCCACGCAGCTCGCGGTGCGCTTCGTGTCGGACCGTCCTCCCCGGCAGCTGATCGACCGCCTGGTCGCCACCTACGACCGCACCGGCGGCGACGTCCGCGCGCTGCTGCGCACCCTGGCGCAGTCGCCGGAGTTCTGGAGCCCCGAGGCGGTCGGCGCCAAGGTGAAGTCGCCGTTCGAGCTGGCGGTCTCGGCGGTGCGCGCCTCGGGAGCGCACGTCGAGGAGCCGCGGCAGCTGCTCGACTGGATCAGGCGCATGGGCGAGCCGCTCTACGCCTACCAGGCGCCCACCGGCTATCCGGACCGCGCCGACGCCTGGGTCAACACCGGCTCGCTGCTCAACCGGATGAACTTCGGCCTGCAGTTCGCGTCGCAGCGGATCGGCGGCCTCGACATGGACCTGCCGTCGCTGCACGACGGTCCCGAGCCGGAGTCGCGGGAGGCGGCGCTGCGGACCTATGCCGCGCTGCTGCTGCCGGGGCGCGACCTGGCGGCGACCTTGCGGCTGCTGGGCCCGCTGGTGAGCGACCCCGCGGTGGCGCATCGCATCGACGAGGCCGCGCCCAAGGAAGCCCTGCCGGCGCTGCCGGCGCGCGACGACGGCGACGAGATGGTCGCCGCCGGCGGCCTGGAAGGTGCCGGCGCCGGCGGCGGACGGCAGGTGCGCGGCGGGCGACAGGGGGGCGGCCCGGCGCCGCTCGCGGCGCTCGCAGGGGTGCCGCGGCATTCGCCGACGCCGATCGAGCAGGTGGTGGGGATGGTTCTCGGATCGCCCGAGTTCCAGCGGCGATGAACATCCTCGGCCGGCCCCTGCGCCTTCGGCCCTTAGTTCCCAAGTGGAAGGCTGAATTGAGCTGTAGACAGGAGCGCATCCCATGTTGACCCGTAGAGTCTTTCTCAAGTCCGGCGGTCTGGCCCTGGTGACCATCGGCGCCGGTCCCTCGTTCCTCAACCGTGCGGCGCTGGCCGCGGCGGCGCCGGCGCCGCTGCGGCGGCGCAAGGTGCTGGTGACCATCTTCCAGCGCGGTGCCATGGACGGCATGATGGCGGTGACGCCGCTCGACGAGGTGACGCTCAGGCAGCTGCGACCGCGGCTGGCGATGAGCGCCGCCCGGGCGGCGGGTGGCGATGCGCTGGCGGATCTCGGTGCCGGTTGCGGCCTGCACCCCGGCTTCGCCGCGCTGCTTCCCTTCTGGCAGGAGCGGCGGCTGGCCATCGTGCACGCCGTCGGCTCGCCCGACCCGACGCGCTCGCACTTCGACGCCCAGGACTACATGGAGACCGGGACCCCGGGACGCAAGGGCACGCCTTCGGGTTGGCTCAACCGGGCGGTGGGCCTGCTGGGCCACGACCGCACGCCGTTCCGGGCGGTGGCGATGACGCCGTCGATGCCGCGTTCGCTCTACGGCGAGGAGCCGGCGGTGGCGGTGACCAACCTCGCCGACTTCCGGGTCAGGCTGCCGGGTGCCGATCAGGTGGCGGCGGCTGCCGGACAGGGTTTCGAAGCGCTCTACGAGCGGACCTCGCAGAGCCTGCTGCGCAACACCGGCACCGAGACTTTCGAGGCCATCGACATGCTGTCGGCGACCGACGTCGCGCACTATCAGCCGGCGAACGGCGCGGTTTATCCGAAGAGCCCGCTGGGCGACGCGATGCGGCAGATCGCCTTGCTGATCAAGTCCGACGTCGGGCTCGAGGTGGCGTTCGCCGAGTCCGGCGGTTGGGACACGCACGTGCAGCAGGGCACCGTCAACGGTACTTTCTTCCGCCGCGCCCAGGACCTGGGGCAATCGATCAACGCCTTCTGGACCGATCTCGGGGACCGCCAGGACGACGTGCTGCTGACCACCATGACCGAGTTCGGCCGCACCGCGCGCGAGAACGGCTCGGGGGGCACCGACCATGGTCACGGCTCGTGCCTGTTCGTGCTCGGCAACCACGTCGACGGCGGCAAGGTGCACGGCCAGCTCCCGACCCTGCATCCGGACGCGCTCTACGAGGGGCGCGACCTGCCGGTGACCACCGACTTCCGCGCGGTGTTCTGCGAGCTGGCCGGCAGGCACCTCGGCATCAAGAACGACGCCGCCCTCTTCCCCGACTGGAGCGGCCGGCGGCTGCCGATCCTCCGCGCCTGAGACGAGGAATGCCGGATTCGCAATCGATTTCGCGTCAAGCTTTTGGGAGCTATACTGAGGTGATGACGGTCGAATTGCTCACGGAAGCCCCTCTGGCGCCTCCGGCTGGACTGGGGCCTTACCGGCGACAGGACTACGACGCCCTGCCGGACCAGCCGCGTTGCGAGCTGCTGTTCGGGAGGCTGTACGTGATGTCGAGTCCCACGCTCGTGCATCAGGCGATGATCATTGTGCTGGCGCGCCATTTCGACGACATCGCCCAGGGGTCCGGCGGCCTCGCCTACGCCGCGCCGCTCGACGTGGAGCTGGCCGATCATTCGATCGTGCAGCCGGACGTCATCTATCTGTCGGCCGCACGTCTCGGGGTCGCGCGGCCGCACCGGATGATCGGCGCTCCCGACCTCCTGGTCGAGATCCTTTCACCCGCGACGGCGCGGCGCGACCGCGGCGAGAAGCTGATGCTCTATGCGGAGTCGGGCATCCGCGAGTACTGGATCGCCGACGCCAAGCTGCGCCAGATCGAGTTCCTGGTCAACGAGGGCGGCCGCTTCGTGGTCGCGTTGCCCGTGGACGGGACGTACCGATCCCAGGTCCTCCCCGAGATCCATCTCGACGTCGTCGACCTGTGGCGCCAGGTCGAAACCCGGCTGCCGCCCAAGACTGCTTAATAGTTGGTGCCGCCCGGCGGGCGATCTTCGCAGGCTGAATGGGGCGAGGCCCCGCCGGCTGCCGATCCTTCGCGCCTTGAGACGAGGAATGCCGGATTCGCGCTCGATTTCGCGTCAAGCTTTCTTAGAGGGGGAGCTATACTGAAGTGATGACGGTCGAATTGCTCACGGAAGCCCCTCTGGCACCTCCGGCTGGACTGGGGCCTTACCGGCGACAGGACTACGACGCCCTGCCGGACCAGCCGCGTTGCGAGCTGCTGTTCGGGAGGCTGTACGTAGTGCCCAGCCCCACGCCATTGCACCAGACGGTTGTTCCGCTCCTGTGGCGGCATTTCGACGACATCGCCCAGGCTGCGGGTGGTCTCGCGCTTCCCGCACCGCTGGATGTGACACTGGCAGAGCACTCGGTCGTTCAGCCGGACGTCATCTATCTCTCGGCTGCGCGCCGGGGGATCGTGCGGGCGCGCGTCGAAGGTGCTCCCGATCTCCTGATCGAGGTCCTCTCCCCTGGAACGGCCCGCCGCGATCGAGGCGAGAAGCTGATCCTTTATGCCAGATCCGGCATTCGCGAGTACTGGATCGTAGACTCCGAAACACGCCAGATCGAGTTCCTGGTCAACGAGGGTGGCCGCTTCGTGGTCGCGTTGCCGGTCGACGGGCAGTACCGATCCCAGATCCTCCCCGAGGTCCACCTCGACATCATCGATCTCTGGCGCCAGGTCGAAGCCCGCCTGCCGTCCAAAGCTACCTAGTTGGTACCAGTTCGATGGTGGAGCCGGCGCGAGGTCCCCGCCGGCGATCTGCCCGCGATCGTCCGAGGCTCTTGACGATCAACTACCGCAGTAGTACTATCTCGGTAGTGGAGGTGACGCCTATGTCGAACGCGCCCATCGAATCTGAGCCGGAGAACGAGCTGGACGGTGGCGGCGTGCGGCTTGGCAAGGTGCAGCTCGCCATCATGCGCGTGCTGTGGCGG
>DATGHG010000084.1:0-4955 GCA_035308185.1 Thermoanaerobaculia bacterium | reverse complement strand
GCCGACCGCAACATGCTCGATTTCAACGACGTCACCATCGATCGGGAGGGGCGGCTGCTGGCCGCTTTCGCCGACGGCTGCGTGGCCCCGGGCTGCACCGCCAGCTCGCCTTCGTCCTCGTCGCGCAGCGCCAAGGGGACGGTGGTGCGGCAGTCCGGCGGGCGCCGGCTGCTGGCCGCCTTCGATCCGCCGGAGCCCGCGGCGCCGCCGGCGCCGCTGCCGCTGTCGGCGGTGCGCCAGGGCGGCGCCGTCACCGTCAGCTGGGCGGCCCCCGACAGCGGCGGCACGCCGCTCACCGGCTACAAAGTCTACCGCGGCACGGCGAGCGGCGGCGAGACGCTGCTCGCCACGATCGGCGCCGGCAAGCCATCGTTTCTGGACGCCACGGTCGCCGCCAACACCCCGTACTTCTACCGCGTCACCGCCGTCAACGCCCGTGGCGAGGGGCCGTCCTGCGGCGAGCTCGCGGCGGTCGCCGGCAGCGTGCAGAGCGCCTGCGTGTTGCCCGGCATCACCGTGCTCACCGATCCGGCCGGCGACCAGACCGGCGCGCCGGCCAACACCGAGCTCGACATCACCTCGTTGTCGCTGGCCGAGCCGTGGCTCGACTCCTGCTCGAACCAGCTGGTCTTCACGCTCAAGGTCTCCGACCTGAGCGTGGTGCCGCCGCAGGCGCAATGGACGGTCTTCTTCAGCCGCGCCAACGGCACCGAATACTTCGTCGCCATGGTTTCCAACGCCAGCGGCAATCCGACCGGCGTGCAGTTCGTCTACGGCCACACCTCCACCGGCACCGGCGGAGTGCGGCAGCTGACCACCGACGGCGACGCCGACGCCGGCAGCGGCTTCACCAGCGACGGCACGATCACCATCGTGCTGTCCATGTCGAAGCTGACCTTCAACCTGAATCCACCGCCGGCCACGCTGCCGCCGCCTCAGGCGGGCGACAGCTTCGGCAACATCAACGCCATCACCCAGCAGACGGTCGGCGTCGTGCTGCTGACCGTCGACTCGACCGGCAGCAGCGGCTACACCCTGGCCGGCAACCGCTCCTGCGAGCCGAACCACCCGCCGATCGCCCAGCTGGCGGCGACGCCGCAGGGCGGGCCGGCGCCGCTCGCCGTCGCCTTCGACGGCTCCGGCTCGACCGACCCCGACCTGTGCGACACCGTCGCCTCGTACACCTTCGATTTCGGCGACGGCTCGCCACCGGTCACCCAGGCCGCGCCGGTGGCCAACCACACCTACGTGCTCGACGGCGAGTTCCCGGCGCGGCTCCGAGTCGCCGACTCGCGCGGCCTGGCGAGCGCCAACACCGCGCAGCAGGTGATCGCCGTGGCGGGCGGCACGCCGGAGTGCGGCGCGGCCGGCGGCCTCTGCTACTACACGGTGCCTCCCTGCCGCGTCTTCGACTCGCGCGACGGCAGCCCGCTCGCCTCCGGCACCCAGGTCGCGGTGCAGGTGGGCGCCAAGTGCGGAGTGCCGATCAGCGCCAAGGCGGTGGCGGCCAACGTCACCGTCGTGGGGCCGACCGGCGCCGGGCTGCTCAGCGTTTATCCGGACGTGAGCTCCGAGCCGCCCACGACCAGCACGATCAACTTCCCCGGCGGGCGGGTGCTGGCCAACAACCTGGTGGCCGGCCTGGCGGCCGGTGGCCAGGGCACGCTGGTGGTGCATCCGCAGGTGGCCGGCAACCCCGGCAGCGTGCACGTGGTGATCGACGTCAACGGTTACTTCCAGTGATCGCCGCCCGGTACGGGAGCCTGGAAGGCTCCCCGTACCGTCACTTCAGCTCTTTGTCGAGGACGTTGGCCAGCCGGGAACCGGCGACGGCGATACGCTCCCTGGCCAGCGACAGCGCCGCCTTGCGGTAGGCCGGGGTGATCTGGAACGGCCCATCGCCCAGGCCGATGGGCGGATTCACGTAGACCGCATGGGCGGCGTCGTCGAAGCTCTCCTGGACCCAGTGGGTCGTGTCCAGATCGCCGGCCTTGTCGGCTGCCGCCGCCGGCAGGCTCTTGCCTACCTTCATGGCGGGGCCCGGCTTGGGGCTGGTGCCGAAAAGGTCGTCCCAAAAGGCGTGCAGCTCGCCTTTGCACCCGGCCTTGGCCTTGCCCTTGCCGGTGCACACCACGACCTTGTTGCCGCCGCTGTCGCCGTTGGGATCGGCATGACCGAAACGCGAGGCGCAATGCAGCGGCTGGTGCACGTCGCCCACCAGGTGGAGCAGCCAAACCAGGTCATACGACTTCAGCGCGTCCGGGCTGTCGGAGGCCAGGGTGGCGCGAAAGGCGGCGATCTGGGTCTCGGCATTCGGTGTCGGCGGATCCTGCAAGGGCGTCCCGTCCTGGGTGAACGGCTCGTCGATGAAGTGCCAGTACTTGTGCATCGCCATGTCGCCGTAGCCGATATTCTGGCCGGCCGTACCGTCGTCAGGAGGGCGATCGCCGCCGGCCGTGCCGTCGGCCTGGTGCTGATGGTCTCCCTTGATCTGGTCGGGCCAGGTGGCCGCGATCATGAAGAGCATCTCGTTGCGCGTGGCGGGCGGCGTGTTGGCCGGGATCAGCGCCATCCAGGCTTGATAGCTGGGATTCAATTTGATCAGTGCGTCGACTCGGTCGCGGACTTGCGGCGTGAGGTCCTGATAGGCGACGAACGCCACCGCCATGTGCCCGCCGTTGCCCCAGCCGTATGCCGGCACCGCGGCGACGCCGATCGACAGCACCACGGACGCGATCCGTCGCAGCCCCTTGCTCATCTCGCCACCTCCCCGACGCCGTAGATCCAATTCGTAGCGACGACGATAGCATGAGCCCCGGCGCCGGCCGGTCGAGCGATTGAAACATGGGGGCCGTGCGGGCCGTAAATCGGCCACGAGGAGAGCCGCCATGCTGAGCGTGCGTTCGCTGATCAAGATCTACCCGGGGCCGGTCACCGCCCTGGCGGGCATCGACCTCGACGTGCCGCCCGGGATGTTCGGCCTGCTGGGGCCGAACGGCGCCGGCAAGACGACGCTGATGCGCATCGTCGCGGGTCTGCTGGAACCGACCTCCGGCAGCGTCACCCTGGACGGCGAGGACGTGGTGGCGGACCCGCGCCGCATCCGGCAGCGGCTCGGCTACCTGCCGCAGGAGTTCGGCTTCTATCCGCATCTGACCGGCGAGAAAATGCTGGTCTACCTGTTGCAGCTCAAGGGAGTCGAAGCGCCCGGCGGCCGCGAGCGGCTGGCGGGCGAGCTGTTGGAGCGGGTGAACCTGTCGGCCGCCGCCGGGCGCAAGCTCAAGGCCTACTCGGGAGGGATGCGGCAGCGGCTCGGCATCGCCCAGGCGATCGCCGGCGAGCCGCGCATTCTGATCGTCGACGAGCCCACCGCCGGGCTCGACCCCGAGGAGCGCATGCGCTTCTACCGGCTGCTCGCCGAGCTGGCGGCCGACCGCATCGTGCTGCTCTCGACCCACATCGTCGAGGACGTGGCGGTGCTCTGCCCGCGCTTCGCCATCATCCGCGCCGGCCGGTTGGTGGAGGAGACCTCGCCCGGCGCGGCGCGCGCCGCGATCGAGGGCAGGATCTTCGAAGGCCGCGTGGGCCGCGGCGACCTCGAGGCGCTGGGCCGCGAGCGCCAGGTCATCCAGGCGGTGCTGGTCGAAGGCGAGAACCGGGTGCGGGTGCACGTCCCGGAGGGCGCGCCGCCGCCAGGCTTCCGGGCGGTCGGCGCCACCCTCGAGGACGCCTACCTGCTGCGCATGGGGCAGGCCGCGTGAAGCGCGCCGCGGCGGTCTTCCGTCAGGAGCTCGGCCACACCCTGTCACGGCCGCTGTTGCTGTTCCTACTGGCGCTGCTGCTGCTGCTGAGCTTCGGCCTGTCGCGCGGCAACGTCACGCTGGGCTCCGGCGACTCGTCGGTGGGCGGCACCAAGGCCTGGATCACCTCCGAGTTCGCCTTCGCCTTCGTGCTGGCGCTGCTGGTCGGCCTGATCTACTCGTTCTTCGTCAGCATCGCCAGCGGGCTGGCGGTGGTGCAGGACGACGAGTGGCAGGTCTCGGAGCTGCTGCACGCGACGCCGCTCGGGCCCGGCGAGTACGTGTGGGGGAAGTTCCTGGCGGTGCTGGGCGCGTTCGGCATCGCCCTGGGCCTCCACCTGCTGTTCGCGATGGTCTTCAACCAGCTGGTGCCCAATCCGCACACGGCGGAGATCCGCGGCCCCTTCGCGCTCGGCAACTACCTGCGCCCGGCGCTGGTGTTCGCGGCGCCGGCGCTGGTCTTCGTCGCCGGCTTCTCCTTCTACCTCGGCGAGCGGACGCGGCGGCCGCTGCTGGTCTCGCTGTTCCCGCTGGGACTGCTGCTGCTCGCGGCCTTCTTCCTCTGGGAGTGGTCGCCGGCGTGGCTCGATCCGCGGCTCAACCGCGCCCTGATGCTGGTCGATCCCTACGGATTCCGCTGGCTCAACGAGACCTGGCTGCGGTTGGACCGCGGCGCCCGTTTCTACAACACGGTGCGCATCGGCCTCGACGCCGGCTTCCTCGCCAGCCGCGTCGGGTTCCTGGGGCTGGGCCTGCTGGCGGTGCGGCTCGCCGAACGCAACCTGGCCCGGCGGTTGCGGGGCGCCCGCCCAGCCGCCGGCGCCGGCGAACCGGCGGCGGCGGGAGCGGTGGCGGGCGACGCCGGCCGGCCGGGGCCGCTGGCCGGCCTGGCGATGCGCAGCCGGCAACCCGGGCTGTGGTCGGGCTGCCTGCCGGTGGCGCGCGCCGAGCTGCACAACCTGTTCGGCAGCCCCGGGATCTACCTTTTCGGCGTGCTCATCCTGATGGAGACGATCCTCGACAGCGCCGTCGCCCTGGGCCCCTTCGACACCGAGCTGCTGGTCACTCCCGGCGACATGGCGGTGCAGACGCTGGGGTATCTGAGCTTCCTGCTCTGTCCGCTGCTGATGTATTACACCGTCGAGGCGCTCGAGC
>DATGHG010000083.1:0-9020 GCA_035308185.1 Thermoanaerobaculia bacterium | reverse complement strand
ACGACATCGCCGACCGCTCGGACGCCCGCGTCGCCGCCGGGGTGGCGACGGGCATCGCCTACGAGCAGGTCTGCTTCTCCTACGACGGCCGGCGGATGGTGCTGCGCGACGTCGATCTCGCGATCCGCGCCGGCGAGATCGTGGCGCTGGTGGGCTCCTCGGGGGCGGGGAAATCGACCCTGGTCCACCTGTTGCCGCGCTTCTTCGACCCGGACCGCGGGCGGGTGGCGATCGACGGCGTGGACATCCGCGACCTCCGCCTGGCCAGCCTGCGCTCGCTGATCGGCGTGGTCACCCAGGAGACGGTGCTGTTCAACGACAGCGTGCGCAACAACATCGCCTATGGCCGCACCGACCTGCCGCTCGAACGGGTGCGCGAGGCGGCGGCGGCGGCCTACGCCGACGAGTTCATCATGCAGCTGTCGCACGGCTACGACACGGTCATCGGCGAATCGGGGCTGCGGCTGTCGGGCGGTCAGCGCCAGCGGCTGGCGATCGCCAGGGCGCTGCTCAAGAACGCCCCCATCCTGATCCTCGACGAGGCCACCTCGCAGCTCGACAGCGAGTCGGAGGCGCTGGTGCAGAAGGCGCTGTACAACCTGATGCAGGGGCGGACGACGCTGGTCATCGCCCACCGCCTGTCGACCGTGATGCGGGCCGACCGCATCGTGGTGATGGAAGCCGGCCGGCTGGTCGAGGAGGGCTCGCACGACCGGCTGCTGGCCCTGGGGGGGACCTACAAACGGCTCTACGACCTGCAGTTCCGAGCCTGAGCGCGCCGCGGGCTGCGCCCCGGGCGGCGGACGGCTCAGGCGGCGTCAGGATGGCGGTCCTGTCGCTCGGGGCCGCCTGGCTGATCCGCGCGCTGCGCGCCGGCGTGCGGCTGCGCCACCATGGCGACGCGGCGGTGCGCGGCTGGGAGCAGCGCGGCGAGCGCTTCATCCTGGCGTTCTGGCACCGGCACCTGCTGCTGATGCCCTATGCCTACCGCGGGCGGCGCATCTCGGTGCTGGTCAGCCGCAGCCGGGACGGCGAGCTGATCGCCCGCACCGTGGCGCGGTTCGGCATTGCCGCGGCGCGCGGCTCGAGCAGCCGCGGCGGCGTCGCCGGGCTGCGCGAGCTGCTGCGCCAGGGTCGGCAGGGTTACGATCTGGCCTTCACCCCGGACGGCCCGCGCGGTCCGCTCGGTGTGGTGCAGCCGGGGGTGATCCTGGCGGCGGCCGCCACCGGCTTCCCGGTCCAGCCGATCGCCATCGGGGCGTCGCGCGCCCGGCGGCTGCGCTCGTGGGACCGCTTCCTGGTGCCGCTGCCGCCGGCCACCGTCCACCTGGTCTATGGCGAGCCCCTGTCGGTGGCGCGCCGAGCGGCGCCGGAGGCCGCGGCCGCCGAGCTGAAGCGCCGCCTGGACGCCGCCGAGGCGGCCGCCGAGCGGCTGGCACGGGGCGGCGGCGGGGAGTGAGTCGAGGGCACCAAACCGGGGTTCGCATGCGGGAAACGGGCGCGCCGCTCGTCCGGGCGGTTACGGCGTCGACGAGGAGGAGGCACCATGCGCAGCATGACCGGCTACGGCGAGGCTAGCGGGCGCAACCAGCGGCGCGCCGTCACCGTCAGCCTGAAGGCCGTCAATCACCGCTTCCTGGACGTGCAGCTGCGGCTGGGGGACGAGCTGCGCGGCAGCGAGGTGGCGCTGCGCGAGCTGCTGGCCCGCGAGCTGGCGCGCGGGCGGGTGGAGGCGCGGGTCGAGGTGCGGGCCCTGGGCGAGCGCGGCGCGGGGGTGGAGGTCGATCTCGAGGTGGTGCGGGCGCTGCACGCGGCGGTGCGCGAGCTGCTCGAGTCCGGAGTGCTGGTTGGCGGGCTGACCGCCGGCGACCTGCTGCGCATGCCCGCGGCGCTGCGCGTGGCGAGCGCCGTCGAAGGCTGGGGCGACGCCGACGAGCGGCTGCTGCTCGACACCGCGGCGGCGGCGGTGGCCCAGCTCACCGCCGGGCGCGAGGCGGAGGGCGCCGGGCTGGCGGCGGTGCTCGACGGCCGGCTGACGGAGCTGGGCGCCATCGCCGAGCGGCTCGACGCGCTGCGCGGCCCGGCGCTCGAGGAGAGCGTCGCGGCCCTGCGCCGGCGGGTCTCCGAGCTGCTCGCCGGCCACGCCCTCGACGAATCGCGGGTGGCCCAGGAGGTCGCGCTGCTCGCCGATCGCTGCGACGTCAGCGAGGAGATCGACCGGCTGCGCTCGCACCTGCAGCACTTCCGGGCGGTGGCGGCCGAGCCGGGGGCGAGCGGCAAGCGGCTGGACTTCCTCACCCAGGAGATCTTTCGCGAGCTCAACACGCTGGGCTCGAAGTGCCGCAACGCCGCGATGGTGCGCGCCGTGCTCGACGCCAAGGTGCTCTGCGAGCAGCTGCGCGAGCAGGTCCAGAACGTCGAGTAGGGAGGAGCCCATGAGCGAAGCGACCCGGCAGCGCGGCGAGCTGTTCATCCTCTCCGCCCCCTCCGGCACCGGCAAGACGACGCTGGTCCGCGGCCTGCTCGGCGGCGGCCTGGCGGCGTGCGAGGGGCTGGCCTTCTCGGTCAGCCACACCACCCGCCGGCCGCGTGCCGGCGAGGTGGACGGGCGCGACTACCATTTCGTCGCCGCCGAGGCCTTCCAGGCGATGATCGCCGGCGACCTCTTCCTCGAATGGGCGGAGGTGCACAACAACTACTACGGCACCTCGTGGGCGGAGGTCACGCCGCGGCTCGAGCGGGGGACCGACGTCCTGATGGACATCGACGTCCAGGGCGCCGAGCGGGTCCTCTCCCGCTATCCGGAAGCCCACAGCATCTTCATCATGCCGCCAAGCTACCAGGTGCTGCAGGAGCGGCTGGCCCAGCGCGGGCTCGACGATCCGCAGGCCATCGCCCGCCGGCTGGCGGTATCGCGGTGGGAGATGCGGCGCTCGGATGGCTACGAGTACGTGATCATCAACGACGACGCCCGCCGAGCGAGCGAGGTGCTGTCGGCCATCATCCTCGAAAAGCGCTACCGGCAGGAGCACATGCGCGGCCGGGTGCAGGAGATCTTGCAGGATTTTCAGGAGCGGGCCAACCTGCCGGGACCGCCGGCCGCTCCCTCCGCGTAGCCGCTGTCGCCGCTCGGCAAGCCCTTCCCTCGCGCGGCCCCGAACCGGCTGGACTTCCGCCGGGCGGTCTTCTGCGCTATCCTGGCGGCTCAATTCATGTCCAGAAAGGGGCAGAATAAGTACAGATACGGGCTATAGAACATCCTAAGATTAGTACTGCAAGCACACTCTAGGGTCAATATCATGGCATTGTCTAGACGTCGTGAATTCAGCCAGACCGAAGCGAGCGTCGAAGCGAGCCGGCCGGCCATTCTCCTCGTCGACGACGACGAGGCGATCCGCTTCGGGATGGATGCCTATCTCAGGCGGCACGGCTATGCGGTCCACGCCGCCGGTTCGCTGGCGGGCGCCCAGGCGGTCCTCAGCGGCTGTGCGGTCGACGCCATCGTGCTCGACTACCGGCTGCCGGATGGCGACGCGCTCCCGGCCCTGGCGCTGTTCCGGGAGGTGGCTCCGGTCATCCTGCTCACCGCCCATGGCTCGATCGACCTCGCGGTGCGGGCGATCAAGGAGGGTGCGGAACAGTTCCTGACCAAACCGGTCGAGCTCGACGCCCTGGCGATCGTCATCGAGCGCGTCCTGGACAACCAGCGCGCCCGCCGGCAGCGGTCGACGCATGACCTCGGCGACGCGCGCGTCGGCTGGGATCCCTTCACCGGCTCGAGCAGCGCGATCCGCGCCGTCGCGGCCCAGGCCGCGGCCGCCATCGCCTCCGACGGCACCGTGCTGCTGCTCGGGGAAACGGGTACCGGCAAGGGAGTCCTGGCGCGATGGATCCACGCCCAGAGCCGGCGCCGGAGCGAGGCCTTCGTCGACGTCAATTGCGCGGGCCTGCCGAGCGACCTGCTCGAGAGCGAGCTGTTCGGCCACGAGCGCGGCGCCTTCACCGGTGCGTCGGCCGCCAAGGCCGGGCTGCTCGAGGCGGCCCATCGCGGCACCTTCATGCTCGACGAGATCGGCGATCTGACCCTGGCCTTGCAGCCGAAGCTGCTGAAGGCGATCGAGGAGCGGCGGTTCCGGCGCCTCGGCGAGCTGCGGGAACGGCAGGTCGACTTCCGGCTGCTCGCCGCCACCCACCACGATCTGGAGCTCGAGGTCCGGGAGCAGCGCTTCCGGGCCGACCTGTACTACCGGATCTCGGCGCTGCCGCTGCAACTGCCGCCGCTGCGCGCACGGCGCGAAGACGTGCCGGGATTGGCCGCCGCGATGCTGCACCGGCTGGGCTGCGAGATCGGCTGCGGCGAGGTCCACCTGACCCCCGCCGCCCAAGAGCGCCTGAGCGGCTATGGCTGGCCGGGCAATCTGCGCGAGCTGCGGAACGCCCTGGAAAGAGCTCTGCTGCTGCGCCGGCCGGGGATGACCGAGCTCGACGAACCGGCGTTCAGCTTCCTCGGCAAGAGCGAGGTCAGGCCCTCGGCCTTCGCCACCCTCGCCGAGGCGGAGCGCCTGCACATCGGCGCCGCCCTCGAAGCCTGCGGCGGCCAGGTGGTCGAGGCCGCGAAGCGCCTCGACATCCCCCGCAGCACGCTGTACCTGAAGATCCGCCAGTACTCGCTGCGCGCCGCGGCCGCCGATGGCTGGCGCGCCAAGCTCGGCGAATCGGCATGACCCCGGCGCTCGACGTCCCCACCCTGCTGGTGGCGGTGGGCTCGATCTACCTCGGCCTCACGGTCGCCATGGCCATGGTCTGGAGGCAGACGCCGACCATGCCGGGCCTGGGGCACTTCGCGCTGGCGCACGCGCTCACCGTGGCGGGCGCGACGCTGGCGGCGCTGCGCGGCGTGGCGCCGCAGCTGTTGACGCTGGTGCTCGGCCAGGGTCTGCTGGTCGCCGGCTGCGCCGTGCTCTTCGAGGGCGACCGCGCCTTCTTCGGCCTGCCGGATCGGCATCGGGTCAGCATCCCGGTGGCAGCCGCCACCGTCGCGGCGCTCGCCTACTACGTCTATGCCGAGCCCAGCGGCAGGGCGCGGACCCTGGTGTTCAGCGGCGCGCTCGGGGTGCTGTTCGCCTGGGATGCCTGGATCGCGGCGCGGCGAGGCAAGGCGCTGGGGGACGGGCCGCCGGCGTTGATGCGGGCCTGCGCCCTTGGCGGCGTCGGCGCGGCCCTCGCCTTGCGGCTCGCGATCACCGCCGCCGGCCTGCGCCCGGGTAGCGACTGGCCGGCAAGCGCGCTCATCCTTTGCGTCGGGCTGGCCGGTATCGCCGGCGGGGTCGCCGTGCTGATGGTGGTCAGCCGGCGTCTCCTGGCCGCGGCCGAGCGGGCGGGACGAGCCCTGGCGGCGAGCGAGGAACGGTACCGCGGTCTCTTCGAGCAGAGCCTGGGCCTGATCTGCACTCATGCGCTCGACGGCACGATCCTGACGGTCAACGCGGCGGCCGCGGCGACGCTGGGTTACCCGGTGGAGCGGATGGTCGGTCGCAGCCTGCGGGAGTTCCTGGCTCCGGCCTTCCGCGGGCGCCTCGGCGACTACCTGAAGGCGATCGCGGCCGACGGCGAGAAGTGCGGCACCATGATCCTGCTCGACAGCGCCGGCGGCGAGCGAGTATGGCAGTACCGCAACCACCTGGTGAGCGAGCCCGACCGGCCGGCTTATGTGCTGGGACACGCTCTCGACGTCACCGAGCGGACGATTCGCCTCAACGTGATGTCGAGCGCGGTCGAGCACGCCGGAGATCCGATCCTGATCACCGACCCCGGAGGCCGGATCGAATACGTGAACCCGGCTTTCGAGCGTCTCAGCGGCCACCCGGCGAAGAGCATCCTGGGGAAGACGCCGCGGGTCCTCAAGTCAGGGCTCCATCCGGCGGAGTTCTACCGCGACATGTGGGAGACCATCCTGGCGGGCGAGACCTTCCGCGCCGAGGTCGCGAACCGGCACGCGGACGGCGAGATCTACTGGGTGGAGCAGGCCATCGCGCCGATCCGGGACAAGTCCGGCCACGTCACGCATTTCGTTTCGAGCAGCCGCGAGGTGACGCAGCAGCGAAAGCTCAAGCAGGATCTCGAGCGCGCCGCCGCGGAGTGGCTGGTGACCTTCGACACCATCGAGGAGCCGATCGTCGTCGCCAACGTCGAGGGCCGGGTCCTGCGCCTCAATCGTGCCGCCGCCCGGCTGGCCGGCGGGTCGTATGCCGGCGCCGTCGGCGCCGCCGTCGCGGCGCTGGGCGCCGGCGAGCCGTGGCAGGGTCTGTCCCAGCTGGCGCGGCAGGTGGTGGAGACCGGAGGAGCGGGATCGCGGCGCGCCGTGGAGCAGCGTTCAGGCCGCGAGTGGGACCTGTCGGCCAGCGCCAGCGCCAGCGGCGGCATCGCGGCGCGCGTCGTCCTGTGCGCTCGCGACGTGAGCCGCCAGCAGGAGCTCGAGCGCTCGTTGCGGCGCAGCGAGACGTTGTCGGTCATGGGCTCCCTGGTGGCGGGTGTGGCGCACGCGGTGCGCAATCCCCTGTTCGGGATCTCGGCGATCATGGATGCGCTGTCCGCCGACTTCCGTGAGCACGCCGAGCTCGCGTCCTATCTGTCGATGCTGCGGGGCCCGGTGAGTCGCCTTTCGGACCTGATGCGCGAGCTGCTCGACTTCGGCAAGCCGTCGACGCTCGCGCAGACCACCAGCGGTCTGGCCGAGGTGGTGGAACGCGGCATCGACGCCATGCGTAACGTCGCCGGCGACACCCGGGTCCGGGTCCGGTCCGCCGGCCTGGAAAGCCTTCCCGCCGTGCTGCTGGATCCGGTGCGCATGGAGCGCGCCCTCGAAAGCCTGATCGAGAACGCGATCCAGCACGCGCCGCCGGGATCGGAGGTCGTGGTCGAGGGCCGCGCCACCGCCGCCGGCGCGGCCGAGATCCAGGTCCTGGACAAAGGCCCGGGCTTCCCTCCCGACGTGATCGATCACGTTTTCGAGCCGTTCTTCACCCGCCGGCACGGCGGCACCGGCCTTGGCCTCGCGATCGCCCACCGCATCGTCGAAGACCACGGCGGCTCGGTCGCGGTCGGCAACCGCACGGCCGGCGGCGGCTGGGTCCGGGTGCTGCTGCCGGCCGGCGGCCCGGCGGCGAGCGGCGCGTCCCGCACCTAGACGCCGCCGTCCAGACTCTGGACGGCGGCGCGCCGTTTTCGCCGGCGCCGCCGCCGGCCGCGGTGCGGCGGGGTGAGCGGCATGGCAATTGCTCATGGCTGCCGGCGACGGCTCCGACCGGGAGGGCTTTCAGGTGCGCCGGATTCTGATCGTGGATGACGAGGAGCCGATCGTCTTTGCGCTGCGGCGCTTCCTCGTCTCGCGCGGCTACGAGGTCATCGCGGCGCGCGAGCGGGAGGAGGCGGAAGCCCTGATCCTGCTTGGCGCCTTCGACGCCATGATCGCGGACCTGCGGCTCACCAGGGCGCATGGCGCCGAGGGCCTCGAGCTGCTTTCCTGTATCCGCCGGTTCACGCCGCGCACTCTCACCATCCTGCTGACGGCCTACGGGACTCCCGAGGTCGAACGCGAGGCGCGCGCGCGGGGCGCCGACGTCTTCCTGCTCAAGCCGCAGCCCCTGCCGGAGCTCGCGGACCTGCTGGACGAGCTCCTCGCGAGGACCGCCTAGATGATGCAGTCGCTGATCGATCTGATCTTCACCGCCGGCAACACTCACGTCGCCTTCCAGCCGATCTTCGCCATCCAGGGCGAGCCCGAGCTGCACAGCTTCGAGTGCCTCACGCGCGGGCCGGAAGGCACCAGCTTGCAGTCGGCGGAGGTGCTGTTCGAGTACGTCCGCCGCAAGGGCTGCGAGCCGGCCGTCGATCGCCTGTGCGTGACGGCCTGCCTGCGGCTGGCGGGACGCTGGCCCGGCTTCCGGTACTCGTTGAACGTCCACGCGGCGACGCTCGAACGCGATCGCGACTTCGGGGCGCTGCTGCTGGAGACGGCGGCGCTGCAAGGCCTGAAGCCGTCGCGGCTCATCGTCGAGCTGGTCGAGTTCGTGCCTGCCTTCAGCGAGAAGTGCGAGCAGGCGATCAGCTCGCTGCGTCAGCAGGGCGTCGAGTTTGCCCTCGACGACATCGGCTGCGGGCAGGCGAATTACCAGATGATCCTTCGCTGCCAGCCGAACTATTTCAAGGTCGATCGCTACATCGTGGCCGGCAGCAGCAGCGATCCCTCGCGCCGTGCCGTCCTCTCGTCCATCTGCCAGATGGCTCACGACATGGGCGGCAAGGTGGTCGCGGAAGGGGTGGAGAGCGAGGCGGATCTCGCGGCCGTGCGGTCGGTCGGCGTCGATCTCGCGCAGGGCTTCCTGCTGGGCAAGCCAGGGGAGGTCCCGGCCACGGAGCGCTACCTGGCAACCGGCTGAACGCCGCGCGCACGGCCCGCCGGCGGCAGGGCGGCAAGGGTGGTGCGGTAGCCCCACGACGGCGGCAAGGGGTGGGTCGCCCGGCCGGCCAGGGATATGTGATAATGAGCGTTGACACGCAGTGTCACCGCAGGAGCCGATGCGCCGTAGTTTTCAGGAAACTCTGAAAGAATTCAAGGTTGGGGCAGGCCGCCGAGCGCGTGAACCGGCAGGCTTGGCAGGCCGCGGCTCCGGAGATGCGCGGTCCCCTGAGGCCCAGCCATCGTCATCCAGGAGAACCCTGTCATGGAAGAGAAGACCCGAGACCGCGCCCCCGAGGTGGACAGCAAGTTCCGCCTCGTCCTGGTCGCCGCCAGCCGCGCCGAGCAGCTGATCCGCGGCGCCCGCCCCAAGCTGGAGAACCCCACCAAGCGCAAGTCCACCCGCCTGGCGATGGACGAGGTGGCGGGACACCTGGTCGATTGGGGTTACGGTCCGCCCCCGCAGCCGGAGCCGAGCCCCGAGGCCGCCGGGGAAGCGCCGCCGGCCGCCGAAGTTCATTAGTAGCCCTCAGCCGGCTGTCGAAATGAGCGCCGCAGGGCC
>DATGHG010000082.1:0-18120 GCA_035308185.1 Thermoanaerobaculia bacterium | reverse complement strand
ACCAGCGCTTCCATCTCGGCGCCGGTGCGCGCCGTGACCAGCACGCGGCTGCGGATCTCGACACCGTCGGGCGCCGGCAGCACGTCGACCTCCACCTGATCGAGCGGCAGCGGATGCGCGAGCGGGATCAGCTCGGAGGTGCGCTTGGCGCCCTGGATGCCGGCGAGGCGGCTCACCGCGAAGGCGTCGCCCTTCGGCAGGTTGGCGAGGCGGATCACGGTCTGGGCGGAGAGCAGCACCCGGCACGAGGCTTCGGCGACCCGGCGGGTGATCGGCTTCTCCGACACGTCCACCATGTGCGCGCCGCCCTGCGGGTCGAGATGAGTGAAGGGTCCTCCTGACGTCACGGCGATGCCCTCCTGATGTCCTCCGCCGCTGCGATGGCGCACTGCGCGAGGTTGCCGCCGCCGCCGATGGCTCGGATGTCTGCCGCGTGTCCTGCGATGTCCTCCCAGGCCTGCGGAGGCGGCGAGGGGCTGTATGCTAGCATCCGCGATCGCCCGCCAGCTGGGAAAACCATGCGAGTCGCCATCGTCGTCCCGACTCTCAACGAAGAGGCGACGATCGCGCGGACGCTGCCGGCCGCCCAGGCGGCGCTGGCGCCGCTGGCCGGCGACGAGCTGGTGGTTTCCGACGGCGGCAGCGTCGATCGCACGGTCGAGGTGGCGCGCTCGCTGGGCGCCCGGGTCGTCGTCGGCCCCGCCGGGCGCGGCGGGCAGCTCAACCGCGGCGCGGCCGCCACCACCGCGGAGATCCTGCTCTTCCTGCACGCCGACACCACGCTGCCCGCGGGCGCGCTGTCGCAGATCCGCGCCGCCATCGCCGGCGGCCGCGGCGATCGCGGCGGCGGCGAGCGCTGCCGCGCCGTGCCGGCGCGCGCGGCACGGCCGGTGCTCGGCGGCGCCTTCCTGCTGCGCTTCGATACCGATCGCAGACTGCTGCGTCTGGGCGCATGGCTGATCAATCAGCGCACGCGTGCCACGCGGCTGCCGCTGGGCGACCAGGCGCACTTCCTCACCCGGGCCGCGTTCGACGAGCTCGGCGGCTATCGGGAATGGCCGATCCTCGAGGACCTGGATCTTTCCTGGCGGCTGCGCCGCCACGGCCGCACCGTGATCCTCGAGCAGCGCGTGACCACCGGCGCCCGCCGCTTCGTCGAGCTCGGCGTGGTGCGCACGGTCGCCATCAACTGGTGGATCTGGCTGCTGTTCGTGGCGGGTGTGTCGCCCCGGCGCCTGGCGCGCCTGTACGGCGAGGTACGTTGAGACTCGAGGAGATCAGGTGCGGGCGAGAGCGGCCGGGGTGGGCCGGGAGCGGCGGCGCGGAGGCAGCGCCGCCGGATGGCCATCAAATCAAACTGTAGACACTCGGTTCACGTCGTGGCACCGTGAGCGGTGGGCCGACACTTGGCGCACGGCCGGCCGCGGGCGGCCGCTACTTGCGGCGCCGCTTGTTGACCGCTTCCTTCAGTTCCTTGCCGGGCTTGAAACGGACGCTCTTGCTGGCCCTGATGGTGATGGACTCGCCGGTGGCAGGATTGCGGCCCTTGCGCGATGCCCGCTCGGAGAGGGTGAAGCTGCCGAAGCCGGGGACCTTGGCGCTTTCGCCGGCCTTCACCGCATCGGTGATGGCCGCGAACACCGCTTCGAAGGCCTCGGTGGCCTGCCTCCGGGTGAGCCCTTCGACGGAGTCCACAATGCCATTGATCAAGTCAGCTTTACCAGCCATCTCTCCTCCTCCTTGGATTCGTTTTTCCAGCGAAAGTGACTGAGGACAGACGATAAGCCAACCGCCAGGGGCTGTCAATGGGCACTGGCCGAACGGTTCCGGAGCCTCTAACGACGGGCTTTCGCGAGCACCGTGACCGAGAAGCCGTCATGGTCGTCGCCGGTCAGCGTCCGCCACGCGCCCGCTCCGACGATGCCCGGAACCAGCTGCGGATCCAGGCGCCCGGCCAGCGGCAGCGGCGCGAAATCGGGATGGCTCGCCACGAAGCTGGCCGCCACCTGCTCGTTCTCTTCGGCTTCCAGCGAACAGGTGATCGCCACCAGCAGACCGCCCGGCCGCACCAGCGGCGCGACCCCCGCGAGCAGGCGCAAGGCCTGCTGCGAGAGGCGGCCGATCTCGCTCTCGCTGATCCGCCACTTGAGCTCCGGATGCCGGCGCAGGGTGCCGGTGCCGGTGCAGGGCAGATCGAGCACGACCCGGTCGAAGCCGCGGCCGCCGGCGGCGACCGCCGCGAAGGGCGGCGCCGCGGCGTCGGCCGCGGCGATCGGCAGCCGGCGTCCCAAGCGGCGCAGATTGCGCCGCAGGATGTCGATGCGATCGGGGGCCAGGTCCATCAGCACCGGTGCCACCGCCGGCTCGCGGGCGAGCAGCGAGAAGGCCTTGCCGCCAGGCGCCGCCGCCGCGTCGAGCACCGCCTCGCCAGGGTGCGGCGGCGGCACCAGCGCCGCCGCCTGGCTGGCTTCGTCCTGGATGTAGAAGTCGCCGCGGTCGAACGCCGGCGAGGCAATCGGATTGCCGCGGCGGACGGTGAGTCCCAGCGCCGAGAGCGACGAGGGCTCCACCTCGATGCCTTCGTCGATCAAGGTCTCGGCCAGCAGCTCGCGCCCGCCGCGATCGCGGAAGGCGAGCAGTTGCATCGGCTTCTCGCGGTTGTTGGCGTCTAGCAGCGCGAGAGTCGCGGCGCGGCCGAAGCGCGCCAGCCAGCGCTCGACCAGAAAATCGGGATGGCTCATCTCGAGCGCCAAGCGCCGCAAAGGATCGGCGTCGTGCACCGGCCAGCTGGCGAGCTGGGGATCGCGGGCGATGCGGCGAAGCACGCCGTTGACGAAGCTGGCGCCGCCGCGATGGGTGAGCTGGTGGGCCTGCTCCACCGCCTCGTGCACCGCCGCATGCGGCGGCACGCGGTTGAGAAAGAGCAGCTGGTAGGCGGCGATGCGCAGCGGCGAATGCAGCGCCGCCTCGATCTGGTCGAACCGGCGGTGGCTGGCGTCGGCAATGATCTGGTCGAGCCGGCGCAGCCAGCGCAAGCTGCCCATCACCAGCTCGCGCAGCAGCCCCTGGTCGCGCTCGTCGAATCGAGTCAGCGCGCCGGAGAGATGGGCATCCACCGGCGCCAGGGAACGCAGCGTGCGCTCGAGCACCCAGCCCGCCGCGGCCCGCACGTTGTCCTGGGGCGTGCGCCCGGCCGCCGGCCGCCGGCTGCGCGTGCTGCCGGCGGTCGAGCTGGTGACTGGACGGTTGCGAGTCATGACGGCAGGCGGCACCCGATCACGAGCGTCGGGAGGCCTCAGGAAAACCGTTCACCCGGGTGCAGCCGCTCGCCGTTGACGAAGTCGACGGCACGTTGCGTCTTCCTACCGGGCCGCTGCAGCTCGGCGATTGCGAGTACCGTGCCGGCGCCACACGCCGCCGCGACCCCTGCGGGAACGACGCCCAGAAAGGTGCCCGGTGCGGGCGGCGGACCAGCCGTCAGCGACGGCCCGGAGAGCGGCGTGGCGCGCACCAGCTTGACCGGCGCGCCGCGCAGCTCGGCGGTCAGGCCCGGCCATGGGGTGAAGGCGCGCAGCCGGTTGGCGAGCTGCGTCGCGGTGAGCTGCCAGTCGGCGCGTCCACTGTCGCGGCTCAGCCGCGGCGCCATGGTGGCGAGGGCGTGGTCCTGTTGCCGCTCGGCCAGGTCGCCGCGCTCGAGCCGGTCGAGCGCCTCGACCATCAATCCGGCGCCGAGCGTGGCCAGACGCGCGGCGAGCTCGCCGGCGGTTTCGCGTGGCTCGATGGCGGTCGCGGTCTGCAGCAGGATGGGGCCGGAGTCCAAACCTGCCTCCATGCGCATGACGGTGACGCCGGTGCGCTCCTCGCCGGCGGCGATGGCCGCCTGGATGGGCGCGGCGCCGCGGTAGAGCGGCAGCAGGGAGGCATGCAGGTTGAGGCAGCCGGCGGCCGGCAGTTGCAGCAGCTCTCGCGGGAAGATCTGGCCGAAGGCGACGACCACCGCGATCGCCGGCTGCAGCGGTCGCAGGGAGTCCAGGAACTCCGCCGCCCGCACCCGTTCGGGTTGTTGCAGCTGCCGCCCGTGCTCGCGCGCCCAGAGCGCCACCGGCGGCAGCCGCGGTTCGCCCCCGCGCCCGGCCGGCCGGGAGGGCTGGCTCACCACCAGCGCCGGACTCCTGCCTGCCGCCGCCAGCGCCTCGAGGGTGGGGACCGCAAACTCGGGGGTGCCGAAGAAGACCAGCGGAGCCAGGGACGGCATGGGCGCGATGCTACCACCCGCCACGATGAGCCCCCTCCGGCCACCTTCGGCGGCCGGAGGTCTTGATCTTTTCGAGAGCGGATTCGACCTAGGGGAGCGGGTTCTCGACCGTGATCGGGAACTTGCCGATGAAGCTGTAGACGTCGTTGTTGTCCACCACCTGGGCGGAGATCTGGTGCACTCCGTTCGACAGTTGCGTGGTGTCGATGTAGGTGAACCACCCCGGTGCCGGATTTGCCGGATAGCTCGGATATTCCTCGCGGATGTCCGGGCGCGGCAGGCCGAGATTGGCGATGGCGACGACGTTGCCGTCGACGTAGACCACCACCGCCGCCACCCCTTCGAAGTTGACCGCCCAGCCGGAAACCTGAATCAGGCCGCCGTACACCAGGCCGACCTCCGGGAAGTCGACGTGCCCGATCGCGTTGTCCTGGTTCGTCAGGTCCCGGCACGAGAAGGTCACCGCGATCGAACCGATGTCGGTGACGTTCTCGAACTGATCGCCCACCCGGATGCCGAGCTGATGGCTGCCGGGCGTGTAGAGCGGGAACCCGAAGCTATCGGTCGTGCTGATCAGCGCGCCGACGTCGAGCGCGAAGCGGAAGCCGGCGTGCGGCGCATCCTTGAGGCCGGGGAACTGCTGCTCGAGGTCCAGCCGCTTGATCCCGTAACAATCGCTCAGACCGCCGGCGGCCGCGTTGTTGTTGCAATCGAGCTGGCTGTTGAAGGTCAACGCGCCGTCGATCAACAGCTCGACGTAGGCCACCCCGGGGTTGTTGTAGGAGGCGTTGACGTCCAGCGCATAGCCGGAAACGATCTCCCAGATGCGGTTGGGATCGTTCAGGTTGCAGTTGCCGAACATCTCGGCCTGCTGGTTCGGGAACTCGATGGTGCCGAAGGGCAGCAGATCGGCGTTGGTGTTGGAGAACTGCAGCTGGTGCGCGTTCAGGAGCACCATCTGGCCGGTGAGGCTGGTCACCCGTGCGGTGACCGAGTGCAGCCCATTGAGGAAATGGGTGGTGTCGAGCGAGTAGACGAAGCCCGGCGCCGCCGAGTTCGGGAACCCGGGGAACTGCTTGCTCACACCGGGCCGCGAGCGGCCATAGGTGGCGCGGCCGATGGTGGCGCCGTCGACCACGATGTCGACCGCGAAGACGCCGGTCTCGGCCAGCGCCCAACCTTGCAGGCCGACGACGCCGTTGCCGGCATTGCCGGGGCGCGCAAAACCGTCGAAAGAGCCGAAGGGCACATGTGCTGCCCAGGCGCCGGTCGTCCCGCCAGCAGCCAGCAGCGACAGCGCCAACGTGAACACGAAAGCCTTTTGCCTCATCGCTCCAACCTCCGCTGCGCCGCCCGCTCCCTGCCTCGGCCCGACGAGGCGAAAGAGCCTTTACGACGCAGGCATTCCAGGCCTTCTTTCAAGTGATACGTTAACTTTGGGCGATTCTACGGGGAACATAGCTGGAAGTCAATCTTGTAAACCGCGCAGTTAAAAGGGTTTGCCGCCTCCGCCACGGCGGGACCCCGCTCGCCACAACCCGTGGGCCACGGTCCGCGCAGGGACACCACATATCGTTGCAGGCGAGCGCCGCGGGCGCGTTGCGGTCAGCCCGAAGCCAGGCCCTGGAGGTGTGCGCTGACCAGCCGGGGCAGCTGCCGCAGGTCGTAGCCGCCCTCGAGCACCGCCAGGATACGGCCGCCGCAGACCTCGCTGGCCAGCCGGCGAAGCCAGGCGCCCCAGCGCGCAAAGGCATCCTCGCTGACCGCCATGCCGCCCAGGGGATCGCGCCGCCAGGCGTCGAAGCCCGCCGACAGCAGCAGCACGTCCGGCGCGAAGCGACGCAGCTCCGGCAGCACGCGGCCCTCGATGGCGGCGGCGTAGCCCTCGTCGCCGGTGCCGGCGGGCAGTGGCAGGTTGAGGGTGGCGCCGAAGCCGGCCCCGACGCCGACCTCTTCCGCGGCCCCGGTGCCCGGATAGAAAGGATACTGATGGGTGCTGGCGTAGAGCACGTCGGGGCGGTCCTCGAACAGGTGCTGGGTGCCGTTGCCATGATGAACGTCGAAATCGAAGATCGCCACGCGGTCGGCGCCGTGGCGACGGCGCAGGTGTTCGGCGGCGATGGCAACGTTGTTGAAGTAGCAGAAGCCCATCGCCATGGCCGCTTCGGCATGATGGCCCGGGGGGCGCACCGCGGCGAAACCGACGCGATCGCGATCGCCGGCGACCCAATCGGCAGCCGCCAGTGTCGCCTCGACCGCGGCCCAGGCGGCAGCCCACACGCCGTCCGAAAGCGGATTGTCGGCGGAGTCCAGCAACGTGTCGCCGCGTGCGACGGCGCTGTGGAAGCGCTGCACGTAGCTCTCGGCGTGCAGCGCGGTGACCGCAGCCAGCGCAGCCAGCGCAGCCAGCTCAGCCAGGGCGGACGGCGCCGGCGCGGTCTGCACCGCCAGTGCGGCTGGCGCGGCAGGCGCGGCCTGCCCGGCAAGCGCCGGCTGCCTGCCGGGCGCGGTCGGCGCAGGCGCGGCCAGGGCAGACGGCGCCGGCAGCGTCTCGGAAAGCCCCGAAGGGCATCGGTCGTCGATCTCGAGACCCTCGCGGCGCAGATGCTCCAGGATACCGGCCAGCCGCTCGGGCCGCTCAGGGTAGCCGGGAGGCGCCTGGTGCCCGAGGCACCGGGAATCGGTGACGATCCGGATCACGCCGGAATCATAGTCCAGGGCCTCGCGCCGGGTTCCTTGGTGCTGCCTTCCGGAATACGGTGTCACACCGCGGCCGCCGCACCGCCGTCCCGGCAAAGCGCGCGACCGCGGCATAGCCAAAGCCAATGCCGCGGGTCCATTCGCTAGAGCACCCGCCGTCCCGCCGCATCCCTGGCTCCGGCGCCGGTCATTCGCTGGCGGTTGCGCCACGCGGCGCCGGTTCTTGCGGGGCGAGATCGAGGCCGGCGGCGGCAGCCTGGGCGTGCGCGGCGACGTAGCGGCGGACCCTCGGCAGCAGGCCGTCGACACCGCGAGCGGTCAGAGGTCCGCCGAGCGCGCGGGCGATCTCGCCGCTGCTCATGCCGGCGGCCGCGAGCGCCAGGATCCGGGCGTTGCGCCGATAGTCGCGCCGACCCGCGAGCGTGCCGCAGCGCTCGAGGAAAAGCCGCAGGCGCTCGCGGCTGAGCATCAGCTCTTCGGGATTGGCGCCCGGATCCGCCGCTCGCTCTTGCGGTTCGCGGGGCGGGTCTCCCCACGGGCTCCAAGCGCCGCTCGGCGCCGCCGCCAGGGCGCCGCCGCGCTTCTGAGCGCGGGCCGCCCGCAGCTGATCCAGCGCCACCCGCTCGGCCACCCTGCCCAGGAAGGCGGCGACCTGACCCTCGCTGGTCGCCCGGCAGCGCCGCAACCGGCGGCCGCCGGCGGCCAGCAGGCGGCAGTAGACCTCCTGCACGATCTCTTCTACCTGATCGCCGCGCGGCTGCACGCCGGCTCGCCGCAGCACGCTGCCGACGCGGGCCTTGAGAGCGGGGCCGTAGCGGGCGACCAGCCGCTCCCAGGCGGCTTCAGGCTTGAACGAGCACGACGGCGGCAGGCACAGGCCGGTCCATGGTTCCATCTCTTCGCTCCTTTTCGAGATGAAGAGGAGCGGCGAACGCGCCGGGGCACGCCAGGAGAGAACTCCGGAACTGTCCGGGAGCGACGGGGAGCCCTTTTATAACATGCAGAAGCGACGCTGCCAAGTGCGCCTGGCGACGAACTGCCGCCCGCGAGCCCCGGCAAGCCCTGCGGCCCGCTCTCCTTCCCCGGCCGCTGCTCCGCCGGTCACGCCTCGCGGCAAGCCCGCTCGCAGGCCGGCCCGTGGGGCAGGCCGGCGGGCCTCCATGCGGGTCGGCTACAATCCGCCTTCCGAGGATCCGCCTTGCATCGACTCCCGCCGTCGCCTGACCGACCAACCTCCGCGGCCGCCGCCGCCGCCGCCGTCGCGAGCGAGCGCGCGCCCCGCAGCTCTCCTGCCGCCATGGCCGCTCTGGTCGTGATGGCCGCTCTTGCCGCGATGGCCGCCTGCCGGGGCCCTGACGGCGCCGGCCGCTCCGCGGCGGCGCCGCGCCAGCTCGGCGGCGCCGCGCGCGGTTGGAACGTCGTGCTGCTGACCATCGACACGCTGCGCGCCGACCGGATCGGTGCCTACGGCTACACCCGCCGCGCCACCAGCCCGGGGCTCGACGCCCAGCTCGGCGCCGGGGTGGTGTTCGATCGCGCTTTCGCGCAGCGCGCCGCCACCTGGCCGTCCCTCGCCTCGCTGCTCAGCGGGCTCTACCCGAGCGGTCACGGCGTCGAAGAGAACGGCTATGGCTTCCCCGACGACCTGCCGACCCTGCCCAAGCTCCTGCACGCCACCCGGTATCGCACCGCCGCTTTCCTGAGCAACATGTGCGACGCCAACCACCAGGGATGGGACACGTTCGGTTGCAGCGGCGGCAAGGACGGCAAGACGGTGCAGGACGCGCTCGCCTGGGCCGCGGCGGCGGACGGCGCCGGCAAGCGGCAGCCCTTCCTGCTCTGGGTCCATCTGTTCGGCGCCCATCCTCCCTACTACAACGGCGGCGACCTCTCGAACCGGCTGGACCCGGGCTACCAGGGCTCCCTCGGACCGAAGAAATGGCGCCTGGACGAGGTGATGACCCACCACCTGCGCCTCGACGGCGCGGACCTGCGCCATCTCGACGCGCTCTACGACGCGGCGGTGATCGGCAGCGATCGGCTGGCCGGCGAGCTGCTCGGCGGCCTTCGGCAGGCCGGCAGGCTCGACCACACCCTGGTGGTGGTGGCCGCCGACCACGGCGAGGAGCTGTACGCCCACAACGGCTACCTCTACCACGCCTGCTCGGTGTATCAGACGACGCTGCACGTGCCGCTCGGTATCGCGGCGCCGGGCCTGCTGCCCGCCGGCGCCCGGGTGCCGCAGGCGGTCGAGCTGATCGACGTCCTGCCGACCCTGCTGGCGCTTCTCGCCGTGCCGCCGCCGCCGCGGCTGGACGGCCGTTCGCTGGTGCCCTACCTCGAGCGCCCCGGCGGCGGCGGCGGCGGCAAGCCGGCCTTCTCAGAGTACGGCGCCAGCCGCATCCACACCGTCGTGCAGCAAACCTGGAAGCTGGTCGACAACCCCGACCGGCTCGAGCCCGCCTGCATCCCGGGACCGCCGGGCCAGCCGCCGCTGCGCTACCCGATCGGCCGCACCGAGCTCTACGATCTCGCCAGCGACCCCGGCGAGACCGCCAACCTCGCCGCCGGCCATGCGCAGCAGGTCGCCGCGCTGCAACGCCTGATCGATCAACGCTTTGCTCACCTATCGCGCCGCGGCCATCCCCAGGCGATCCCGGAGAAGCTCCGCAAGGAGCTCAGCAACCTCGGCTACGTGGCGCCCTGAGCGGGCCGCCCTGCGAAAAAGGGGGGTAACATCTGGCGGCGGGCTGTCCCGAGGCCAGTATGAGCGATCTGCAGCGGATCACCGAACGCTATCGTCTCGACAAGCTGATCCACGCCAGCGATACCGCGAGCGTCTTCCGCGCCGCCGATGTGCGCTCCGGGCAGACGGTGGCGCTCAAGCTGTTCCGCGACGAGGCCGGCGAGCCGCGGCAGGAGGCAAGGGGGCGGTTCGCGAGCACGGCGCAGGCGCTGCAGGCCTGCCTGCACTCCAGCCTGCCGCGCGTGCTCGACCACGGCTTCACCGCCACCGGCAGCGCCTTCCTCGTCACCAGCTACCTGCAGGGCGCCGGCTTCGAGCTCCTCGCCGGCTCGCCGGTGGGACGCGCCCTGCCATTGTTGCTGCCGGTCCTCGACGGCCTCGAGGAGATCGACCGCCATCGGCTCTCCCACCGCAACCTGCGTCCGGACAACCTCTTGCTGGTCACACACGCCGACCAGGAGCGGCTGGTCGTCCTGGGTTGGGGACCGGCTGCCGGCGGCGCCCTGGAAGCCGGCGACGAAGGCCGACGCGCCGAGGCAGGTCGACGCGCCGACCTGCGTGGCTTTGCCGAGATCACCTGCACGGCCATCGGCGCGGAGATCCTGCAGCCGTCGCTGGCGGTGGTCCTGCCGCCGGCGGCCGAGGCGGAGGCGATCGCCGATGCCGCCGAGCTGACGATGCTGCTCTCGCTGCTGCTGCAGGCGGGCAGCGCCGCTCCGACGAGCCTCTACGGCGAGCTGCGGCGGGCCTTCCGCCAGGCGCTGCTCGGGGACCCCGGACCTGCCGCCGCGGCCGTGCCGGCGGCCATACCGGCGGCCGGAGCCGCCGGCACCGCCGCCG
Organism: Thermoanaerobaculia bacterium; assembly: GCA_035308185.1. Classification (GTDB taxonomy): domain Bacteria; phylum Acidobacteriota; class Thermoanaerobaculia; order Multivoradales; family UBA5704; genus JASLEW01. The sequence continues at coordinate 7,579 of DATGHG010000082.1, read as the reverse complement.
GCGCGCCAGGCGCCGGGAGGGCGGGAACCGAGCCGGTGGTCGACCTCGACCAGACCCGCGCCGTGGTGGCGGACGTGACCATCGCCGTGCCGCGGGACCGCCTGCTCAGCCGCATGGAGCAGTTCTCAGCCGGCGCCGCGGCCGGCGCCAGCAGCGCAGCCAGCGCCAGCGGCGCAGTCGATGCCGGCGGCGCAGTCGATGCCAGCAGCGCAGTCGATGCCAGCAGCGCAGTCGATACCATCAGCGCTGCCACCGCCAGCGGCGTCGCCGGCGCCGGCAGCGCGCCGGTGCCGATCGGCCCGCCCGGCCACGAAACGGCGACGAGAGACCGCGCCGCCGCACTGTCCGGCAGTCCGCCGCCCGACGCCGCCGGCTCCCAGCTCGCCGGCTCCCAGCTCGCCGTCGCCCGAGAGCCGCGGCCGGTGGCTGGGGAGACGCCGGCGGCCCCGCGCGCCGGAGAGGTCCGCGGCGACACCCTGCCGGTTTTCGTGCCCATCTTTCGGGCGGAAGGCCCCGGCACGCCCGCGCCATCCGCGCCAGTGGTCGAACCGTATCCGATGACGCGCGCTGCCGATCCGACGGTGCCGCAGGACCGGACCTTCGCCGCCGCCGAAGACACGGTGCCGAGCGAACCGGGCGGGAGGAGTCCCGGAATGCAGCCCGTCAGGGCAGCCACCGACACGGCTCCGGCCACCTCCAGCAACCTATCGCCAGAGGTCTTGGCGGCCACTGGAGGCCTACCATCGGGGGCCTGGGCCGCACCCGAAGGCCTACCGCCAGAGGCCTGGGCGTCAGCCGGAGACTTGCCGTCGGAGGCCTGGGCGTCCGCCCGGCTCAGGGGGCCGTTGCCGCTCGCGCAGACCGGACTCGCCGGCGGTGCAGCGGCGGCGGCGAGAACCGCCGGCGAGGCGAGTTCCAGGACGACGCCGGCCGCGACCGGCGGTCACGCCACCACCACTCCGCTCGCCGCCGCACCGCCTCAGCTCCCCGAGCTCCACTCACCAGGGGTTGGCGATCGACATGGCGACGGCGACGTCCTCCTCACCGCCATAGCTCCCGCGGGCGTCGCGCCAGCACCGGCGACGGCGACGGCAGTACCTCCCGCGGTCATCTCACCGGCACCGGCACCGGCAACGGCCGGAGCGCCGCGCCGGAGATCGGGCTCTCCCGGCGGCCGCCGGCGCTGGGGGCCGGCCGCGGCGGTGGCGCTGGCCGCGGCCGTCCTGGCCGCACTCGCGGTCGTCGTGCTCGCCGGTGCGGCCGCCATCTCCAGGCTGCGCCAACCGGGTTCGCAACCGCACCCGCCGCCGCCGCCGGCGCCTTCGTCGCTGGCCGCCGCCGGCCGCGCGGCGGCACCGGGGAGCCTCGCGAGCGTGGCGCCCGCGTCTGCCGCGCCGCCGGCGGCCCCCTTGCCGGCGCCTGCCGTGGCGATGGCGCCCGCGCCGCCCGGCGCCGGTGCGACCCCTGTTCCGCATATCAAGGCGGCGGCCGATCTCCTCGCGGCCGGCGACGCCGCCGGCGCGCGGCGGGAGCTGGCGCAGATCACCGCCGAGCAGCAGGCGGCCTTTGGCCCCGCTCAGCACGCCGACTACGACCAGCTGGCGGCAGCGCTGATCGCCGACCACCGGCGGCAGGTGGCGACCGACCTCGCGGCGGCCTTTCGCCGCGGCGATATGCGGCGGCTCCGCGCCACTCTCACCGCCGCCAGCCGGGAGACCGACCTGCCGGCCGCGGCACGCCGGGACCTCGATCGCGCTCGCCAGGCCGTCGACCTCGACGGGCGCCTGGCACGGGCGGACCTGACACAGGCGCCGCAAGAGGCGCTACGCAACGCCACCGATCTGGCCGCCATGCTGCCCCGCTACAGCCGGGCGGGCGAGCTCCGCGAGCAGGCGGCAAAGGCGATCGAGGACCAGGCCGACGCCGCCCTCGCCGCCGGCGACGGCGACCGGGCCACCAGCCTCCTCGCCGCACTGCGCCAGGCCTGGCCGGATCGCCCGGGACTCCCGGAACGCGCCGAGCGCTTCGCGGCGCAGCGCAGCGCCGACGGACAGCTCGAGGCGGCGCTGGCGGCAGCCGCCAGGGCGGAAGCCGCGGGCCAGCCGCTGCAGGGCCTGCAGGCGCTGTCCGGGCTCAACCCCGGCGGCCGCTATCGGGAGCGCTTCCGGCGCCAGCGCGAGCAGCTGGAGGAGCTGCTCGCCAGGCTCGACGCCGCGCCCCCGGTGATCGCGCTCGGACCCGGCTTCAGGCTTGAGTATGAGAAGGGCGCGACCATCGTGGTCCCGCTCCGGATCACCGACGACCTGGCGGTCAAGAGCGCCGAGTGCTGGGTGCGCCCGGAAGGCACCACGTCCTTCCAGCCGGTGCCGGTGCGCCACCTCTCCGGCGCCGACTACGAGGTGGACATCGCGCCGGACCTGCATCAGAACCGCACCCTCGAGCTCTATGCCGCGGCCAGCGACAACTCCGGCCACCGCTCGCTGCTCGGCAGCCGGGACCAGCCGCTCAAGCTCAAGCGGCGCGGCTGGCTCGAGAAGATCTTCGCCGGCAAAGAGAAGGAGGGAGGGCACGGCGGGTACGGCGGCGTATGATTGACTTGCCACGGTGGTGCACGTAGGATTACGCTCCTTTGGCGGAGGGAGGTTAGCTCAGCGGTAGAGCACCTGCCTTACACGCAGGGGGTCGCGGGTTCGAATCCCTCACCTCCCACCAGGCCGGTGGGAGGCCGCCAGCACCGGTTGGTCAAGTTTGCGGGGTCGTAGTTCAGCTGGTTAGAATGCCGGCCTGTCACGCCGGAGGTCGCGGGTTCGAGTCCCGTCGGCCCCGCCATTCGCACTCGATCCTATCTCTGGGAAGACAAAGAAGATGCGCGACAAGATCAAGTTGGTTTCGACCGCCGGCACGGGCTACTTCTACACCACCAGCAAGAACAAGAAGCTCTCGACCGAGAAGCTCCGCATGAAGAAGTACGACCCCAAGGTCCGCAAGCACGTGGAGTTCGTCGAAGAGAAGCTGCGCTAGCCCTCACCAAGCCGCGGCGAGGGATCGGGGACAGGCGGGGGGCGCGCCCAGCGCCCGGAGCGGGCACGGATCGTGCCGGTTGCGTTGCTCGGGGCTCGCCGGCGAATGGCGCCGCCCTCGGAGGCCGCCGACCACTGGCGCCGCCAACCAGCAAGGAGGAAAACGCGATGTTCGAGGTCCCCGCATTGCCCTATGCATTCGACGCGCTCGAGCCGCACATCGACGCGCGCACCATGGAGATCCACCACGACAAGCATCACGCCGCCTACGTCGCCAACCTCAACAAGGCGCTCGCGAGCCATCCGGACCTGCAGCAGAAATCGGTCGAGGATCTGCTCCGCGGCATCGACGGTCTGCCGGAAGCGATCCGCACGGCGGTGCGCAACAACGGCGGCGGCCACGCCAACCACAGCCTCTTCTGGCAGATCATGGGTCCAGGCGGCGGCGGCAAGCCGAGCGGCGACCTGGCAGCCGCCATCGATCGCGACCTCGGCGGCTTCGACGCCTTCAAGGAGAAGGTGACGAACGCCGGCGTCGGCCAGTTCGGCTCCGGCTGGAGCTGGCTGGTGTGGGGTGACGGCAAGCTCGAGGTGTTCGGCCGCCCCAACCAGGACTCGCCGTGGATGGAGGGCAAGCAGCCCATTCTCGGCGTGGACGTCTGGGAGCACGCCTATTATCTGAAGTACCAGAACCGCCGCCCCGACTACCTCGCCGCCTGGTGGCAGACGGTCAACTGGCCGGCGGTGGAGAGCGCCTTCGGCAAGACGCGCCGTTGACAGGACCCGCCCTTGAATCGCCGCGGCGGCCCGGGTCATCGGGTCGCCGCTCACCGCGCCAGCCCGGCCCACCGGGTCGCCGCTCGCCGCGCCAGCCGCCCGGTCCCAAACGTCGGACCTCGTGTTCCGCGGCTCCGCAGCGGCACCTCTCAACTTGAATTCCGGGCAACCTCAGCTCAAGTAACTCTAAACTCCTCGGCGGTTGCACCGCCGAAACGAGCTTGTCGCCCCGGCCTACAAGGGCGCAGCCGCTCTCGAACGTGTCTCTAAATTTTGTTTATAGAGAAGTTTGCACCTATCTGCTCACTTACTTGGCACCACCGCCTCGGAATATGGGCGATGCTTCAAGAAAAGTTCAACTATCCTGTTCGTAGAATGGTGGCCATGAAGGAACGTTCCTGATCAGGGCGACAAGGCTCAGGTCAGATCGCTTCCGGGGGGAGATTACGATCATGGCTAATATCGACCGTGTCAATCAGGATTTTAGGCGAGAAGAGCGGCATCTGACAAAGGTCTTCAAGGCGCTCTCCGACGGTACCCGTTGCGAGATCCTGCGGCTGCTCGAAGGTCAGCAGCGCACGGTCGGCGAGATCGTCGGCAATTTCAGCCTCTCCCAGCCCACTATTTCCAGACATCTGTCGGTGCTCAAGGAGGCCGACCTGGTGGTCGACCAGCGTCATGGCCAGAACGTCATCTACCGTCTCAACGACGACGCCCTCTCGACCTCGATGCAGGAGTTCTTCGGCCAATTTCGCAGTTGCCAAGAAGTGATGCGGTGAAAGAAACAGCCGCACCGCCGCCGGCGTCGCCGCCAGCGCCGTAGCCCAGCTTCAGGAGGCGACGGCTCCAAGCGCTAGCCCATCGTCAGCCCCACGGGCGCCTGCTGCCCCGCGGGGACAGCTACCCGCCCGGCGCACCTTTGCACAACGCCCCTGGCGCGCTATAATCCGCCGTCCTGGACGTGGCCGGCCGTCCGCCTACACCGCCGGTCGAGATTCTTCCTTGCTCTAAGGCGGTGTAGCTCAGTTGGTTAGAGCAAGCGGCTCATATCCGCTGTGTCAGGGGTTCAAGTCCCTTCACCGCCACCATCACCGTTCGGCCGCACCGCTCCTTCCCGGCAGGCGATGCAACTCCTCGAGGGTCTTCAGGCTTTCTTTCGGCAGCTGCCGCTCGCGCCCGGCGATCGCCTGGTGATCGCCTTCTCGGGCGGCGTCGATTCCACCGCCCTGCTCTGGGGGCTGGGGCGCCTCGCCCCGCCCCGGGGGATCCAGCTCGTCGCCGCCCATCTCGACCACGCCATGGATCCCGGCTCCGCCGGCCGTGCCACGCGGGCCGCTTGCCTGGCGCGGCGCCTGGGAGTGCCGCTGGTGAGCGCGCGCCGCGCCGTCCCCGCGCGGCGCCGCACCGGAGAGAGCCTGGAAGCCGCCGCCCGTCGCGTCCGCTACCAGTTCCTCGAAGAGGTCAGGCGCGGCTGCCGGGCGCGCTATGTCGCCACCGCCCATCATCGGGACGACCAGGCGGAGACCGTGCTGCTTCGCCTGCGGTTCGGCAGCGGCCTGCGCGGCCTGGCGGGGATCCGGCCGGTGGCCGGAGCGGTGGTGCGGCCGCTGCTCGAACTGCCGCGCACCTGCCTCGCCCGGGCGGTCGTCGCGGCCGGTCTCACGCCGTCGGTCGATCCCGGCAACGCCGATCCCCGCCAGCCTCGCGCCCTGATGCGGCACCGGGTGCTGCCGGCGCTGGCGCGCGCCGCCTCCCCTGCCGGCTCGCCAGGAGACGAGACCGCGGCGCGGGCAGAGCTGGCGGCGGCGCTTGCCGGGGTGGCGGCGCGCGCGCTGCGGGCGACCGCGGCCCTCGACCGCCGCCTGGCTGCCGCGATCGGCATGCCGGCGGCTGCCCGCCCTGGCAGCCCGGGTGCCGACCGCCGCCTGGCGACCGCGATCGACATGCCAGGCGAGACCGCCGGCTCCTGCCCCCCGGCCAGCGACGCCGCCATCGACCCACCACGCTCCCCAGCAGCTGATCCCGGCGGTTTCCTGCCAGGCGACGCCGCCGGCTCCTGGCCCCCGGACGGCCCGGGCGGCGACGCCGCCGTCGACCCGCTGCGGCTGGCGGCGCTGCCGCCGGCGCTGCTGGCGCCGGCGATGGCGTTGCTCCACCGGCGCGCCGGGGCCGCCTTTCCCGCCAGCCTCGCCGCCGCCGGCGAGCTGCGGCGCCAGCTCGGGCGCGCTCGCGGCCGGCTCGACGCGCACACGGTGGCCTGCGACTGCGGCGGCGGCTGGCGCTGGCAGGCGGCCGGCCAGCAACTCTGGCTGCGGCGGCAGTCGAACGGCGAACCCATCCCTCCATTCACATATACTCTGGAGGTCCCGGGAGAGCTCGCCATCCCGGAGATCGGCTTGACCGTGCGGGTGAGCCTCGCGGCAGTGGAGCCCTGGATGTTGCGGGGCGAGCCTCACCGGGCCGGCCTCTCCCTGCCGCTGGTCGACAGCGCCGGTGGCGCCGGCCGCCTGACGGTGCGCAACCGCCGACCCGGCGACCGCCTGTTGCCGCTGGGCTCGCCCGGTAGCCGCAAGCTGAAGGAACTGATGATCGACCGCGGCTTGCCGTGGTCGTTGCGCGACCGGTTGCCGCTGCTCTGCTGGGCCGGCGAGATCGCCTGGGTGCCCGGGTTGGCGATCGGCCATCGTTTTCGGCTGGCCGGCCAGACGACGGCCTGCCTGGCCGAGGTCGTCGGACCCTTCCCGGGTGCCGCGGCTTCGCAAGTCGGCCGGCGCGGAGGCCTGGAATGGGCGCAGGCTTGACGGCGCGGCCGACCGCCGGGAATCCGCGCCGAGAGCCGGCGGTTAGCGAATCTGACAGGATGTCCCTGCCCCGCGAGGCGGAAGCACCCGGAGATCCCGGGCGATAGAGGTGGCCGAGCAGTGAACTCTACTCTCAAGACCCTGTTTCTCTGGATGGCGATCTTCGTGGTGGTGATCCTGCTGTGGAACACCTTCCAGACCACCAAGACCACCCGTCATGAGCTGAAGTTCTCGCAGTTCGACCAGGAGATCGAGCACGGCCGGGTGGCCGAGGTCACTCTCCACGGCCAGCAGGTCACCGGCAAGTTCAAGGCCGGCGACGGCTATGCCGAAGGCGACGAGTTCCGCACCGAGGTGCCCACCGACTACTCCACCCTGCTGATCCCCAAGCTCCGCGCCGCCCACGTCGACATCACCGTCGAGGAGCCCAAGGACAACCCGCTGATCACCGTGCTCCTCACCTGGGCGCCGGTGCTGGTCATCGTCGCGCTGTGGATCTTCTTCATGCGCCAGATGCAGAGCGGCGGCAACAAGGCGCTCTCGTTCGGCAAGAGCAAGGCCAAGCTGCTCAACACCACCGGCAAGAAGGTCACCTTCAAGGACGTGGCGGGAGTCGAGGAAGCGAAGGACGAGCTCTCCGAGATCGTCGAGTTCCTGAAGGAGCCGCAGAAGTTCCAGAAGCTCGGCGGCCGCATCCCCAAGGGCGTGCTGCTGATGGGACCGCCCGGCACCGGCAAGACGCTGCTCGCCCGCGCCATTGCCGGCGAGGCCAACGTCCCGTTCTTCTCGATCTCCGGCTCGGACTTCGTGGAGATGTTCGTGGGCGTCGGCGCCTCGCGCGTCCGCGACCTGTTCGAGCAGGGCAAGAAGAACGCCCCCTGCATCGTGTTCATCGACGAGATCGACGCGGTGGGGCGCCACCGCGGCGCCGGCCTGGGCGGCGGCCACGACGAGCGCGAGCAGACCTTGAACCAGCTGCTG
>DATGHG010000081.1:0-9542 GCA_035308185.1 Thermoanaerobaculia bacterium | reverse complement strand
TACGGCGGCGGGTGGGTCGTGGGGTGGGGCGGCGGGCTCGGGCGAGGGGTCGGCCCAGCCCGCCGCTGGCAGCGCCTCCGGAACGGTGAAATCGACCGACATGGTGCGAGCGCCTCCTCGAGTGGAGCGAGTGGGCCGGCCTTGACGACTCGTGCTGTCGGCCAATTCTAACGTTGCGATTGCCAAGCTGCAACAGGTGAGGCAGAAAAGCTGCCAGGAGTGGCGCCCTCGCCACCATACGGTGGCTTGGCTGCCGGCAGCCGCCGCCTGGCGACGCGGTCAGCGCGTGGTCGGGAGCGACTCGAGCACGGCGCGCAACCGACACACGCCGTCCGGGATCAGCCGCGTCTCCGTGCCGCCGTAGCCGAGGACGAGGCCGCGCCGCCGCGGTGGACCGAGGTAGCAGCTCGACAAAGGCATCGCCCAAAGGCCCTGGCGCGCCGCGATCTCCGCCAGGAGCATGTCGTCCGCCGCGTCCCGGAAGGCGGCGACCAGGTGCAGGCCGGCCTGGTCGCCGAGGAGCTCCAGGCGATCGCCGAACTCCTGCTGCAGCGCCGCCACCAGCGCGCTCCGGCGCTCCGCGTAGAGAGTCCGCATCCTGCGCACGTGGCGCGCGAAGTGGCCCTCGCGGAGGAGCTCGGCGAGGGCGGTCTGCACCAGCCCGGGCGGGCAGATGTCCATCCCGGCGCGCACGCCCGCGAAGCGGCCGACGAGGTCCGCCGGCATCGCCAGGTAGCCGACGCGCAGCGCCGGAAACAGCACCTTGCTGAAGGTGCCGATGTACACCACCCGCGCGTCGCGGTCGAGGCCCTGCAAGGCCGCGATCGGCTGGCTGCCGTAGCGATACTCGCTGTCGTAGTCGTCCTCGAGGATCCAGGCGCCGCTGCTCTGCGCCCAGGCGAGCGCCTGCAGGCGGCGCGCCGCGGTCATGATGGTGCCGAGAGGGTACTGGTGCGACGGCGTGAGGTAGACGGCGCGGGGCCGCGCCTCGAGTGCGACGCCCGCGTCGACGTCGAGACCTTCACGGTCGACCGGCACCGGCACCAGGCGGGCGCCCGCCCGCCGCAGCGGCTCGTGGGCGCCGCCGTAGCCTGGTTCCTCCACCCACACCGGGCTGCCGGGGTCGAGCAGCACCCGCGCCGCGATCTCGATCGCCTGCTGCGAGCCGCTGGTGATCATGATCTGTGCGGCTTCGCAGCGCACGGCGCGGGCAGTGCGCAGATATTCGGCGATCGCTTCGCGCAGCTCGGGCTGACCGAGGGCCGTGCCGTAATACAGGTCGCGCGAGCGCGGGTTGCCCGCGTGCTTGGCGAGCAGGCGCGCCCAGATGCGGACGGGGAAGCGACCCACCTCGGGGTGATTCATGCGAAAGGCGCCGGCGCCCCGGAGCCAGGGCTCGGCGGGGGTCTCGACCGCAGCGCCGGAGCCAGGCGCCGCGGCGTGCGCGACGACCTCTGGCGCCTGCCGCGCCAGCGCTCGCTCGCCGGGGGCGCCAGGGGAGCGCTCGCTGGGCAGAGCTGCCGCCACGAAGGTGCCGCAGCCGACGCGGCTCTCGCAGTAGCCCTCCGCCAGCAGCTGCTCGAAGGCCTCGAGGACCGGGATGCGGGAGACGCCGAGCTCGGCGGCGAGCGCGCGCGTCGACGGCAGCCGCTGGCCGGGGCGCATCAGCCGCTCGACGATCGCCGTGCGCAACCCGCGGTAGATCTGGCGGTACAGCGGCATGCCGGCATGCCGGTCGAGCGGGATCAGCGGCGCCATGGGCGGCGTGGCCGTGAAAGCCGGCGCGGTGGACGCGGAAGGGCGAGAGCTCTGCATGGGGGGCTGGTGGTCGCGAAAACCATAACACCATGCCGAACGCACGAGCGCGACCACACGGATGGCTCGGTCGGGGGCTTGACGGCCTCCGGCCCGTCATCGTACATTACCTACGAGTTATTGAACTGTGAGGTTATGGATAGGTGACAACCGACCGTCTCGACGCGACCTTCGCAGCGCTCGCCGATCCCACGCGGCGGGCGATCCTGGCCCGTCTCGCCGCGGGCGAGGCGTCGGTGACCGAGCTGGCTGAGCCCTTCGCGATGACCCAACCGGCGATTTCCAAGCACCTCAAGGTGCTGGAGCGCGCCGGCTTGATCTCGCGTGGCCGTGACGCGCAGCGGCGGCCTCGCCGGATCGAGGCCGCGCCGCTTGCCGAGGCCACGGAATGGTTGGAGGGCTACCGCCGGTTCTGGGAAGCCAGCTTCCAGCGCCTCGACGCCCTGCTCGGCGAGATGAAGAGCGGCGAGCAGAAACCCGGACGCGGCAAGCGCGCCTGATCCCTGCAGGAGACCGCCGATGACGAACGCCCAAGCCCTCACCCTCACCACGCCCAGCGAGCGCGAGGTCGCGCTGACTCGCGTCTTCGCGGCCCCACGCCACTTGGTCTTCGACGCCTTCACCCGGCCCGAGCTGCTGAGGCGCTGGCTGCTCGGACCGCCGGGTTGGTCGATGCCGGTTTGCGAGATCGATCTCAGGGTCGGGGGGGCCTACCGCTACCTCTGGCGCGACGCCGACGGGACCGAGATGGGGGTGCGCGGTGAATACCGCGAGATCGCGCCGCCCGAGCGCATCGTCGCCACGGAGAGGTTCGATCAGGCCTGGTACCCGGGCGAGGCGCGGACGACGATCGAGCTCGTCGAGCGGGAAGGCGAGACGACGCTGACGCTCACCGTCCTTTACGAGTCGCGGGAGGCGCGCGACACCGCCCTGCGAACCGACATGGAGAAAGGCGTGGCGGCGAGCTACGACCGGCTCGAAGAGCTCCTGGCCTCCTCACCCCGCGAGGAGACCGGCAGCCCCAGCGGCCTACGGATCGTGCAGATGGCCGCCAGGTCCATCGCCGTTCGCCGCTTCACCATTCCGCGCCAGGAGATTCGTAGCGCCATGGGCACGGGGCGCCGTGAGCTGATGGAGGCCCTCGCCGCCCAGGGCGTCGCTCCCACCGGCCCCTGGTTCTCGCACCATCTGAGGATGGCCCCTGAAATCTTCGACTTCGAGATCGGCTGGCCGGTCGCGGCCCCGATCGCCGCCGCCGGCCGGGTCCTCCCGGGGCACTGGCCCAGCGGCATCGCGGCACAGGCGGTCCTGCGTGGCGACTACGAGGGCCTTGGTTCCGCGTGGAGCGAGCTCAACCAGTGGATCGCCGCCGAGGGGCACACCCCAGCGCCCGACTTCTGGGAATCCTACGCCGTGGGCCCGGAGGCGACCGCCGACCCGGCCGCCTGGCGCACGGAGCTCATCCGGCCCCTGAACCGCCAGGCCCGAGCGCAAGCTTGAACCGGCGGGGGGCCTGGGACCTCGCGCGGCACTATTGCTGGTCGGGTGGCGGATTCCGAGGCCTGGTCACTTGCACTGCGCGGGGCAGTAGGTGGCGTAGTAGGTGTAGCACTCGCTGCGCAAGCGGGTGACCGCCGCCATGCCGACGGCGAGCGGCAGTTGGCTGGCGCTGAGCTGCTTGAGGGTCTCTCGGCTGAGCTTCATGGGCTTCCTGGTTTTCATGGCGCAATCTCCTTGGGATCGAATGGCCGGGAGCGGCACAGCTCCCGGGCTCCCTGCTCCCTCTTGAGCAAGGTGCCGCGGCCGGTCCATTCTGATCCATCAGCCGGGCAGGCGACCCATTGGACCGTGTGAGCTTGGACGCCGCCTGCTGGCGGCTGTCGCGGCGGACGACCGCCAGGCGGTCAGCGGCACGGCGCGATAAGCTCAGTCTCGCATGCGGATCGAGGACCTGCCCACGCCCTGCCTGCTGCTGGAAGAAAACAGGCTGGACCACAACCTGGAGCGCCTGCGCCGGCGCCTCCACGAGGTGGGCGGCGACGGCGTACGCCTGCGCCCGCACGTCAAGACCGCCAAGTGCTTCCAGGTGGTGGAGCGGGCGCTTCCGGGCCCCACCGCCGGGATCGCGGTCTCGACGCTCAAGGAGGCCGAGCAGTTCCTGGAGTGCGGCGTGACCGACATGATCTATGCGGTTGGATTGGCCCCTGCCAAGCTGGACGCGGTTGCGGCGTTGCGCCGGCGCGGGGCCGACCTGGCAGTGATCCTGGATTCAGCGGCGGCGGCCGAGGCGGTGGCGGCGGCGGGGGAGCGGCACGAGATGCGCCTGCCGGCGCTCGTCGAGATCGACAGCGACGGCCATCGCTCCGGCGTGCGGCCCGGCGATCCGGCGCTGCTCGAGATCGGCCGGATGCTGGCGGCCGGGCCACATGCCGAGCTGCGCGGCGTGCTGACCCATGCCGGCGAGTCCTACAACTGCACCGATAGCCAGGCGATCCGCGACCTGGCCGAGCGCGAGCGATCGGCGGTGGTGGCGTGCGCGGCGGCGCTTGCGGAGGCCGGCCTGGCGTGTCCGGTGGTGAGCGTCGGGTCGACGCCGACCGCCTTCTCCGCCACATCCTTCGCCGGGGTGACCGAGGTGCGCGCCGGCGTCTACATGTTCTTCGACCTGACGATGGCCGGCCTGGGCGTCTGCGCGGTCGACGACATCGCGCTCAGCGTCCTCACCACCGTCATCGGTCACCAGCACGACAAGGGGCGGCTGCTGACCGACGCCGGCTGGATGGCCCTATCGCGCGATCGCAGCACCGCCGGGCGCCCCTTCGACGCCGGGTACGGCCTGGTCTGCGATCGGCTCGGCCGCCTGCTCCCCGGCTTCCAGGTCCTTGAAACCAACCAGGAGCACGGCATCGTCGCCCGCACCGCGGAGACGGCTGACCATGGCGCCGCGGACCTTTCCAGCCTGCCGATCGGCACCCGCCTGCGCATCCTGCCCAACCACGCCTGTGCCACGGCCGCCCAGCACCATGCCTATCACGTGCTGCGCGGCGACGAAGTCCTCGCCACCTGGCCGCGGTTCGGCGGCTGGTAGAGGGACCGGCGCCCCAGGCTCACCGCATGTGCGTCTCCGAACAGACGGCTTCGGAATTACGCGGGAGGCGACATTTGGACAGGAGGGTGCGGCCGTGAATTGCCTAGATGTGGATGAGGTTTGTCCTGACGATGTGCACGAACTGGGTCGTGCAGACGCACGGGGACGTCAGGGTCGCACCTCCCGCAACTTGGTTTATCGGGCGTGATCCCAGACGGAGCAGGGTCTCTTTGCCGATCCTCAGGCTCTTCACCTCGGTCATCTTCTTCATCTCGGTTCTCCTTTCCTGGACCGCTGTTGTAGACCAAGGAATAACGTCTACATGAATAACAGTGCGCGAAGTCACGGGAATAGGACGAGGCCGGCCGCGTTGGCCATGAACACCGGCGCGGCGGCCGGGGGCGGATCAGAAGAACGCCGCGACGTCGATGAAGTTCTGGTTGGTGTCGGGGGGATTGGTGTAGGTGCGAGTGGGGCAGTTGGCGGTCCGGAGGCAGTCCTTGTTCACGGTATCGGTCACGGTGACGGTGAAGGCGGTGTTGGTCATGCTGGCGATGAAGACCCACCACTCGCCGTTGATCGGCCTGCCGTCCACCAGCTTGACCGTGAGCTCGACGTTGGTGGGATCGAAGAAGGAGAAGTAGCCGCCGGCGTCGCTCAGCGACACCGCCGCCGGGCTCGCTCCCGATTGCTGGTCGGTGACCGCCACCTGGAAGCGCTCGCTGACCAGGGCGAGCTGGGTGGCGCGCGGCCGGACCGTGAAGCCGAGGGTGGCGGAAGGCGCCTCGATCGTGTAATTGCCGACCGCGAGCGCCGGGAGTGTCCACTCGAAGTGCTGCAGAGTGCCGTTCGGGGGCTGCGGCGATACCACCGGCGCGCCGATCGGCAGCATGATCTGCTGCCCGATGACCTGTGGCGTCTCGGCATTGGCGTCCGGGGTGAAGACGAGATCGGCCTCGACCCGGATCGTGTCGCCCGCGGCAGGCTGCGCCGGGCTCAGCGTGATCGGCGTCGGACTCTGTTGCTGAGCGACCGCGCTCGGCACGACGCCGGCCAGCGCGATGACCGCGGCAAACACCACGGCAGTCACCAGGATGCGACCACAAGCCCTCGTGTCCATAGCTCCCTCCCTTTAGGCTCCACTGCGCGGCCACCAGTATACCACTTGGATATGGCTCTGCGGCATGCCGCGAGGCTCTGCGATCAAATCAAAATGCCGCGACGTCGATGAAGTTCTGGTTGGTGTCGGGGGGATTGGTGTAGGTGCGGGTGGGGCAGGTGCTGAACGGGATGCAGGTCCCACCCTGGGTGTCGGTCACGCTGACGGTGAAGCCGGTGTTGGTCATGCTGGCGATGAAGACCCACCACTGACCGTTGACCGGCCTGCCGTCGACCAGCTTGACCGTGAGCTCGACGTTGCCGGGGTCGAAGAGGGTGAAGTAGCCGCCGGCGTCGCTCAGCAGCACCGCGGCCGGGCTCGCTCCCGCCTGCTGGTCGGCGACCGCCACCTGGAAGCGCTTGCCGACCAGGCCGAGCTGCGCGGTGCGCGGCCTGACGGCGATGCCCTGCCGGACGAGGCCCACGAAGGGCGAGGAGATCTCGAGCGTGTAGGCGCCGGCCGCCACCGCCGGGACGGACCACTCGAAGTGCTGCAGGGAGCCCGGCGGCTCCGGCGAGGTGATGATGGTGGTGATCTCGAGGATGATGTCCTGCTGGCCGTCGAGGTCCACCGTGCCGGCGGCAGTTCCGCCGGGCACCACGAGATCGGCCTCGACCAGGAACGGCTCGCCCTCGGTGGGCGAAGCCGGGCTCATGTAGATCGGCGTCGGGCTCTGTCCCTGCTGCGCCACGGCGCTCGGCGCTCCCGAGGTCAGCGCAATGGCCGCGGCGAGCGCCACGGCAACGACCAGGATGCGACCGCAAGCTCTGGTTTCCATGGACCAACCTCCTGAGGTTCTTACATCGACATTCGTCACCATAACACATGGATATGGTAATGAAGCATTTCGAGGCTCGGGGGGGCCATGGGCGCCAGGCGCCCCGGGAGTCCCATTGGGCCAGGCAGCTCCGTGGAGCCAAGGTGCCAGGCGGCTCAGGGAGCCGGGGCGGCCCGGGCCTGTGCCTCACTCCTGGCGCAGGGCGATGAGCGGGTCGAGGCGGCTGGCGCGCTGGGCGGGGATCGAGCTGGCCAGGATGGCGATCACGGCGAGCAGCGCGGGCGTGAAAAAGAAGCTGAGCGGGTCGTGGGCGGTCACGCCGACCAGCAGGCTGCCGAGCAGGCGGGTCACCGCGAAGGCGCCGCCGAGGCCGAGGGCGATGCCGACCGCGACGGCGCCCATGCCCTGGCGCAGCACCAGCCGCTGCACCTGCCCGGCCGAGGCGCCCAGCGCCAGGCGCACGCCGATTTCACGGGTGCGCTGCTGGACGAGGTAGGAGAGGACGCCGTAGATCCCCACCGCGGCGAGGGCCAGGGCGAGCAGCGCCAGCAGGCCGAGCAGAGCGGTGGTGAAGCGCCGGGATCCCAGCGAGAGATCGCGGACCTCCGCCATGGACTTGACGTCGTCGATCGGCTGGCCGGGATCGACGCTCCAGATCTGCCGCTTGGCGGCGGCGGTGAGGGCCGGCGAGTCCGCCGCCGTGCGCAGCGTGACGCTGACCGGCAGCAGCTTGAAGAACAGGGCGATCAGCTGGTCCGGGACCTGCCCGAGCGGCACGTAGAGGATCGGCGGCAGCTTGCGATCGAGGCCGTCGTCGCGGGTGTCGCCGACGATCCCGACGATGGTGCGCGGCCCGCGATCGCCGAGGTCCTGCGAGCCCTGGGCGACGACGATCCGCTGCCCGATGGGATCCTCCTTGGGCCACCAGCGGCGCGCCGCCTCGTGGTTGATCAGGGCGACCAGCGGTCCGCCGAGGCGGTCGGCGCCGGTGAAGCCGCGCCCGCGCACGATCGGGATGCGCAGCGCCCGGAAGAAGCCGGGAGTGAGCGCACGGTAGTCGGCGTCGTAGTTGCCGTCGCCGTCGTCGCCGCCCCCCTTGCGGCCCAGGATCTTGAAGGAGAGGTCCGGGCCGTCCTCGAGCGGCACGCTGGTCGTCATGGCAGCGGCGCGGACTCCCGGCAGCGCCTCGAGCCGCTCGACGATCTGGCTGCCGAAGCGTTCGGCGGCGGCGCCGGTGCCATACCTGGCGGGCGGCAGCGACAGCTTCATGGTCAGCACGTGCTCGACGTCGAAGCCCGGCTCCTGCTGCAACAGCCCGACGAAGCTGCGCACCAAGAGGCTGGCGGTGGTGATCAGCAGCAGCGCCAGCGCCACCTCGGAGGTCACCAGGGCGCGGCGCAGCCACTGCCCGCCGACGCTGCCGGCGGTGCGGTTGCCGCCTTCCTTGAGCGGCTCGTGCAGGTTGCCGCGCGCCGGTTGCAGCGCCGGGACCAGGCCGAAGATCACTCCCGCGGCCAGCGACACTCCCAGGGTGAAGAGCAGGACGCGCCAATCGATCCCCACCTGGGCCAGGCGGTCGAGCTGGATGGGGCTCATCGCCAGCAGCGGGTGGATGCAGGCGGCCCCGAGCAGCAGTCCGGCGGCGCCGCCGCCGACCGCCAGCAGCAGGCTCTCGGTGAGCAGCTGGCGGACGATCCGCCACCAGCCGGCGCCGAGCGCGGTGCGGATGGCGATCTCGCGTTGCCGGGCGGCGGCGCGCGCCAGCTGCAGGTTGGCGACGTTGACGCAGGCGATGAGCAGCACCGCTCCGACCGCCGCGAGCAGCACCAGCAGCGCCGGCCGCACCCGGCCGTAGAGCTGCTCCTGCAGCGGTTTGGTGATGAACACCTCGCTCGGCCCGAGGCTGCGCGGGAAGGCCGCGCCGTAGCCCTTGGTGAGCGCCTTGACCGTGGCGCCGGCGGTCTGTGGCGTGATGCCGTCGCGCAGCCGCCCGATGAGATTGAAGTAGTTGGCCTCGTTGCTGGTTGCCGGGTCGAACGCGAATGGCGTCCACAGCTCGGCCACCGCCGGGAAACGGAAGCCGGCGGGCATGACGCCGACCACGGTGTAGGTCTCGCCGCTGAGCTGCAGTGGGCGCCCGAGGATGCGCGGGTCGGCGCCGAAGTGGCGAGCCCACAGGCGATGGCTGAGCATCACCACCTTGCGGGCGCCCGGGCGGTCCTCCTCGGGGAGGAAGTTGCGGCCGAGCAGGGGCTGGGCGCCGGCGGTGGGGAAGAAGTCGGCGGTGACGTGGGCGCCGCGGATGCGCTCCGGCAGCCCGTCGCCCACCAGGTTGAAGCCGGC
This sequence comes from Thermoanaerobaculia bacterium, assembly GCA_035308185.1. GTDB lineage: Bacteria > Acidobacteriota > Thermoanaerobaculia > Multivoradales > UBA5704 > JASLEW01. The sequence goes on along the minus strand of DATGHG010000081.1, from coordinate 359 downwards.
GCCGAGGTTCTCGTAGGCGGCGGTGCGCTCGAAGACGCCCCCCAGGCGCGGTTGCAGGAAGAAGAGCTTGGTCGCCGACACCGAGTCGGTATCGCCCTCCTTGAAGTGGCGCAGGACCAGCAGCAGCCGATCGGCCCGGGGCAGCGGCAGCGGCCGCAGCAGCAGGCCGTTGGCGACGCTGAAGATGGCGGTGTTGGCGCCGATCGCCAGGGCCAGAGTGAGCACCGCGACGCCGGTGAAGGCCGGCTCTCGCATCAAGCCCCGTGCCGCGTGGCGAATTTCCGCAAGCATCGACATCGCAGTGTCCTCCTCGCCGCCTTACGAGACGGCCGCCGGCCAGGTTTCGCCCTGTGTGCTAG
>DATGHG010000080.1:0-16946 GCA_035308185.1 Thermoanaerobaculia bacterium | reverse complement strand
CCGGTGGGGCTACTTCCGCGCCGCCCTCGCGTACGTCCAGGGCTTGAATCCGTCGCAACCCCCAAAGCATGAATCCGTCGCTCGCCGCCTGGCCGATAAGCTCAAGGTCGCGGATGGCAGGGGCGTACGCCGTGAGGCGATGGAGCGAAAGCTCCTGTGGCAACTGAGGACCAGTCTTCAACTCGCCCTGTACACACTCGAACTGATTCTCAGACCCGACCCGAAGGAGTAGCCGATTACCTCTTGGAGAGCGATACCCTATGGCGCAATTGACAGTAACTCTAAGTGTCACGGAATCAACTACTTATATTTTCTCTATAGTGAGAATCCAGCGTTGTTTTTGGCTTGCAGAGATGGAGGGATACGCGGTACAAAAGCAAATCGGCGAGCGGTCGCACGCTCGCCGATTTCGTGAACCCTGACACGGACCGTCTGGGCTCTCTGCGCTAGAAGTGTACCTCTCGGGCGGTCCGCGCCGCAACCCCAGGAAGGGGGTTCGACGTGCGAAACGCCTACGCTGGCCCTCACCCACCCTATCGCTGGCAGCTCGGGCTACTGCTCCCCTGCCTTCCCCGCCGGTTGATACCGCGCGCCCTGGCTAACCTCGCGCCGGGCAGCGCGCACCAACCGCTCCCTGATCCAGGCCGAGATGCTGATCCCCGCCAGGCCGGCCGCTTGGCGGATCAGCGCTTCCTGCTCGGGGAACATGCGGAGACGAAGGGAGACGGATTGGGTCTGCTCGGCTTTGGGTCTAGCCATGCCGTTAGTGTAGGCCGAGAAACGCCGCTCCGTCAAGCGCAAGATTCCCTGATTTGCCTCTTTACTTGCAGGGTTATTTACCCTACAATAACTCTAGTGTCGAAGGAGAGCGAAACACCCTGAAACCAAACAGCCCCGACAAGAGCTACGAACTCTCGCCGGGGCCAGATCCGCCAGCCGTAGCCAACGGACCCCTGCAAGGTGATTATGGCACGGCTCGGCGGGCTCGAAGGAGAGCCGCCATGCAATGCCAAGCCTGCCAGGCCCCCGCCAAGAAGAACGGACGCGACCGCTGCGGTAACCAGCGCTTCCGCTGCCTGACGTGCAGCAAGCGGTTCGCTGAGCGGCCGGCGCGCCCTCTCGGCGTGATGCGCCTGCCGGTCGAGAAGGCCGAGCTGGTCCTGCACCTGTTGACCGAGGGGTGTGCCGTGCGCGCGATCGAGAGGGTTACCGGCGTCGAGAAGCGGACCATCCTCCGGCTGCTCGCCCAGGTCGGCGCCGGCTGCGAGCGGATGCTCATCGAGCGCATCAAGGACGTGCCCGTCCAGGACGTTCAAGCGGACGAGGTATGGGGCTATGTGCGCTGTAAGGAAGGCACTAAAACAAGGAAGAATATCCAGGACCCGGACGCCGGCGACGCTTTTTGCTTCATCGGCTTGGACCGGCAATCGAAGCTCGTCCTGGCTTGGCACCTCGGCCGGCGCAACTCCTGGGACACGCATGATTTCATGGAGAAGCTGCGCGCGGCCACGGCCGGCAGCTTCCAGTTGACCACGGACGGACTCAACACCTACCCGGATGCGGTCGAGTACAACTTCGGCTCGCGCGTTGACTACGCGCAGCTGGTCAAGGAGTTTGGCGCGGAGGGCGGAGAGGAACAGAGACGCTACGCCCCGCCGCGCCTCATAGACGCCGAGAAGATTGCCGTTGCCGGCGACCCGGACGAAGCGCGGATCTGCACGTCACATATCGAGCGTTCTAACTGGACGCTTCGCGGCCACCTTCGGCGGATGACGCGGTTGTCGAACGGGTTCAGCCGCAAGCGGGCCAACCTGCGCGCGGCGCTGGCGCTCTACTTCGCCTATTACAACTTCTGCCGGATGCACAGGAGCATCAGGATGACTCCGGCGATGGCGGCCGGCATTACTCGGAAACCGTGGGCGATGGCGGATTTGCTGGCGGCGGCGCAGCAAGTTGTTGCTCGATAGTTTCGAGGTAGGATGTGGTCCGTTTAAGGTCATTGCGGATCTTAATATCTCTCAGTTCATCAACAAACTTTTTGTGGCGTGAGTATAGTTCGCGATATTCCGCTGACTCGATCCACTGGACTCCAAGGATATCGCCACTTGTGATTCTGATCCACTTGACAACACTGTTGTAGCGCCACGTAAGAGTCTCGAAGTTGGCCTGTAGCTCGCCAAATGCCAGGAGTGAGAGCTTCCCCGGTAACGCTGCACCAGCTGCGCGACTGAATATATCTCTCTCCTGAGAGAATCGTTCCAGGATAAACTCGTCCAGAAGCGCTGCCATTGCGGGCGCCGTTCCATGCTCAGACCTCGCCAGCGCAATTATTTTCCTGAGGCATGAGCCTGCGCAATCAATTGCCGGCAGAAAGTGGTTGAAAAACACTTGGCGAAAAAGCTCAACGCTGTCCTCGCGCGCCAAGGGTTGAGCCGCAGCGGGTGCACTCTCTTCGCGCTTAGGGCGCCTAGCGAGTTCTGCGTGGAGATTCGCATTTTCTTCTGCCGCCTCCCGAGCCTTAAGGACAGCAGCTCTGTGCAATCGTGGCGGCGTAACAATGAGAAGGTACCAAAGAATGATAAGCGCGATCTCAACCGCAAGAACCTCTAACCCTGCCCGCGGGTCGCCAGCCACCGCAGCAACAGACGGAGCAACCAGGGCGACCAGCAAGAGGGTCATCAGCTTGCCGATCTCCCACCACACATGAGACTCGAAATGCCGCGCTGCCCACCACGCGCTGCGGCTGACTTCCTTCCAGTAGTCCTTAAGGTAGCCCTGCGTCCGCTCGCCCATGTCACCCCCCGCTGGTGCTTCCGCCGGCTGGCGGTAGATGCGCGGCTGGCCTGGCCGAGCCTGGCCGCACTTAGGGGGATTCTACAGCGCTTGCAGAGACGGTGCGGGGTGGTAGGCTCCGGACATGGAGTCCATCGGCCCCACCTACCGTCCGCCGCGTCTGCCCGGCAAGGGGTGGGTGCTGGTCGCGGCCGGCGGGTTCCGCTTGGTGCCGGGCGAGCGCTACGAGCTGGCGGTGCGGGGCTCCGGCCTGATGGATGAGGCGGAGTACATCTCGGCCGTGTGCGACGGCGCCCGATCCTTCCAGGGGATCGAGTGGGGCGCGGTGCTGGCCTTCCGGCCCCGCTGACCCCGCACCATGGGCCGCCCGCGCCGGCTGCTCCGAGCCAGCACCCCGCTAATGCACCACTACCCGCGTCGCGCCGCACTTGCCAAGGCCGCGCCGGTCCTATATGATCGGCCGCTCGTCGCGCCTTGGCGATGGGTTGATCGTCGCGCTCGGGCGATGGTTTGATCGTCGCGCCTCCGGCGCGTTCGTTCCTCTCTGTTCCGCGCGAAGCGGGACTGATCCAGGCCATAGGGAGGTCCTCGATCCACATGCGCACATACGAGTTGGTGTTTCTCGTCGATCCACGGGTCGCCGACGAGGACGTGGTTGCCATGACCCAGGAATACAAGCAGATGATCACCGCCGGCGGCTCCCAGGTGGTCAAGGAGGAGAGCTGGGGCCGGCGCAAGCTGGCGTATCCGATCGCCAAGCTCAACGAGGGCAAGTACGTCCTGCTCGGCGTCGAGAGCGAGGGCGGCAAGACCTCGCTGCCCGAGGTCGAGCACCGGATGCGCCAGAACGACAAGATCCTGCGCTACCTGACGGTGCGCACCGACGAGGACCTCAAGCGGGCCGCCTCGCGCCATCCCAAGACGGCGCAGCGCGGCGACACGCCGGCCGGCGCCGGCCCCGGCGAGGCCGGCGGCACCGCCGCTCCGGGTCACCCGGCAGGACCGGCGGCGACGGCGGGGGAGGCCTAGCCCATGGCCCGACCGAGGAAGGTCTTCTATCGCCGCCGCAAGGTCTGCAAGTTCTGCGCGGACAAGATCGACTACGTGGACTTCAAGGACGTCAAGCTCCTGCAGCAGTTCATCCCCGAGCGCTCCAAGATCCTGCCGCGCCGGATCTCGGGCACCTGCGCCCGGCACCAGCGCCTCCTGCAATGTGCGATCAAGCGGGCGCGGCACCTGGCGCTGATCCCGTTCACCACCGATTAGGAGGGGGCCTGCCGTGAAAGTGATCCTGCTCAGCGACCAGCGCCACCTCGGCAAGCGCGGCGAGCTCGTCGAGGTGAAGCCGGGCTATGGGCGCAACTACCTGCTGCCTCAAGGCCTGGCGCTCGAGGCGACGCACGCCAACGTCATCTCCTTCGAGCAGCAGCGCACCAAGATCGACGCCCGCCACGCCCAGGAGCGCGCCGCCGCCGAGGGCGTTGCGGCGAAGATGGGCGACCTGCGTCTCGAGATCTCCAAGCGCGTCGGCGAGACCGATACCCTCTATGGCTCGGTGACCGCCAGCGAGGTGGCCGAGCTGCTCGAGCGCAAGGGGTTCGCGACCGATCGCCGGCGCATCGACCTCGAGGGTGGCATCAAGACCCTGGGCGACCACAAGGTGCGCATCGAGCTGCACCCGGAGGTCATCGCCGAGGTCACCGTCACGGTGGTGCGGGAGGACTAGTGTCCCGCACGGTCGACCGTCCGGGAAGCTAGGCGCGGTGACCGGCACCGGCGGTGGGCAGGCGCCGCAACTGCCCGAGGAGGCGCCGGCGCCGGCGTCCCCGCCGACGGCGCACGCCGGGCGCCGCGCACCGCGGATCGACGATTTCCTGATCGAGCCGACGCGCGAGCTGGCCGACTGGCACTGGCTGTGGAAGGAGGACCGCGAGTTCCCCGTCCGCAGTCACCGCGGCCTGCTCGGCCGCGTCCTGGTCGCCTGGAAACGGCTGCTGCGGCCGCTGGTCAAGGTGCCGCTCAACGACCTCTGGGACCGCCAGCGCATCTTCAACGTCATCCTGCTCGAGCACCTGCGCGACACCCAGCAGGTGCGGCGGCGCGACGACCAGCGCATCGCCTACCTCGAGACCCTGCACGCCGAGGGCATCGAGGAGCTGATGCGCCACAACGACGCGCTGTTCGCGCGCGCCGACCAGAAGCTCGACCGCTATCGCCGCGAGGTGCGGGACCTGCTCGGCAGCCTCGGCGCTGCCCTGGCGCGGGTGGAGACGCCGGCGGGGGAGGGCGGTGCGACTCCCGCTGGCAGCCAGGCGACCGCTGGTGGCCAGACGACCGCCGCTGCCGTGGACGACCTGGCGCAGGCGCGCGAGGAGCACGCCTATTTCGAGCTCGAGCGGCGCTACCGTGGCACCGAGGAAGAGATCCGTGGCCGTATCGCCGCCTACCTCCCCTATCTGACGGCCGGGGGCCCTGCGCTTGACCTCGGCTGCGGCCGGGGCGAGGCGCTGGCGCTGCTGCGCGACCACGGCATCGCGGCGCGCGGCGTGGACGGCAGCGCCCGCATGGTGGCGGCCTGCCGCGAGCGCGGCCTCGACGCCAGCCAGGGCGACCTGTTCGCGGCGCTGGCCGCGGCGCCGGTCGCCAGCCTCGGCGCGGTGCTGTCGTTCCACGTCGTCGAGCACCTGCCGATCGGCGAGCTCGACCGCCTGGTGCGGCTGGCCTGGCGGGCGCTGCGCCCGGGCGGCGTGCTGATCCTCGAGACGCCGAGCCCGCTGTCGCTGGTGGTGGCGGCACGCAACTTCTGGCTCGACCCGACCCACGTGCGCCCGGTCCATCCCGAGAGCCTGCGGCTGCTCTACGAGCTCGCCGGCTTCGACCCGGTGGAACGGCTGGACCTGCGGCCGTTTCCGGCGGACGAGCGGCTGCCGGAGATCGACCTCGCCCGCCTGCCTGCCGAGCAGCGGCAGCTGGCCGACGCCGCCAACCGGCTGCGCGATCACCTCGACGAGCTGCTCTACGGCTGCCAGGACTTCGGCCTGATCGGGTTCAAGCCGGCGGCGCCCGGAGCCTCCTGAGCGGCCCGGGCTGGCCGGGGCGAACCACCCCCGACCGCCTGGTGCTGGCGCTCGGCCTCGCCGGCGGCCTGCTGCTGGCCTTCGTGACGCCGCCGTTCGAGGTGCCCGACGAGCCGGCCCATTTCTTCCACGTCTACCAGGTCGCGGCGGCCGCCGCCGCCCAGCCGGGGCCGGACGGCGCCATCGGCTTCTGGCTGCCGGCGAGCCTGCCGCGGCTCGTCGAGCTGAGCCGGGTCGGCGAGGTCGCGGGGCACCCCGATCGCCGCCTGCCGCCCGGCCTGCTGGCGGCCGCCTGGCGGCTGCCGCTGGCGCCGGAGCGCCGCGTGTTCGTGCCAGCGGGCCTGCTCAGCCCCTACGCGCCGGTCGCCTACCTGCCGGCCGCCGCCGCCGTCGCCGCCGGCCGCCTGCTGGCGCTCGGGCCGCTGGCGCTGCTCTACCTGGCGCGGCTCGGCAACCTGGCGGCGGCGCTCGCCGTTTCCTGGGCCGCGGTGCGTTTCGCCCCGGCGCAGCGCTGGCTGCTGGCGCTGCTGGCGCTGACGCCGATGGCCATGTTCGAGCGCAGCTCGGCCGCCGCCGACGCGCTCACCAACGCGCTGGCGCTGCTGCTGGTGAGCTGCCTGCTGTCGCTGGCCCTGCGGCGCTCGCCGCCGGGCGGCGACGCGGCCGGCGAGGGCGTTGCCGGCGCTGCGGCCGAGGCTCCCGGCAGCCCCGCCGGTGGCCCGGCGTGGAGCGCCGCAACTGCCAGGCAGGCCGCCTGGCTGCTCGCCGGCGCCTTCGCGCTCGCCGCCGCCAAGGGGGTCTATTTCCTGCTCGACCTGCTGATCTTCGTGGTGCCGCCGTCGGTGCTGGGCTCGGCGCGCCGCACCGCCGCGCTGTGGGCAGGCGGCGCCGCCGCCGCGGCCGCCGGCGCCGGGCTGAGCTGGTGGGTGACGCGCGGGTACGTCGCCCACGGGCCGCCGCGCCCGGGTCTGCAGCCGATGATGCAGCTGCGCCAGGCGCTGGGCGCGCCGTTGCGCTTCGCCGGCCTGGCGGCGGTCGACTATCTGCACCATGGGCTGCGCTACGCCGCCGGCTTCATCGGCAACTTCGGCTGGCTGGACACTCCCTTGCCCCGTCCGGCGATGGCGATCTGGGGCCTGCTGCTGCTGGCGGCGGCCCTCACCGGCGGCGACGCGGGGCTGGCGCTCGCGGTCTGGCAGCGGTGGGTCGCGGCGGCGGTGACGGCCGCCACCATGCTGCTCCTCAGCCTGTCGCAATACGTGCTCTGGACGCGGCTCGGGGCCGATTTCGTCGACGGGCTGCAGGGGCGCTACTTCCTGCCACTGGCCCCGGCGGCCGCCCTGCTGTTCTACAACCGCCGTCTGGCCGGCCGCCCGGTCGGAGCGGCGGCGCCCTGGCTGCTCGGCGGCCTGAGCGCGGCCTTCGTCGTCCTCACCCTGCTGCGCATCTGGTTCCGTTACCATGGCAGCTAGGGAGACGACCGGACCACCTACGATCAGGGCGGCCGCCGCGGCCGGCCCGGAGAGACGAGACCTGCGACCATGATCCGCGTACACAACCTCGAGAAGTCCTATCCGTCCGCGCAGGGCGGCGCCAGCTATGTGCTGCGCCGCATCAATCTGGAGGTCCGGGAGGGAGAGTTCGTGACCATCATGGGCCCGTCGGGCTCCGGCAAGACGACCCTGCTGTCGATCCTCGGCATGCTCGACGCCGCCTGGGTCGGCGAGTACGAGCTGCTCGGCGAGCCGATTCATCGCCTGAAGCCGAAGCAGCGGGCGCTGATCGCGAAGCAGAACATCGGCTTCGTCTTCCAGGCCTACCACCTGCTCGACAGCCTGACCGTCGCCGAGAACCTCGATCTGCCGCTGTCCTACAAGGACATCAAGAAGGCAGACCGCCAGGCTCTGGTCGCCGACGCGCTCGACCGCTTCCAGATCGTCGGCAAGAAGGACCTCTTCCCGTCGCAGCTCTCCGGCGGCCAGCAGCAGCTGGTCGGCGTCGCCAGGGCGGTGATCGGCAATCCCAAGGTGCTGCTCGCCGACGAGCCCACCGGCAACCTGCACACCTCCCAGGCCGAGGAGATCATGCGGCTGTTCAAGAAGCTCAACGACGAGGGCACCACCATCGTCCAGGTCACCCACTCGGAGAAGAACGCCGAGTACGGCGACCGCATCATCCGCCTGCTCGACGGCTGGATCGTGGACTGAGCGGGAAGGCCGCGGCCGCGAGCCCGGCGCAATCTCACCACCGGAGAGGAGGCCGTCCCATCATGCGTACCCCGCGCACGCCGCGCCTGTCCGCCGCCGCCTGCCTGTTGTGCCTGCTGTGCCTGCTTTGCGTGGTGCCGAGGTCCGGCGTCGCCGGATCCGCTGGCGCCGGTGCGGCCGTTGCCGGCGCCGGCGACGAGACGGCCCGGTTGCATGGGCTGTTCGACCGCGAATGGGAGATGCGGCTGCGCGACAACCCGCTGCTCGCCACCGCGGTGGGCCGGCACGAGTACGACGCCCTGCTGCCGGCGGTCACCTATGGCGATCTCGCCCGTCGCCACCAGGCGCAACAGGCGCTGCTCGGCGAGCTGGCGGCGATCGACCGCTCGCGGCTCAGCGCCGCCGACGCCGTCAATGCCGAGATCTGGCGCGCCCAGCTGCAGGACCGGATCGCCGATTTCGAGTTGGGCGCCTATCAGATGCCGTTCAACGCCGACTCGGGTTTCCACAGCGGCTTCGCCATGCTGCCGGACGAGATGCCGTTCGCCGACGCCAGGGACTACGAGAACTACCTGAGCCGCCTGCGCGCCTGGCCGCGCTACGTCGGCGAGCAGATCGAGCTGATGCGGATGGGCATCCGGCGCGGCTTCACCGTCCCCAGGGTGACGCTCGACGGCTACGAGCGGACCATCGCCGCCCACGTCGTCGACGATCCGGCCCGCAGTGTCTTCTACCAGCCGTTCGAGCGCTTTCCGGCGACCATGCCGGAGGCCGACCGCGAGCGCCTGCGCCAGGAGGCCCGCGGTGCGATCCTCGACGGCGTGGTCGCCGGCTACCGGCGGTTCCTGGACTTCTATCGCGCCGAGTACCTGCCGCACGCCCGCGCCACCATCGCCGCCGCGGACCTGCCCGACGGCCGCGCCTTCTACGCCCAGCAGATCCGCCATTTCACCACCCTCGAGCTGTCGCCGGAGGAGATCCACCGCACCGGTCTGGCCGAGGTCGAGCGCATTGCCGGCGAGATGCAGGCGGTCATCCGGCAGGTGGGCTTCAAGGGCGACTTCGCCGCCTTCGTCGAGATGCTGCGCACCGATCCGCGCTTCTACCCCAAGAGCGGCGAGGAGCTGCTCAAGGACGCGGCCTGGATCGCCAAGCAGATCGACGGCAAGCTGCCGGCGGAGTTCAAGACCCTGCCGCGCCTGCCCTACACCGTGAAGCCCGTCCCCGACCACCTGGCCCCCAAGTTCACCGCCGGGCGCTACGTCCAGGCGCCGGCCGGCAGCACCCAGCCCGGGGTCTACTGGGTCAACACCTACAAGCCCGAGACCCGGCCGCTCTACAACCTCGAGGCCCTCACGCTCCACGAGGCGGTGCCGGGCCACCATCTGCAGATCGCGCTGAGTCAGGAGCTCGCCGGTCTGCCCGCGTTCCGCCGCTACTCCTACCTCTCGGCGTTCGGCGAGGGGTGGGGGCTCTATTCCGAGTGGCTCGGCCTGGAGATGGGCTTCTACACCGATCCCTACAGCAACTTCGGCCGCCTCACCTACGAGATGTGGCGGGCCTGCCGCCTGGTCGTCGACACCGGTATCCATACCCAGGGGTGGACCCGCCGGCAGGCCATCGACTACCTGGCTTCGCACACCGCCCTGCCGCTGCACGAGGTCGAGACCGAGACCGACCGCTACATCTCCTGGCCCGGCCAAGCCCTCGCCTACAAGCTGGGAGAGCTCAAGATCAAGCAGTTGCGGCAGCGAGCCGAGAAGGCCCTGGGACAGGGCTTCGACGTCCGCGAGTTCCACGACGTCGTCCTCGGCAGCGGCGCCGTGCCGCTGTCGGTACTCGAGCACAACGTCGACGAATTCGTCGCCGCCAAGCGGCGCACTGAACCCGGCCGCCAAAGCGGCGCACTGAACCGGCGTAAGGTGGGCCAGGACCCTACCGCCGGCGGTCAGTTGCCTTCGCCGCCCGGCGGCGGGTTCGGCGGCAGCGCGGGGGGTTTGGCGCCGGGCACCGGCGGTGCGCCCGTCTGCGGCATCTTCTCTCCCTCCTTCGGGATGTAGAAGGGGCGCTGCTGGTACCAGGGGAGGGTGGTGATCGTGGACCAGCGGGCGCTGTACTCGCGGGCGGGCTCGGTCCCGGCGACGAAGGCCTCCTTGACCACCTTGGGGCTGCCGGTGCCGGCGAGCAGGCCGGTGTAGTAATCGACGTCGCGGAAGACCACTCCCGGCGGCGCCGAGAAGGTCTCGCCCTTCTGGAGCCAGCCGTCCTTCAGGCCGCCCTCGACGATGCCGCGCCACATCGGCAGCGCCGCCACCGCCCCGCTCATCCCCTGCCCCAGCGAGCGCTTCAGGTCGTAGCCGATCCAGGTGAGGATCGTGTAGCGGGGGGAGAAGCCCACGAACCAGGCGTCGGTGAAGTCGTCGGTGGTGCCGGTCTTGCCGGCGAGATCGAGCGGCAGGTCGTTGACGGCATAGGCGGTGCCGCGGTCGATGACCCCTTCAAGCATGTGGGTCAGCACGTAGGCGACCGCGGGATCGGTGGCGGTGTAGGCGGTGGGGAAGTGCTGCTCGAGCACCTGGCCGTCCGGCGACGAGATGCGCTCGATCATGTAGGGCTCGATATGGGTGCCCTGGTTGGCGATCGAGGCGTAGGAGGCGGCGAGCTCGAGCGGCGTCAGGTCGGCCGAGCCCAGCGCGATGCTGGGCCAGGTCGGCAGCGGCGTGCGGATGCCGCAGCGGTGGGCGAACGAGACCACCTTGACGCCGCCGACCAGGTCCAGCAGCTTGACCGCCGGCACGTTGATCGACTGCTCGAGCGCGCGGCGCAGGGTCACGATGCCGTAGTGCTTGTGGTAGTAGTTCTCGGGGTGGTAGCTGAGCTTGCCGTCGGCGCCGATGAACGAGGTGGGCGCGTCCAGCAGGGTGTCGGCCGGCGTCCATCCCTGCTCGAGGGCGGCGCCATAGACGAAGGGCTTGAACGCCGAGCCCACCTGCCGGCGCGCCTGGGTGATGCGGTTGAAGCGGTTGCGCGCGAAGTCCCAGCCGCCGACCATGGCGCGGATGGCGCCGGTGCGCGACTCGATCACCAGGCCGGCGGCCTCCATGCGCGGCTCCTGCTCGAGCATCAGCCGCAGGCCCGGGCCGGCCGCCGGCGGCGCGGCCGCCTCCCCCTGCTTGTTCTTGACCGGTTTGGCGGCCTTGACCTCCGGCACCTCGAAGCGGAACCAGGCCACCATGCCGCGGCGCAGCAGGTCGCCGGGGTGGGCGTGGCCGGTCCAGGCCATGCCCTTGGCGTCGAGCGTGAACTCCTGCTTGCCGATGCGCACGTGGGCGACGGCGCGGTCCGCCGAAAGCACCACGCCCTGGTACCAGCGGCCGGGCACGGGGTGCCCCTGAACGAAGGCGGCAGGCAGGTTCTCGGTGTCGAAGGCGTTGCCGTCGAGCTGAGCGACCGGGCCGCCCCAGCCGCGGCGGTGATCGACGTGCAGCAGGCCGGCGCGGACCGCCTGCTCGGCGGCGCGCTGGATCCGCGGATCGAGCGTGGTTTGCAGCTGCAGGCCGCCCTCGTAGAGCATGTTGGCGCCGTAGGTGGCCTCGAGGTACTTGCGGATCTCCTCGCCGAAGTAGGGGGCGAAGCTCTCTTCCGGCTGTTGCGAGGCCACCAGCACGGGTTGCGCCACCGCCTTGTCGCAGGCTTCGGCGGTGATGAAGCGGTCGCTCAGCATGCGCCGCAGCACCCGGTTGCGCTGGCGCAGCACCAGGTCCGGCTCGCGGTAGGGGCTGTAGCGGCTGGGCGCCGGGATGATGCCGATCAGGGTCGCCGCCTCGGGCAGCGTCACCGCCTTGGCCGGTTTGCCGAAGTAGTAGCGCGACGCCGCCTCGATGCCGTAGTTGCCGTGGCCGAGGTTGACCAGGTTGAGGTAGAGGGTGATGATCTGCTGCTTGCTGAAGTTCTTTTCCAGCTCGACGGCCAGCAGCGACTCCTCGATCTTGCGCCGCCATTTGCGCTCGCGGCTCAGGAACAGCGTGCGCGCCAGCTGCATCGAGATGGTCGAGCCGCCTTCCTTCATCCGCCCGGCGCGCAGGTCGTCGAGCGCCGCGCGGGCGATGCCCATGGCGTCGATGCCGCCGTGCTGGAAGAAGTTGCTGTCCTCGGAGGCGAGCAGCGCCTGCTCGATCAGCGGCGGGATCTCGCCCTCCTTGAGCATCATGCGGCGCTCGCGCGCGAAGGAGGCGAAGACGCTGCCGTCGACGGCCAGGAGCTGGGTGACCAGGTTGGGAGTGAAGGTGGCCAGCGCGCCGACCTGCGGCACGTGGATGAGAGCGGCGACGCTCACCCCGACGGTGCTGCCGACCAGCACCGCCACGGCCAGCGGCCAGGTCCAGCGGAACCAGCGCCACCGGCGCGGCCGCACCCCGGGCGCCGGTCGGCGGCGCTCTCTCGGCTCGTCCTGCATGGGGCCATTATAGCGGCCCGGCGGCAGGGCGGCCGCAGGGTGTGATACAAGACCAGTCCCGTGGCGGACCCTTCGACGACGCCCGTCTCGCCGTTCAACCCCGCGGCCGTCCAGGTGCCGCGCGACGGGCCCGGCTGTAGCAAGCCGCTGCTGATCGGCTGCGGCCTGCTGATCCTGCTTGCGGGCGCGGGCCTCCTGGTCATCCGGTTCGAGGCGCCGGCCATCTTCCGCTGGGTGTTCCGCATGACCGAGGCGAGCATGACGCCGCGGCTGCCTGCCGACGCCACGCCGGCCGAGCGCCGGCGCCTGCACCAGGCGTTCGAGTCCGCCGGCCGCTCCATCGGCGGCGACCAGACGGACCTCGCCACCCTGCAGCGCGTGCAAGGCGAGATCATGGCGCTGAACCGCTCCCAGGCGCCGCTCACCCACCAGGAGGTGCGCGAGCTCACCGAGGCGCTCGAGGCGCTCTCCCACCCGCCGCCGGCGCCGCCGGCCGCTCCCGGTACCGGAACCGCCCCCACGCCGGGCGGCGCGCCCCCGTCCCCTCCCTCGTCGTCGCCACCGGCTATCGCGCCCGCGCCACCGCCGCCGGCGTCCCCCGGTTCCGGCCCGCGCGCCGGCCCGGCGGCGCCACCTCGTTCCATGCCGGCCGCGCCGGCCGCCGTGACCGGGCCGATCGCCGCCTGATCGCTGGCCGACCGCCGCCTGAACGCCGGGCGGTCGCTCGCCCCGGGCCCCCCGAGGAAGAAATCACCGGTCGCGGCTGGTTGGAAGGACGGCATGGGCGACTTCCGCATCGTCTCGGGTTTCGAGCCGCAGGGCGACCAGCCGGCGGCCATCGTCGAGCTCGCCGCGGGTCTGCGGCGCGGCGACCGCGAGCAGGTGCTGCTCGGAGTGACCGGCTCGGGCAAGACCTTCACCATCGCCAAGGTCATCGAGGCGGTCAACCGGCCGACGCTGGTGCTGTCGCACAACAAGATCCTGGCTGCGCAGCTCTTCCAGGAGTTCAGGAGCTTCTTCCCCGACAACGCGGTCGAGTATTTCGTCTCCTACTACGACTACTACCAGCCTGAAGCGTACGTGCCGCAGACCGACACCTACATCGAGAAAGAGACCACCATCAACGAGGAGATCGACCGCCTGCGGCTGCGCGCCACCAAGGCGTTGTTCGAGCGCCGCGACGTGCTGATCGTCGCCTCGGTCTCCTGCATCTACGGCCTCGGCTCGCCCGAGGCCTTCTTCGGTATGTTGCAGTTCTTCGAGCGCGGCGCCACCGAGGGGCTCGACCGGGTGCTCCGGCGGCTGGTCGAGATGCAGTACCAGCGCACCCAGCTCGACCTCCATCACGGCAGCTTCCGGGTGCGCGGCGACGTCCTCGAGATCCTGCCCGCCTACGAGGAGCAGGGCATCCGCGTCGAGTATTTCGGCGACGAGATCGAGCGCATCACCCGCTTCGACGTGCTGCGCGGTGACACCATCGCCGAGGTCGACAAGCTGGCGCTCTACCCCAAGACCCACTACGTGACGCCGCGCGAGCGCCTGGAGCGGGCGATCGTCACCATCCAGGCCGAGCTCGGCGAGCGGCTGGCGGTGCTCGAGGCGGAAGGCAAGCTCCTCGAACGCCAGCGGCTCGAGCAGCGTACCCGCTTCGACCTCGAGATGCTCAAGGAGATCGGCTACTGCCACGGCATCGAGAACTATTCGCGGCACCTCTCGGGGCGGGAGCCGGGCGAGCCGCCGCCGACGCTGTTCGACTACTTTCCCGACGACCTGCTGCTGGTGGTGGACGAGAGCCACCAGACCATCCCGCAGGTGCGCGGCATGTACTTCGGCGACCGCTCGCGCAAGCAGACGCTGGTCGATTTCGGCTTCCGCCTGCCCTCGGCGCTCGACAACCGGCCGCTCGACTTCGCGGAGTTCGACGCTCGCGTCGGCCAGCGCATCTACGTCTCGGCCACGCCGGCGCCGTGGGAGCTACAGCGCACCGGTGGCGTGGTGGTCGAGCAGCTGATCCGGCCGACCGGCCTGCTCGACCCGGTGATCGAGGTGCGCCCCGCCCAGGGGCAGGTGGACGACCTGGTGGGGGAGGTGCGCAAGGCGGTGGAGCGCCGCGAGCGGGTGCTGGTGACCACCCTGACCAAGCGCATGGCCGAGGAGCTGACCCAGTACCTGGCCGAGCTCGGCATCAAGGTGCGCTACCTCCACAGCGACGTCGAGACCCTCGAACGGGTTGAGATCGTCACCGCGCTGCGGCGCGGCGAGTTCGACGTGCTGGTCGGCATCAACCTGCTGCGCGAGGGGTTGGATCTGCCGGAGGTGTCGGTGGTGGCGATCCTCGACGCCGACAAGGAGGGTTTCCTGCGCAGTGGCACGTCGCTGATCCAGACCGCCGGGCGCGCCGCCCGCAACCTCAACGGCCGGGTGGTGTTCTACGCCGACCATCACACCGACTCGATGCGGCGGGCGATCGACGAGACCGAGCGCCGCCGGCACAAACAGCAGGACTACAACCTGCGGATGGGCATCGAGCCGCGGACGGTGCTCAAGGACATCCACAGCCCGCTGGTGGCGATGAGCAACCTCGACTACTACTCGGTGGGTCCGACGCCGCTGCTCGACGTGGCGGAGGGCCGGGAGCTGCCGCTCGCCGAGCGCATCTCCAAGCTCGAGAAAGAGATGCGCTCGGCTGCCAAGCGCCTCGAGTTCGAGGAGGCGGCGGCGCTGCGCGACCGCCTGAAGGAGCTGCGCGAGATCCAGATCTACGCCGGCTGAGGCGCCAGGCGCCACGCGCCGGGCGCCGGCGGTGGCCCGCTCGCGCGGCCGGCGCCAATGCCGCACGCCCCACGCTCGACGTCCCATGGCTCCGCCTCCGCCCCCGCCCCCGCCCGAGACACCGCCTGACACCCTGGCAGCCCGCATCCGCGAGCTTCCCGACCGGCCGGGCATCTACATCTTCAAGGACGCGGCGGGCAAGGCCCTGTACGTCGGCAAGGCCAGCTCGTTGCGCAAGCGGGTGGCGTCCTATCTCTCGCGTGACCATGAGCCGCGCCTGGCGGCGATGGTCGCCGATGCGGTCGATCTGGAGTTCGTGGTCACCGACTCGCCGGCCGAGGCGCTGCTGCTGGAGAACAACTGGATCAAGCGCCGCAAGCCGCGCTACAACATCCTGCTGCGCGACGACAAGACCTATCCCTATCTCAAGCTCACCGTGCAGGAGCCGGTGCCGCGCATCGCCTTCACCCGCCGCATCCGCAACGACGGCGCCGAGTACTTCGGGCCGTTCCTGCCCGGCGGCCTGGCGCGCAAGGCGATCAAGCTGGTGCAGAAGCTCTTCCTGGTGCGGGTCTGCCAGATCGAGGTGGACGGCTCGCTGGCGCGGCCCTGCCTCTATTACGACATGCACCGCTGCCTGGGGCCGTGCGTGGCGGCGCTGACCACCCCCGAGCTCTACGCCGAGGCGGTGCAGCAGGCGCGGCTGTTCCTGGCGGGGCGCAACGACGTGCTGGTGCGCCGCCTCAAGCGCGAGATGTGGGAGGCCGCGGCGGCCACCGACTACGAGCGTGCCGCGCGGCTGCGCGACACCGTCGGCGAAGTCGAAGCGATCGGCGAGCGGCGCAAGCTCTCCTCGGTCGGCGGCGAGGACGTCGACGTCTACGGCGTCCAGGTGGCGGCGGGGCATGCGGCGGTGGTGGTGCTGGTGATGCGCGGCGGCCAGGTGCTCGACCGGCGCGAGCTGTTCTGGGAAGGGGTGGGGCAGATCTCGACGGAGCTGTTGCTCTCCCAGGTGGTGCCGCAGATCTACGACCGCACGACTTTCATTCCCAAGGAGATCCACCTGCCGGCGCCGATCGAGGGCGAGGAGGCATTGCTCGCCTGGCTCTCGGAGCGCAAGGGCGAGAGGGTCTACCTGCGCCTGCCGTCGCGCGGCCCGAAGGCCGAACGCGTGGCTCTTGCCCGCCACAACGCCGAGATGGCCCATCGTCGCCGCTTCCGCGGCCAGGAGATCGCTCCCGGCGCCGCCGCCTTGGAGCGCCATCTATCGCTGCTCGATCCTCCCGGCCGTATCGAGGGCTTCGACATCTCCCACTTCCAGGGCGGCGAGACGGTCGCCTCGCTGGTGGTCTGGGAGGAAGGCAAGATGCGCAAGTCGGAGTATCGGACCTTCAACATTCGCGGTTTGGACCAGCCCGACGACTTCGCCGCCATGCGCCAGGCGGTGGAGCGCCGCTATCGCCGCCGCCTCGAAGAGTTGGGGGAGATGCCGGACCTGATCCTGATCGACGGCGGCCGCGGTCAGCTCAACGCCGCCCTGGCAGCGCTGGCGGATTTGGGGGTCGAAGAGACCCCGGTGGTCGCCCTGGCCAAGCGTGAGGAGGAGCTGTACCTGCCGGCCAGGCCGGAGCCGCTGGCGCT
>DATGHG010000079.1:0-11078 GCA_035308185.1 Thermoanaerobaculia bacterium | reverse complement strand
CCCCCTCGGCCGCCGCGAGCTCACGCCAGTGGCGATCGAGCAAGCGTCGCAGCGGCCCACCCTCGGCGATGCCGAGCCGGCTCCGGACGGCCGCCGGGCCGGGCAGCGCGCGCCGCCATCCCGGCGTCAGCGGCAGGCCATGGAAGGCGTAGAGACGCTGCGACAAGCGGACGGGGTCGGCGGCGCCCTCGATGCTCGCCAGCTCCTGGCCGTAACGCAGCGCGGCCCGCGACAGCTCGGCCAGGCGGCCACCCGCGGGGAGACCGCGGCCCGCGAACCCGCCGGAGCTCGCGAACCGACCGGCGGCACCGCGAGCCACGTCGCCGGCCGCACCGATCCCGCCGGCCACGGGAGCCGCCGGCGCATCACCCTCGCCGACCGCGGCGGCGCCGGAGACGAATCGCCCCGGCTCGCGCTCGATCTCGAGCACGCCGTCCGCCACCAGCCGCGCCACCACTGCCGCGGCGCCGGCCTCCCCGAGCCGGTCGCGCACGTAGGCCGGCAGCGGTCCGGGCCGGGCAAGCGTCAGCACGAGCAGGGCGGTCTCGCGATCCACCGCCTTCAACCCCAGCCCGGAGGCGCGCCGCGGCCGCAGCACGCCGTAGTGCTCCGGATCGCGCGTCAGGCCGGCCAGCGCCCGCCGTTCCGCCGCCGGCAGGCGGTCGAAGAGCACCAGCTCGAACGCCCGGTTGGCGCGCAACCGCCGCTCCCGCGGCGCCGGCGGCGCCGGCGAGCGCCGCGGCGAGCGGGAACCGGACCGCGCCCGGGACGGGCTCACCGCACGCCGCCGCGCATCGCAGGATCGATCACCGGACCTATTCCATCGCATCCGGCGCCGGCGCGCCAGCGCCCGCCCCCGCCAACCCCGCGTACACCGCAGACGCCGCGGACGCCGCGGACGCCGGGCCGCGGCTATCGATTTCGGCAGGACATGCCACTAGACTCTGGCCCATGGCGGCACTCGATCCGGCGGTGCGGACCGACGACGAAGAGATCAACCGCGACCTCGGCTTCGGCTCGGTGGTGGCGCGCGAGAGCCGGCAGCGGCTGCTCAACCGCGACGGCAGTTTCAACGTGCGGCGGAAGGGCATGAAGTCGCTCGCCTCGCTGAGCGCCTATCACCACCTGCTGACCATCTCGTGGCCCCGGTTCCTGGCCCTGGTCGTCGTCAGCTTCATGGTGGTCAACGCCGTCTTCGGCCTGGCCTTCCTCGCCTGCGGCCCCGGCGCCCTGCACGGCGCTCCGGCGGCCGACATGGGCGGCAACGAGTTCCTGCGCGCCTTCTTCTTCAGCGTGCAGACCTTCGCCACCATCGGCTACGGGCACGTCAGCCCGGCCGGCCTGGCCGCCAACCTGCTGGTGACCGTCGAGGCGCTGGTCGGCCTGCTGGTCTTCGCCCTCGCCACCGGCCTGCTGTTCGCGCGCTTCTCGCGGCCGACCGCCAAGGTGGTGTTCAGCGATCGCGCCTTGATCGCGCCGTTCCAAGGTGCCACCGCCTTCGAGTTCCGGATCGTCAACTCGCGCAGCAACCAGCTGCTCGAGGTCGAGTGCCAGGTGCTGTTCACCCGCTACAGCGGCAAGCTCGGCATCCGCCAGTTCGTGCCGCTGGCCTTAGAACGCCGCAAGGTGACGTTCTTCCCGCTCTCCTGGACCATCGTGCACGCCATCGACGCGGCGAGCCCGCTCTTCGGGCTCAGCCATCAGGACCTGGTCGATGCGAGCGCCGAGTTCCTGGTGGTGGTCAACGGCTTCGACGAGACGTTCTCGCAGACGGTGCACACCCGCTCCTCCTACAAACCCGAGGAGGTGGTCTGGGGCGCCGCCTTCAAGAACATGTACCAGCCGCCGGACGCGGCGGGGAACCTGAGCATCGACGTCGGCTTGCTCAGCGATTTCGAGCGCGTGGCCCTGCCCTCGCCGCAGCCGGCGGTGGCGCTGCCGCCGCCGCCGGTGCCCTGATGCCTCAGCCGCCGCCGAGCACGAAGCCGGCCACCGCCGCCACCGCCTCGGCCAGGTTCTGCGCCGCGGTGCGGCCGGAGGACTTGCGCGGCACCAGGGAGTGATCGCCGTCGTCGATCCACCGGATGCGAATGCCGGCGGCGAGAGCGTAGCCGGCGACCTCCGCGGGTCCGCCGAAGGGGTCGCGCGTCCCCTGCACGATGAGGGTCGGGGTGCGCAGCTCGCGCAGGTGGGCGGTGCGCTTCACCACCGCCGGCGCCGCGGCGCCGGGCGGCCGGAACGGGTAGCCGAGGCAGACCAGGCCGCGCACTCCGGCCTCGTCGGCGATCATGCTGGCGATGCGGCCGCCCAGCGACTTGCCGCCGATCCACAGCCGCGGGCCGCCGCCCAGCTCGGCGATCGCCGCCAGCCAGGCACGGCGGAGCTCCGGCTCGCGGTCGGGCACCTTGCTGCCGGCGCCCTCCCGCCGCGCCGCCATGTAGGAGAACTCGAAACGCGCCACCCGCAGCCCGCGCTCGGCGAGCCCGGCCGCCATCGCGGCGAGGAACGGCGAGTCCATCGGCGCGCCGGCGCCATGCGCGAGCACCAGCGTCGGCCCCTGCGGCGGGCCGTCGAAGAGGAACCGCGGCGCCGGCGCCGCCACCACGGAAGCGGGCATTCCAGGACTTTATCCCAACGGCGCCGGACCGCGTGCGGGCTCAACTGCTAACATCATGGAGAGACGGGCGAACCCTGGAACGACATGGCCAAGACGAATCTCTCCCCGGAAGCGGCGCTCGAGCGCACGCTGACGCACCTCGTGCACCGGCTGCAGGAAGCTGCCGGCGAGAACCTGCTGGGCGTGGCGGTCTACGGCGCGCCGGCGAAGGTCCGCCAGGCTTCGGGCGTGGCCGAGCTCAACGTGCTGGTGGTGGTGGCCAACGCCACGCTCTCGGCGCTGCTGCCGCTGGCGCCGGTGCTCACCTCCGCGCAGCGTCAATCGCAGGTCTCCTCGTTCGTCGCCACGCCCGGCGAGCTGCGGGTGGACGCCAACCTCTTCCCCGCCCGCTTGCTCGAGATCCGGCTCACCCACCGCCTGCTCTACGGCGACGTGCACCTCGATCGCCTCGAGATCTCGCCGCGCGGCCTGCGCTTCGCGGCGCTGCAGGAGCTCAAGAACCTCGAGATCCGACTGCGCCATCGCATCCTGGACCGTGGCACCGACGCCGACCTGCTGTGGGCGGGCATCGTCCAGAGCTTGCCGCGGCTGGTGGCGATCCTCGAAACCGTCCTCTACGCCCGCGACGGCGAGCGCCCGGCGGCGCGCCCGGACGTGCTGCGCCTCGGCGGCGAGGCGCTGGGGATCGACCCCTCACGGCTGGAACCGATTCATGCCCTGCGCCTGCGCACCAGCCGGCCGACCGACGAAGCGGTGCGCGAGGAGCTTGGCTGCTATCTGGCGCTGCTCGCCGACCTGGTGCGAGCCCTCGGCCGGCTCGCGGCCGGCGACGGCATGCCGCCGCCGGTCTCCACCAGGATCTGGGAGTGAGCGGCGCCGGCAGCCGCCAGCGCGCACCCGGCAGCGGCGATCCGGCGGCCTGTCCTTCAGGTCGCTGCCGGTGACCTGACGCCGACGATTCCCCGGAAGCTCTTTCGGATGCGGAGGCGCCAGAGCCAGTAAACCATGGCCAGGAGCGGCAGCAGCACCGGAATCGCGAGCAGGGCAGGGATGCGGAGCTGCTCCGGGAACTTGCTGGCCTGGCCGAGGAAGAACGACGCCGAGGCGATGAACACCGCGAAACACATGCGCCAGACGTGCCTTGCCAGCCGCGCGGCGCCCTGCAGGCCCCCTGACCGGATCACCCGGACGTCGGACGCGCCCGCCGCCAGGGCGATCGCGCCAAAGACGAAGAGCATGGGAACCGGACCGCCATGCCGCGTGCTCTCGCCCTTGGCGACCGACTCGAATCCCCACATCAGATTGGTCAGGCCGATCGCCAACGCGACCAGCATGCCGCCGAGATCCAGCCAGCGCCAACCGGCGGCGGGGGGGCGGACCGCGGTCAACGCGGTGATCACCATGTAGGCCGTGAGCAACCCGCCGGCCACCGAAGTCTCGATGCCGCGGAACGCCGCGATCGCCGTCGCGGTGACCGCCATGGTGAGCATCGCATAGACGAACAGCATGCCGCTCTTGCGATGCAGTGCCGCCCCCTTGGCGGCATAGAGCGCCACGAAACCCGAGACGATCCCCAGCATCCCCGCGGCGACGTGTACGACCAAGGTCAGGCGCACGGTTGGCCTCCCTCCGCGCGGCTTCTCCCGGCGCGCGGCCCGCTGCTGCTTGCTGTCTGCGATACGCCGCCGCGGTGGGAGATATTTCGGGGGGGCGGTCGCCGGCGGCGGCTGGCGGCGACCGGAACCGGCCTCAGTAGTTTCCTAGTAGTGGTTGGCGGCGTAATCGATGCCGCGTCGAACCTGATCGATCGCGTCGTCGACCAGCTCGATGGCGTGCACGCGATGGCCGCCCTTGTCGGCCGCCGCCGTCTCGAGCTCGGCGCGCGCGGCGCGCAATTCGTCGAGCGCCGCCCGCATGTGCGGCTGGCCGCCGCCGGTGGCGCAGCCGATGGCGAACGCGGCGCCGAAGGCGGCAGCCGCCAAGCCGCACCGCTTGAACCACCTGTACCACGTATCCCGATGCAGTCTGTCCATGATCAGCTCTCCCGTTCCGATCCGCGGTCTCAGTGAGTGCGATCGAACTCGATGCCCCGGTCGACCTCGGCGATCGCCTCGTTGACCCTTTCGAGGGCCTTGACGCGATGGCCGCCCTTGTCGGCATCGGCGGCCTGCAACTCGGCCTTGGCAAGGCGGAGGTGGTCGCGCGCGGCGACCATGTGTGGCTGATCGGCGCTCGCCCGCCCGGCGACGAAGCCGACCAGCAGCAGGACGCCAAGGGCAAGTACGCAGAGGACACGGCGGACGACGACAGGACGAGCCTGAGTAGGCATGAAAGACCTCCTGTTCTACGGCGCAGCGTGATCGCTTCGCCGGGTGCCGCAAGCTTGAGTTGGCGCCGACTTTATCACCCGGAGAGCGCGCTACTCCCGGCGCAGGGCCACGACCGGCGCGATGCGGGCGGCGACGCGGGCCGGCAGCGCGCTCGCCAGCGTCGCCACGCCGCCGAGCAGGAGGGCCGCGCCGGCATAGGTCGCCGCGTGGGTGACGGGGATCTCGTACAGCAGTCCGGACAGCAGCCGGCTGAACAGCAGAGCGCCCACGGTCCCGAGCGCCAGCCCGACCAGCGTCAACGCCGCACCCCGGCCCATGACCAGGCGCAGGACGTCGCCGCGGGCCGCTCCCAGCGCCTGGCGGACCGCGATCTCCTGCGTGCGCTGGGCCACCGCCGCGGCGCCGGTGGCATAGACGCCGCTGACCGCCAGGCCGAGAGCGGCGGCGGCAAACAGCGCCACCAGCCAGGTGCCGAGCCGCGGCCCGGCGACTTCCCGGCGCCGCGCGATCTCGAGCCAGCGCACTGCCGAGAGCGGCAGCTCGGGATCGAGCGCGGCGACCTGGCGGCGCACCTCCCTGGCCAGCGCCGCGGTCTGACGCGGCAGGGCGGCAGTCGCCGCGGGGCTCAGGGCCTGGGCGGCCGCCGCCGGCCGCCAGGGGTCCGCGGGGCGCACCACCAGCGCCATCGCCCGCCAGGGCACCTGCTCGTAGGGCAGGAACAGCACCGGCCGGGGACCGGCCTCGAGATCGACGTCGCGCACCCCGCCCACCACTCCCACCACCGTCAGGTCCGGCTCGCCGGGCCGCCAGCGCAGGTGCCGCCCCAGCGGGTCCGCGCCCGGCCAGGCGCGCTCGGCGAGCGCGGCGTCGACGACCGCCACCGGCTGCCGGCGGTCGCCGTCGGCCGGTTCCAGCAGGCGGCCGGCGATGCGACGCAAACCCAGGGCGGAGAAGGCTCCCGGCGTCACCACCCGCCATTCGGCGGCCAGCACGTCGCGCCCGCCAACCGCCGGCCGCGGCTCGACGGTGAAGGGCTCCGCGGGCCGCTCGGCCGCCAGCGGCGCGGTGCTGATGAAGCCGGCGGCCGCCACCCCGGGCAGGGCGTCGAGCCGGTCCTCGAGCCGCCGCACCAGCAGCCGCCGCTGCGCCTGCGTGTAGCGCCAGCCATTGAGCGCCAGGCGCAGGCTCAGCACGTGGTCGGCGTCGAAGCCGGGGTCGGCGCGGTCGAGCCGCAGGTAGCTCCCGAGCAACAGCCCGGCCGCCACCAGCAGGGTGGTGGCGACCGCCAGCTCCGCCACCACCAGCGCGTCGCGGAGCCGTCGCTCGCCGGCGGTGGTCAGGCGGGCGCTCTGCCGCGCCGTCGCCGACCCCGGCCGGGAGGCTTGCAGCGCCGGGCCCAGCCCGCACAGCAGGCTGCTGAGCAGCGCCAGGGCGAGCACCAGGCCGGCGCTCGCGAGATCGAGGCGTGGCATGGCGGCCAGCCGCACCGGCGCCGCCGCCGCCGTGTCGCCGCCCGCCGGCGCCGCCCCAGCCAGAGCGGCAAGCTGCGGCACCTCCGCCGACGCTTGCCGCAGCGCCGTGGTCACCGCGCCGGCCAGCAGCAGACCGCCCACCGCGCCCAGCAGCGCCAGCAGCAGGCCCTCGGCGAGCAGCTGCCGGACGATGCGGCCGCGGCCGCCGCCCAGCGCGGCGCGCAGGTCGATCTCGCGCTGCCGTGCGGCGGCCCGCGCCCACAGCAGGTTCGCGGCGCTGGCGCTGGCGAGCAGCCAGAGCAGCGCTGCCGCTGCCAGCAGCAGGCGAGCCCGCAGCGTCCAGCGCGCTCCGGCCCAGGCCGCCGGCAGGGGCTCGAGGCGGGCGCTCCAGCCGTCGTTGGTCTCCGGGTGGTCGCGGCCGGCGGCGGCGGCAACCGCCGCGAGCTCGGCCGCCGCCTGCCGCGCCGCCACCTCGGGGCGCAGGCGCGCCAGGACCTCGAGCCGGTGGTGCTCACGGCCGGGACCGTAGGGTGAAAGCGGCAGCCACACCCCCGTTCCCGGTGGTACCGCGAAGCCGGGCGGCAGCACGCCGACGATCCGCTGCGGCAGCATGCCGTCGAGCCGCAGGCTGCGCCCGACGATGCCCGGATCGGCGCCGAAGCGCCGCTGCCAGAGCTCATACGACACCAGCGCCACGCGGTGGCTATCGCCGCGCGCCGCCGCCGCGCCGGCGGCAAACCCCTGACCCAGCAGCGGCCGCACGCCGAGCAGCGGCAGCAGCGAGGCGGTGGCGCGGGCGGCCAGCACGCGCTCCGGCGGCGCCGTGGCCGGATCGCCGCCGGCGAGATTGGCCTCGACGGCTTCGAGCGCGGCCATGCCGGCAAAGCTCCGGCACTGGCGGCGCCAGTCGACGTAATCGGGCCAGGTCGCGGTGAGGTCGACGCCCCGCGGGCTGAGCTGGCGCAGGCGCACCAGGCTGGACGGATCGGCGAACGGCGGCGGCCGCAGCACGGCATGCGCCACCCGCCAGGCGGTGGCGGCCCCGGCGAGACCGACGGCGAGCGCCACCACCGCCAGCGCCGTCCCCGCGGGCCTCTGGCCAAGGCGGCGGCCGGCGAGGCGCAGGTCGCGGGCCAGCTCGCTCAGCCAGCGGCCACGCCGCTGCGCTCGGTCCCGGCCGCTGCCGATGGCGCGGCAGGCCGCCTGGATCTGGCCGAGATCGCCGAAGCGGCGGCGGGCGGCAGCCATCGCCGCCGCGGGCGCCATGCCCCGGCCGGCGTACTCGCGAGCCCGCATCTCGACGTGGAAGGCGAGCTCGTCGGCGATCTCCTCGTCGAGCCCCGGCTTCCAGAGCAGCGAGCGGAAGCGGCGTCGCGGTCCGGCGGCTCGGGACATCGCGGTCCTAGGAAGCGGGCAGCAGGACCTTGCCGACGGCGGCGGTGAAGCTTTCCCATTGCGCGGTCTCGGCCTCGAGCTGGGAGCGGCCGGCCGCCGTCAGGCGGTAGAACTTCGCCTTGCGGTTGAGCTCCGAGAGGCCCCATTCGGCCTCGATCCAGCCGCGCCTTTCCATGCGGTAGAGGGCCGGGTACAGCGACCCTTCCTCGATCTGCAGGGCGTCCTCCGTCGCCTCTTCGAGCCAGCGGGCGATGGCGTATCCATGGCGCGGCCCGCGGCTGAGCGTCTTGAGGATCAAGGCGTCGAGGGTTCCCTGGAGCAGGGGCAGGGGCTGCTTGGACATGGGCTTGGCGCCGCCTCCTTCGGTCATGGCACGAAGCATAGCTCAACTCTGCCTAGATCGTCAAGGCAAGCGGAGCGGCAGGACGACGGACCGGCGAATGCGCCGATCGCAGCGGCGGTGGGTTCTGCCCCGCCGCCAGCATGAACGGCCATTTGAACGGCCGCATGAACCGCCGCGTGAACGGCCGCCTGAACGACCGCTTGTCTGCTACAGTTCTATTTTCTTCCCAGCAGGGCGCCTCGGTCAACGCCTCCCTGGCGCTGGAATGCTCGAGCGCACTCTGCAGGCGCAGGAGTTCCTCGACCAGGCCACGGCGGTGCTGCCCGATCCCCAAGAGCTGGGCGAAGGAACAGCCGCCAGCGCCACCGCTGCAACCGGCTGCCCAAGCCCCCACCAGCGAAGAACCCCCACCGCCGGCAAAGGCGACCGGCAAAGCCGCTCGCGGGTCTCATCTCCGTGCGGTGCCCGCAGCTCGGAAGCGCCCGGCTTCTCGCCTGCCGCGCTAGCCACCACCGAGGCCCGTCGAGCCCGACCCGGCCGGCAGCCGCCTGCCGGGTCGGGCCCGACGGCTCGCACTCCGGAGAGATGACAGAAGGTCGAGATCAGGCGCTCGCCAACGCGGCGAGCGCCGAAGAGTCCGCACGGCAGGTGAGGGCGACGGCGAGACCGTGGAGAGTAGAATGCGAGTGACTCGAACCAAGAGCGACGACCGAGCCATGCTCAAGCCCCGCGTCTATGTCGAAACCACGATCCCGAGCTTCTACCACACCACCCGTCCGGGAGCCGCGGCCCTCGCGCGCCGGCGATGGACGAGGCTTTGGTGGCAGCACGCTCTCAGCCGGTACGAGCTGGTCACGAGCGACGCGGTCCTCGACGAGCTCCGCGAGGGTGACTATCCGAGCCGGGAGCCCGCTCTGGCACTTGTCGCCGGGCTGCCGATCCTCGACATCACCGAGGCCGTGGCCGACATCGTCACCGCCTACGTCCGTCATCGCCTCATGCCCGCGGACCCCGCGGGCGACGCACTTCACCTCGCCCTGGCGTCGCTTCACAAGTGCGACTTCCTGGTGACCTGGAATTGCCAGCACCTCGCCAATGCCAACAAGTTCGGTCACCTTCGCCGGGTCAACACGCTGCTCGGGATCTATGTTCCCGTGCTGGCAACGCCGCTCGAGCTGCTAGGAGAGATCGATGAATCCCAGAACTGATCCCATCCTGGAGGATGACGACGAAGAGATCGACCGTATCCGGGCCGCGCGGCACCGGATCTCCGAGCGCTTCGGGCACGACCCCTACCGGCTGGTCGCCTATTATCTGGAACGGCAGACGGCGCGCGAGCATCGCCTCCCGCTGCCACCGAAACCCAAGACGGGCGAGGGGCCTACAGATCGATGACGAACGTGCCCATGCACCCGTTGCATCGGCGATCGCCGGGCAGCCGAGTGCGAAAAGGGCAATAGGCTATCAAAGGAGGAGCGCAGCTCATGATGGCCATAGGGGGGGATAGTCCATGGACTCAGTTTAGAGTCGGCCCCAACAAGAATGATCCAAGCTGCGCAATACTCTCGCGCGTGTCGCACATAGCTCATTTCGAGTCAGCCCGCCGCATTGTCGCCGACGGAGCAATCCACGCCGGCCTTGTGCATGATGAGTAAAAATTGAATACAAAAAGGATTCAGGTGACATGTTCGAACATGATATCTCATTGTCGCAGCTCATTGATCTTGGCTTTGTCAAACATCACCCCTTAATGTGCTCCGTAGACCTTGGGGCCTGTGCCGAGGCTGGCGCAGATTGCTTCGACACTGACGCGCAGTTCTTGGCTATTGACACCTGCGTAATGAATGTCCTATCCTTGAGGCGGGAGGAAGGAAATGCGCCCTCAAGGAAGCCCGGAGGATTTGGAGCGCCGCCGAAAACGCGCTGTCGAACTTCTCGGTCAGGGCCTGCCGCCGGTCGAGGTGGCGCGGATGGTGGGGGTCGATCGAAGAAGTGTCCGCCGGTGGAAAGCAGCTCATCGTCGCGGCGGTGCAGTCAGCTTGCGGGCCAAGCCGGTTCCAGGGCGGCCGAGTCGGCTGCAACAGGAAGCCAAGGCTGCGCTCGAAGAGGTGCTTGTGCGGGGCGCCCGGGCGGCAGGGTTTCCGACGGACCTGTGGACATGTCCGCGCGTCGCAGAGGTCATACACTCTAACTTTGGAGTTCGGTATCATGCCGACCACATCGGTCGACTGCTGCATAGTCTCGGTTGGAGCCCGCAGAAGCCTCAACGGCGCGCGGTCGAGCGCGATGAGGAAAGAATTCAGACCTGGATTAAACAAGAGTGGCCCCGCATTAAAAAAAAGCCTGGCGGTTGAACGCTTCCCTGGTCTTTATTGATGAAAGTGGCTTCCTGATGGCGCCGTTGGTTCGTCGCAGCTGGTCGCCCCAGGGCCAGACGCCGGTGCTGCTTCAGCGGACTCGCTCTCATAAGAAGGTCTCAGCCATCGCTGCATTGTGCATTCCACCGAGTCGCGACCAGCTGTCGTTCTTTTTCCGGCTGCATCCAGATCGTAATATCCGCATTCCCGAAATAGTGGCGTTCCTTCAGGTTCTGGCTCGCCATCTTGCCGGCAGTGCGGTGGTGGTCTGGGATCGCCTCCAGGCTCACCGTAGCCCTGAGGTGGCTCGGGTTCTCCGCCAGGCGCTGGGATCGCACTGCTCGTTCCTGCCTCCCTATGCTCCGGACCTCAATCCTGTCGAATACGCTTGGTCTTACCTGAAGACAGGCGCGATGGCCAACCTGGCGCCGACCCAGCTCGAGGTGCTTGCCGAAGCTACCCGACGCGGCAACCGTGCACTCCAACGAAATCAGCTCCTTCTTCGATCCTTCCTGGCGCACAGTCCTCTTTTTTTGCGCCTACACTAGGACATTGTTTATACAG
>DATGHG010000078.1:0-6009 GCA_035308185.1 Thermoanaerobaculia bacterium | reverse complement strand
CTTCACCGAGGTGGTGTACGGGTTGGTGCCGGTGCCGCGGGTGCGGTCACGCTGCGCGGTGCCCTCGGCGGCGCCGCCGCCACCGACGTCGGCGTCGAAGATCTGGATGCGCAGGCGCGCCAGGCCCGACGGCACTTCGATGAAGTAACGGTAGATCGTGTCGAGCGGCGTCGCCGGCGCCGTGGGGTTGTTCGAGCTGATGTAGTCGCCGTCCTCGCTCACCGCGCCGGAGCCCTGGGGCGTCAGCAGCGAGGCGGTGCCGGTGCTCGCGGCGCGGGCGCGGCCGCCGACGAGCAGCGATTGGCCGCCGATGAGCAACAGGCAGGCCAGCAGCCGCGGCCAGCGGCGCCGCCGGGTCCGAGTGGGCATTGGACGATCCTGGGACAAGTGCATTGCATCCCTCCGGGGCCCGGCGGAAACCTTTTCGGACCCGCAAAAGCTCGAAACGCCGAAGCAGCGCGTACTCGCGGCACCCCATAGTCCCACTGCGCTGGGTTCATGGGAATCACGACAAAGTTTAGCACAGATCCTGGTGCTGCCGCCCGCCTCGCGGATGGGCAGCCGCGGGGGCGGGCGGCGCCCGGAACCCTATTCGAAAGTGCAGATATTACGATCAGCTCTCTGGTTGGTCGCCGGCCGTCCGCGCGGCGCGCCGGACCCTGCTCGGAGGACCTGCCGGCGGGCCGGCAGCCGCGGCGGGCCGGCAGCTGGAGCGGGCCGGCAGCCGGAGCGTGCGGCGGCCGCTCCGGGCTGGCCGGCGGGAGCGCCGCCCTGCCTGCCTCGCGCCGGGATCGGGCGGCGCCGCCGGCCGGAGCGCCTTGGTGCGCGGCTAGTTGAGCATCCAGGAGGCCCAGCAATTGATGGTTGCGGTGCCCAGGCCCGTATTGTTGAGCGTGACATGGATGCTGCCGCTGAAGCTGTTGAGCAGGGGGATCCAGCCCGTGAGGTATTGGCCGGCGCCGCTCGCTTCGCGTTCGAGGTAGGTGGGGTCGATGGTGAACGAGGAAGCCGTGCCATCGACGGTGAACGTGAGCTTGACCTCGGAGCCGCCATCGGTGCTCGGGAAGATGCACTTCACGCCGTTCAGGAAGCCGCTGCCGGAGGTCGAAGGCACCAGGTCGACGGTGCTGTTGGCGCTGAAGATCTGTGCGTAGCTGTATTCCACGGTGCTGGCGGCGGCGAGCGACGGCAGCAGCAGGCAGAGGGCGCAGGTCGGCAGGAGGTACTTGATTTTCATGGTGAGTCCTTTCGTCGAAGTAAAGGGTTTGGCGGCGTTGAACCAAGACGGCGCGGGTGCAGGTTGGTCCGCGGACTCGCGGGACTCACTCGAGCTCGTGACCGACCGTGTACGCCGCCCAGCAGTTGATCGTGGCGGTGCCCAGGCCGGTGTTGTTGAGCTGCACCAGCAGGCCTTGGTTGAAGCCGACGTTGACCGGGATCCAGGCGCTGGTGAAACGCCCGGCGCCATTCGACTCGCGCTCGAAGAAGGTAGAGTCGGCGGTGAAGGAAAAGTCCTTCTCGAACTCCCCCGGGTTGGAGGTGATCTCCACCTTGACCTTGGTGCTGCCGGCATCGCTCGGGAAAACGCACTTGATGGCGGTCAGGATGCCGCCGCTCTCGACGTCGAGGGTCACGTTGACCAGCGTGACGGTGGTGTTGGCCTGGTAGATCTGAGCGTAGGCGTAGCCTATGGACGACGGCGGGATCGCCATCGCGGCGGTGGGAATGATCAGCAGCGCCAGTGATGCCAAAAATGCTTGCTTGGTTTTCATCGAGACTCCTATTGCTATTGCGAGTGGATCGTTGCGTGCCGTCGATCTGCGGTGGCTGGCAGCCGCGCGCCGCCGGCCGGCGGGCCGCGCACCGGCGGTGCTGCCGCCGGTGCGGCGAGCCATCGGCGAGCCATTGACATGATCGATCTATAACACGGCGCAACATGCAATTTCCAATACGTTCATACACTCATCTCTATCTCGAATTACGCTTATGACACACATTGCGTATCGGCGTAATGATCGATTCTCGCCGGCTGCCGACGGAGCGATCGGTAGCGCGGCGCAGCGTGCGCACGCGTGCGGCGCGGCGTGCTCGCGCGTGCGGCGCGGCGGCACCGCCGCCGCCACCGCGGCTGCCGCGGCGGCGCGCGCGATGCAGCGGGCCGGCCGGGCCGCCGCAGGCCCTTGAATCCGGGGCGGCGGAGAGGTATTTTTGGCAGCCGGGGGCGGCGGGGCATGAACCATTGGAAAGAGACCGCTGAGATCCTGGCCCGGCTGGCCGAGTTGCAGGCGGCGGGGCGGCGGGCGGCGCTGGCCACGGTGGTGGACATCGTCGGCTCGGCCTACCGGCGGCCGGGTGCCAAGCTGCTGATCGAGGATGCGGGCGGCACCCTGGGCAGCGTCAGCGGCGGCTGCCTGGAGGCCGACGTGCGCGAGGTGGCGAAGGCGGTGGTCGAGAGCGGCGAGCCGTCGCTGCGCCACTACGACACCGGCGACGACGGCGTGGTTTGGGGGCTCGGGCTGGGCTGCAACGGGCTGGTGGAGATCCTGGTGCAGCCGGCGACGGAGGGGCCGCTGGCGGCGCTCGCGGCAACGCTGCGGGAGCTCTTCGCCGGCGACGGGGCGGTGGCGCTCGCCACGGTGGTGGAGGGCGGGCCCCGGGCGGTGGATGCGGCGGCGCCGGCAG
The DNA here is from genome assembly GCA_035308185.1 of Thermoanaerobaculia bacterium. Classification (GTDB taxonomy): domain Bacteria; phylum Acidobacteriota; class Thermoanaerobaculia; order Multivoradales; family UBA5704; genus JASLEW01. Next base: position 3,327 of record DATGHG010000078.1, on the reverse strand, counting down.
GCCCGGCATGCCCGGCAACCCCGGTAAACCAGGCAAGCCCGGCAAACCCGGCAAACCCGGCAATCTCGGCAAATCCGGCAAACCCGGCAACCCCGGCAACCCCGGCAAACTCGGCAAATCCGGCAAGTCCGGCAAACCCGGCAAGCTCGGCAAATCCGGCAACCTCGGCAAACCCGGCAAGTCCGGTAACCCCGGCAAGCCCGGTAACCCCGGCTGGTCCGGTAACCCCGGCAAATGCGGCAACCTCGGCAACCCCGGTAAACCAGGTAACCCCGGCAACCTCGGCAGGCATCGCGGTCGGTGCGGTCTTGGCGATCGACTGCCGCGAGAGCTGGGAGACGCGGGGCGGCGATGCCGCGGTGCCGCGGGGGACCGGGGAGGCGGGGACGCGGGTCGCCGGATCGCCGGGGACGCGGATGGCCGGGGTCCACGGCTCGCTGGGCTCGCCGGGGACGCGGATGGCCGGGCTCCACAGCTCGCTGGGGTCGCCGGGGACGCGGATGGCCGGGGTCCACAGCTCGCTGGGGTCGCCGGGGACGCGGGTGGCCGGGGTTTACGGCTCGCTGGGGTCGCCGGAGCTGGACAGCCAGGTGGCGGCGTGCGCCCGCGCCCTGCTGGCCGGCGGCGTCGCCGGGCGCTCGGGAGTGCATGCCTTCGGCGGGCCGAGGGTGTTCGTCGAGGTGCTGCCGCCGCCGCCTCACCTGCTGGTCTGCGGCGCCGGCGACGACGCCCGGGCGCTGGTCGCCTACGCCGCCGACGTCGGCTTCCGCGTCACGCTGATCGACCACCGCCCGGCGCTGCTGGCGGCCGAGTGGTTCCCGCGGGCGGCGCGCCGGGTGGTGGCGCGGCCCGACGATCCAGAGCTGCTGCTCCCCCCCGCGGCGCGGTCGCTGGCGGTGGTGAAGACGCACTCGCTGACGCATGACCGGGAATGGGTGCGCCGGCTGCTGGCGGCGGGGCTGCCCTACGTCGGCCTGCTGGGGCCGCGGGCGCGCACCGAGGGCATCCTGCGCGACCTCGACGCCGCGGCCGGGGGGCGTCCCGGCGCGGACCGAGCGGCCGGCGGCGAGGACGGCGAGCCTGAGCGGGTGTTCGGCCCGGTGGGTCTCGACCTCGGCGCCGACGGGCCGTGGCAGGTGGCGATCAGCATCGTCGCCGAGCTGCTCGCATTCACCGCGGGGCGCGAGCCGCGCCACCTGTCGACCCGCCGGGAGGCCATCCATGCCGGCTGAGCGCGGCGCACCACCGATCGCGAGCGACGCCGGGGCTTCGGCCGCGCCGGGCGTCGGAGCCGCGCCGGGCGTCGGAGCCGTGCCGGGCGTCGGAGCCGTGCCGGGCGTTGCAGTCGCGCCGGGCGTGGTGGCCGCGTCGGGCGTGGTGGCCGCGTCGGGCGAGGCGGCGGCAGGCGCCGCCGCCCCCTCCCCCTCCCCTCCCCTCTCCAAAATCGCCGGCATCCTGCTCGCCGCCGGCACCTCGAGCCGCATGGGCTGCAACAAGATGCTGTTCGAGCTCGGCGGCGAGAGCGTGCTGCGTGGCGCGGTGCGCCGGGCGCGGGCCGGCGGTCTGGCGCCGCTGCTGGTGGTGCTCGGGCACCAGGCCGAGACGGCGCGGGAGGAGCTCGCCGGCATCGACTGTCAGGTGGTGATCAACCCCGACTACGACCAGGGGATCACCTCCTCGCTCAAGGCCGGGGTGGCCGCCCTGCCGCCCGGCGTGGCGGCGGCGATGGTGGTGCTGGCCGACATGCCCATGGTCACCGCCGAGATGATCGCCGCGCTGGCCGCGCGCTACCGCGCCACCGGTGCGCCGCTGGTGATCTCGGACTACGAGGGGGTCCATGCGCCGCCGATGCTGTACGATCGCAGCCTCTTTGCCGAGCTGCTGGCGATGAGCGGCGGCGGCTGCGGCCGCCAGGTGGTCAAGCGCCACCGCGGCGAGGCCCAGGTGCTGGGCTGGCCGGCGGCGGCGCTCGCCGACCTCGACGTGCCGGAGGATTACGCGCGGCTGCGCGGCGGCTGAGCGGCCAGCCGCCGACACCGCCGATACCGGCGACACCGGAGACACCGGAGACACCGGCGAACACCGCCAGGCACCGCCGGGCGCAGGCGCGACGGGTACGCGGGACAGGAGACGGACGACCTCACATGCATTCCGAGCTGCTGCGGATGGCGTCGGAGCTGGCGGGGAGAGACGAGCCCTTCGTGCTCGCGGTGGTGGTCCGCCGCCAGCCGGCCAGCTCGGCGCAGGCCGGCGACATGGCGCTGATCACCGCGGCGGGCGAGTTCCATGGCTGGCTGGGCGGCAGCTGCACGCAGCCGACGGTGGTGCGGGAGGCGCGGCGGGCGCTCGCCGACGGCATGCCGCGGCTGCTGGCGCTGGCGCCGGACCCCGAGGTGGAGCGGCGGCCGGGGGTGGTGGTCTTTCCCATGACCTGCCATAGCGGAGGGAGCGTGGAGATCTATCTCGATCCCATCGTACCGGCGGCGCGGCTGCTGATCTTCGGCGTCTCGCCGATCGCCCGGGCGCTGGCGCAGCTCGGCAAGGCGATGGGCTACACCGTCCACGTGGTGGACGCGGACGCCGAGCCGGCGATGTTCCCCGATGCCGACCGGGTGCTGACCGCGATGCCGGCGCCCGAGGGTGCCGCCGAGGCCGGGAAGGGCTCCTGCTTCGCGGTGGTGGCGACGATGGGGGAAAGCGACGAGGCGGCGATCCGGGCAGCCCTGTCGGCGCGGCCGGCCTACCTGGGCGTGGTGGCGAGCGCCAGGCGCTTCGCGCAGCTGCGCGTCAGCCTGCTGGCACAGGGGGTGACGGCGGCGGCGCTGGATTCGATCCGCAGCCCGGCCGGGGTGCCGATCGGGGCGCAGGCGCCGGAGGAGATCGCGGTGAGCGTGCTGGCGGAGATCGTGTCGCGGCGGCGCGCCGCCCTGACGGCCGGCGTTGCCGGCGCGACCGCGACGACAAGGGCTGGCGCCGCGGCCGGCGGGGGCGGCGCCGCCGGCACGTCCGGAACCGCCGGCACGTCCGGAACCGCCGGAACTGTCGGAACCGCTGGAACTGTCGGAACCGCCGGAACTGCCGGAACCTCGGGAACCCCGGAGACCCCTGAAGCCCCGGGAACCCCGGGAACCCCGGAAACCCCGGAAACCCCGGAAACCCCTGAAACCCCTGAAGACACCGCGCTGGCCATCGATCCGGTCTGCGGCATGAGCGTCGAGATCGCCGGCGCCCGGCACATGGCCGAGGCCTTGGGCCGCACCTGGTACTTCTGCTGCGGTGGCTGCCGCGAGCGCTTCCTGGCGGCGCCCGAGCGCTACTCGGAGAGGA